>SVIB01000033.1 GCA_015055505.1 Clostridiales bacterium
TATATCACACGCCGTTTGCGGTGCTACGTAGAACGCTCCCATCGCTAATACGTTTACGCCGTTTCCCGTTATCGCTCTCGTTGCGGCGGGTAAACTTTCTACTACGCCTGCGTGTACGTGCGGACATTTGCTCGCTGCGATATGTATTCCCATACCCGTTCCACAGAACAAAAGCGCTCTTTCATAGTTACCTTCGGATATTTCTGCTCCTACTCTCAAGCCTACTCTATGAAACATTAAGTCGGTATCGTTGGGATCGCTATCCTTTTTTACACCTAAATCAAGAATTTTCCAGCCTTTCTTTTGTAAGTGTTCAACAACCACTTCTTTTAACGGAAAACCTGCAAAATCTGCGCCTACTACTAAGTATTTGTCTTTTATCGTTTTCATTGTTTTCTCCTTTATATTTTTTAGAATACGGTTTATAATTTTTTATTGTTCTAACGGAATAACGTGAGAAGAAACTTCAAGCCCTCTACTATCGGTAACGTTAATATAAAAATATTTTGCATTACCTGGAATACTAACTTCGGCAACGCCTTTATAAAACTCGCCGTCGACGGGAATCCAAGTAGTAGTTTGTACAAGTTTGTTTGACGTAGTATAATAACCTGTTACAAGATCAACGCTTACGTCTTTAGGAAGTTTAATTTCAACCGACTGTTTATTCGCCGTGGGCTGTTCAACAATTTGAATTAGCCCTGCGTGTTCAAAGCATATATTATCTGCAAACGTAAGAAGTTCGGGAACTTGGAAAGCCCCTAATTCGTGGCTATGTTTAAAATTATATTTTAATAACATTTGACTATATTTGGTTTTTATATCACTTTGCGTAGTTGCTTTTACTGAAAAACCTTGGTCGGCATTACTGTTCACGTATAATATCGGTGTTGAGTTTTCTTCTAAAATAGCATTATTATCCCAAACTTCACCAATATCGCCAGACATAAGTTCAGCCCAAGGCGTTTCGCCTGAACGTTGGTCGAGGGAAGCGTATACGGGCATAGCGAAACTAAACCTATCGTCGTACGCTACGGTATGACAAGTTAAAAAAGCACCGAAAGAAATTCCCGTTATGCCAATTCTGTTAGGATCAACGCCTTCAAAACTTCTTAAAAACGAGTTGCTAACTATAACTGCCGCCGTTGCGTGATACGCCCACTGCTCTTCTATGGGTTTTTTCCAATCGGCAAATCTCGTGTTAGCAGGACCGTGATTTTTTATGCTAACAGCGTGGTTATTATTGCTCATAAGAGAAGTTTCTACGGGCATATTTCCGTCCGTATCCATAGCTATTGCCGCATAACCACGTTTTACCCAATAGGATACCCATTGAAAGAAAGCCGTACCACCGCCACCGTGAACGAGTACTATACCCGGGACGGGGTTTTCTTTAGTTGCGCCTTCGGGAATACCTACAAAAGCAAAAATTTCGGTGTCTTGCACGGATTCGATAAAATATCCGTATACGCCTAGTCCGTCACGATCTAATACGTCGTATCTTTCTGCGTTAGGCGTTTCCCAAAGAGATGAGGGGAATTCTACTTGATTTCCCGTATAAAGTTGTCCGTCTGTTTTCATAGTTTCTTTTTTAGGAAAAATCACGTTCGTTACCTTTTCATCATCATTGTTAGAGCAACAAGTAAAAAAGCTAAAACTCATTATTACCGTTAATAATAACGTTAAAAATTTTTTCATCTTAAAATCCCCCTATTATTTACCGTATGAAAAACTTAATCTACCTATTGGAGCGGAGTCGCCGGTAACGTAATAGTCCATTATATCGTCTGGATTAGTAACGTTATCAGATACTTTAAATTCTATTGCTAATTTATTTGCTGATTTGCCTATTGAAGATAAAGGTACGCAAACGACCATAACGTTATCTTTAATGCGAAAATCTGCCGTTCCCTTTTCTTCCCATTGACCGTTGTTATATACTTCTAACGAAGTTTTATTGCCGTTTGGCGTGCGATTTAAAACGTATTTATAGCCAGCAAAAGTGTTATCCGTTTTACCTTCACCGATAAAGACGTTCATCCAATTTTTATCAGTACCGTTATATTCGGTTATAGCGTCTTTAGTTTGAACGTAAAAATAAAGATTGTTTCCGTCGTGCGCAACTTTTATATCGGTTATATCGTTACGGTTTGAATTATCTATATAATTTTCCGTGCCCGCTGCATTTTTAAAATTACGGGCAAGAGCGTCGCCCGAAAAATCCTTATAGTGAGATTTTACGTTTTCAAACTCTTTAGAAAGATCGGTTGCATCTAAATTTATTTCGGTTTTAGGATAACTGTAACTTACGCCCGAGTTAAGTTTGAATTTACGCACGTTCTGGCAAAGTTGGAGATAGAAATTATCGCCGTAACCGTCTTTCATCATTTCAATATCACGAGAATATTCCCAATTATAAACGTCAACGAAATCGCCGGTATTGGGTTGTTTTTGAGCCATCCACTCGTTCCAACTGCACACGAGAACGGTTGAAACATCGTTTTCGTTTTCAAAAACGGTGTCCCACATTTGTTGGAAAGACTGACCTTCTCTATAATCGCCCGTAACTATTCCCTTTTTATTGTCGTAGCCTCTATGAGATTCAGGAGCCATATGGCTTACGCTGATAGTGTCGTGCCCGTGTTGTGCTACGGGAACGGCTATGTATCCGTTGTGGATTATTTGAGGACAATCCCAACTCATCCAAGGCATAGAATTATCGTTAGGCAAACCGTTGGGCCATTCTGATTCTTTTACTTCAAAATAACGTTGCAAAGTGGGAGAAACGAAATCTTTAGAGTTATGGTATCTGGTTTGGTCAGATGCCATGTTATTATTTTCAGTAATACCTACGATAAGAGGACGCCCGTTAGGAGCATACCATAAATCGTCCCATTTGCCGTCTTTATAATAGTTTTCGTAAATTCTATTTGCAGTAGTGCCGGAACTTGTGTTCGTATAGAAACAAACGCCGGGAACTTTAAAGCCTTGTTCTTTTATAGCACGCAAAATAGGCAAAAGCGTTTCCCCAACTTTCACGTATTCAAACGTATTCGTTGCGTCGACACAAAGAAAGTCTATTCCTGCCATAGTGAGAAGTTCTACATGACGGGTTAAAACCCAAGGGTCTTGCATATTATAATATCCGTATAACGGCTCGCCCCAAAAATAGAATTGCCCAGCATCAGAAAGGTCTTTTAACTTTTCAATTCCCGTTTGACCTTGGTCTAACAAGTTTTGAATATTTTGTATGCTTTTTTGTAATTCGGGATGTTGTCCTATCCAAAACGAATAGAAAATACCAACGTGTTTTTGGTCTTCTTTATATGATGAACCCGTTTCAATTCGACGGCCTAAAGCGTCTGTTCCCGATAAATTGAGATAAGAGTAGTCAATAGCAGACAAACTTCTCGTATCTTCAGATTTTTTTGAACAGCCTATGGTAAAAATCGAAAAAAGAAAAGCCAAAATAAAAGAAATTATTTTTTTCATTTATAAATCTCCTCGAAGAAATCATCGCCAAAAAGTGTTTTTAATATAACTTGGGTATACGCTCTAACGCCAAAATCGTTGGGATGGTTTATGTTGTTTGCTAACCAATCACGAGTACGTTTTCCCATAGTTTCAAATTCGGTGAATACGGTGTTTACCGGAGCAACGACAACGGAAGCATATTCTTCTGCCACAGCATCAAGTTCTTTTTCAAACTTACTTTGATTTCCAACCCATACGGATTGAGTGTTAGGATTCATTGGAGAAACGAGTAAAACGGTTCCTTCTTGATTTGCGGAAAGATAACGAGAAACCATTTCGTTAATCATATCACGGTAATCGTTTAGTTTAGTTGATGCATCGTTCATTCCAAACGCTAAAACTAAACAGTCCGTTTGTTCTGCAATCGGTTGTATATCCCTATTGAAATTGCTAAATCCGTCTTTTACTTGCCAACCGCCGACAGCCTTATTTGTTACGGTAATTTCGGCGTCGTATTTATAGGCAGCCCAATCTGCAATTAATTCCGCCCAAGAAGGAAGGTAAGGATTTACGTTCCCGCCGTAAGACGTTCCGCTCGCATTGCAACCAACGGTAATAGAATCGCCGTAAAAAGCAAAAGACGCTTTTTTATCAGTTTTTATTTTATCTATAAGTTGAGCCGTTTTATCCGTTTTGCCTTGAGGCATTATTCCTGACCACGATTGGTCGGTACGGTATGAAATGGAAACGTGATTTTTTGTAAGGGAAGTACCTTCGCCGTAATAAAGGAAACGGTTTTCGTCAAAATCAAATTCGCATTTACCTGCGTGGACGCCTATTTGTACGCTACCGGGTGTTTTTAAGAAATAATCGTCAACTTCAAAATAGGGTAATTGTCCGCCTGCGACTCTGGTTATAGTTTTACCTTCGATGGTATAATCTCTACCTTCAACGTAAGTAGTTTTAAGTTGGTAATCTCTTACTATAACTTCGCCCGTGGGTTCGTATAAGAGATTAGCAGAACTGTTTTCACCTACAAAAACTACGGTATCGTCGTATATTTCACGAGTATACCAAAAAGGTTGCAAATATGCGGGTAAAGAAGAATTATCGTAAGTGGTTATATTTACCCACTCTTTTTCTTCTGCTTGTTGTAATTGTTTTTCAGGCGCAGGAGACTTGTCGCACGCCGTTGCTGAGAATAAAAACATAGTGCCTAATGCCGTTAATAATATTTTTTTAATTTTGTTATTCATATATTTCCTCCACGTAATCATAACCAAAAATGGTTTTAAGAGCACATTGAACGTAAACTCTTAAAGCGAAATCGTTATAATGATTGATATTGTTAGCCAAAAAATCTCTACCACGTTTACCTTTGATTAACATCCAATTAAAAATTTCGTCAACGTGGGAAACGGCTATACGATTACAGTCTTCACTTTCCGCCACTACCGCATCCACCCATGCAGGCATTTTAGGAGTATTACCTACCCACGTGCTTTGCTCGTTGGGTGTGGTAGGTGTTTGAACGACGAGATTTGCGTTAGGATAGTCTTTAAAAAACTTTTGGAAAGTTAATGAAAGATTTGCGGAATAAGTTGCCTCACTCGTTTGCCCGTCGTTAGAGCCGGGACAAATGTAAAACATTAAATCTATTTCTTTATTTTTTATTTTTTTATCGTAATTTGCAAGCAAATCTGAAGATTTCCATCCGCCAACGGATTCGTTCATAAGATTTACGTTTACGCCGTAATTTTTTTCTATATATTTGACTAAAATATCGTAGAAAGCCGGCATATACGGGTTAATATTTCCGCCGTAACTCGTTCCGCTTGCATTACACCCTACGCCTGTGGAAGGCCCGTAAATCATAATATTGACGTCTTCCCCAGCCTCGAGTTTTTCTACGAAGTCTACAACTTTATCAGTTTGATTTTTGGGTAAAACGCCGTCGTATAAGCGATCCGTTCTATAAGTTACGGCTATTTGTTTAGAGGTGATTTTAGCCCCTTCGTCGTATCTTAAATATCTTTGGATAGAGTCGTCTAAATCCAAGCCTTCGTCAATCTTACTGTGGTTTACGGTAATAGAAACAGATGAATTATTAGACTTTTCAAGGAAATATTCATCAGGTTTCCAATAAGGAAGATTGCCTCCCTTTACTCTTTTGATTTGAGTACCTTCGATTTCGTAATCTTTGCCTTCTTGATAATCAGTCAATAAATCGTAACTTCTTACGCTATTTATTTCACGGGGCTCGTACATAAGCGTAGCCACGCCTTCTTCGCCTACAAAAACGACCGTTTCGTTATATATTTCACGAGTATACCAATAGGGACGAACGTAAGCGTCGAACATTTCGTCGTTCCAAGTAGTAAGAGTACTGAACTCTTTTTCTTCAGGCAATACGAGAGTTTTATTGTCGTCGGAAGGTTCTTTCTCATAACAACCCGCCAAACAAAATGTAAAGCAACCGCATAAGACTAGCGTCATTATTCTTTTAAATTTATTCATTATAATTGTCCTCATCTAATGATTTTTTAAAAATATTGATTATTTACATACGAGAGTAACTAAAAAAGATAATAATGAGTTATAAATTACAGATGATAGAGTATTCGCCACCGCCAACAGCATAACCTTTATCAAAAGATTTGCCGTTAATAGTTCCGCTAAAATCGAGCACAGCGTTTATAGTTGCGGGTATTTTTAAGGCTATTTCCACTTTATTATCGACTTTCTTCCACGCAACGCTTATTTTACCACGAATAGTATCTAAAGATGCTTTAACTTCGCTAAGGTGGTTGTTCCATTGAGGTTTAATAGTAACTTTATCGCAAGCGTATGCGTCGTCGTCAATTTTTATACCTGCAAGGTAATGATAGAATATACCGTCGAAACTGCCGAACATCGGGTGGTCGAAAGAGTGCATTTCCATTTGCATCGTTTTTTCCCAACGTTCCCAAATGGTAGTTGCGCCGTTTGCTAACATATAACCCCAACCCGGGTATTCAGGATTTTTTAAAACGTCTAACAGTAATTGAGTTTCCCCTTCTTCGCCTAAAACGTAGAAGAAATGTCTATAACCTTGATTACCCGACGTGCTATGATAATCTCGTGCAACGACGTCTTCTTTTATATGATTTATAATGGCTTGTTTTGCATATTCGGGGGCAAAACCAATGCTAATTGCCATTGCGTTTGCCGATTGTGAATTATTATCGTAGTAAAGTAAATCTTTATTAAACCACTTGTCGTTTATTGCCGTAGCGCAATCGTTGCTCATTTTTTGATAAAGGTCTTTATCTTCGCTTTTGCCTAAAATTTCGGCTATTTCAGACATAAGTTTTAATTGCCAATATAAATAAGCAGTTGAAACGTACGCAGGCGTAGAACGGGTGTCCATATAGCACTCGGGAACAACCCAATCGCCATAATAGGACAATTCAAGGATATAATCCTTTGTATAACTCATCAAACAATTTATCCAAGATTTATAACTGTCGTAATAATCTTCAAGAACTCGTTTATCACCATAATAGCGATAAGCCAATCTTCCGTATAAAATGTAACTTGCGCAAACGGGATCGGCGGGAATCGTACCAGCCAAGAAAGGCGCAGTATCTGCTATCGCACCATTAGCGTTTTGAGTGTCTTTTATATCCCGCAAAATTTTAGGAATCATGCGTGATAAATCGAAATTAACTATATTTTGGAAAGCACGGGAAGATAAATCGTTGAGCCACCCTATACGTTCATCACGTTGGGGACAATCGGTCATAATAGAGTGAAGATTGTTTTTCTCCGTACGCAATACGTTATCGTGCAACGTATTCAAAAGTTCGTCTGAACAAGAAAATTCACCCGTTTGCTTTACGTCGTTATGAACGTGTTTTGCGGTAACTGATAAAATCTCTGCATCACCGTTTATTGAAAGTTGCATATATTGAAAGCCGTGATAAGTAAATTTAGGCTCAAAAACTTCTTCGCCGTTGCCTGAAAGAATAATTTCGTCAAGACAGGTAGCCGTTCTTAAATTTAATTGATTTATTGTTCCGTCGGCGTTAAGACCTTCTGCAAAACGCATAGAAATTTTAGTGCCTCTACTGCCTTTTGCTTTTAATTCTACCCAACCCGCTATATTTTTACCGAAATCGTAAACGGTATCGTTTCCAACTTTCGTTGCAGAAACGGGTTTATATTCGCCTGTAATACGAATAGGGTCGGTTTGGTCGGGGAGTAGTTGCCCCGCTTCTTTTAATTGGTGAAAAGCAAACATCCAACCGTTGTTCCAATCGGCATAGTAATCGGGCGAATAATAATCTCCTATTTTTTCGAGTAAAATATTATCGTGTGTTTCACCGCCGAAAACGGTGTTTCTCGTTATTGCTCCGCCACCTACTTTCCATAAGCCGTCTATAGTTGAATAATCGGCAAAGCGTGTGCCGTCTTTATATTCAGCGAACATTTGCAACAAGAAAGATTTTTTACCATACCATCCGTAACCTATTTCTACTACGATGGTATTATTTCCTACTGAAATATAGTTGGTGATATCGTAAACTTTATAATATAGACTTTTCGTATAGTCTGAATTGGAAGGTGCTAAAAATTCGTCGCCTACCTTTTTTCCGTTAATATAAAGTTCGTGATAGCCTATGCCGAGAAGATATACCCTTGCTCTGTCTACGGGTTTATCTTCTATATAAAAAACTTTGCGGGCAACGGTAGTGGTTTCGGTAAAAACTGCGTTTGAGCCTGACCACATAGCGAGCCAATCGCTCTCGTTTAGAAGAGCAGTTTCAAACGTGCCTACCGTTTCGGCAACGCTCGTTTTGCTATAAACGCAAAGAGAAACGTTATAAATTTCCGAACTTTTTAATTCTTCGCCAGCGTATTCAACGTTAATATTATTTGAAGATTGAACAATTCCCGTCGACCATACGGTTTTATTGCGGTTAGAAACGCTAATACTGTAAGCGGTTTGCGTTTCATCAGTTTCTTCTGTAAAAGACCAACTAAAACGGGGTTTTTTTGTAAAAATACCTAACGGGTTGATGCGATATTCTGTTTTTAATTCTTTGATTTTAAAATGACTCATCCTTTAACAGCTCCTATTTTAACTCCACCAATCATTTGTTTTTGGAAAATAAAGAATAATATAGCGGGGAAAATTGTCATACACGTAGCCATTGCCATTTTTACGTTGTTTAAAAGACTTGCGTCTCCACTTGATCCAAAATGATAATAAAAAGCAACGGCCATAGTTCTTTTTGAATCAGTTTTTAAATAAATTAACGGGCCTTGGAAATCGTTCCATTTTGCTATTGCAATACTAACCCCGAGATAAATACATACGTTAAGACATAACGGCAACATTATGCGTATAAATATCGTCAATTTGTTTGCACCGTCAATTTTTGCCGCTTCGTCAAGTTCTTTGGGTAATGCTCTCATAAATTGTATTATTAAGAAAATTTGCATTCCGCTTCCACCAAAAAAAGAACCGATGAATTGCGATGCGAGCGTATCAGTTAAACCAAATTTTACGAATAATTGATATTGCGGAACTTGGATTACCGAACTCGGTATCATTGACGTTGCTAATATTAGCGTAAAAATAAACGTATCGCCTTTAAATTTATATCGTGCCAAGGGAAAAGCGACAAGACAACTGGTTAAAGGAACGAAAAAAGCGTTTATGATTACGACGATAAATGAATTCAAGAAATATTTGAAATATTCGCCAAATACCGCATAATTTGCAAGAGTAGGTTTTGTGGGTAAAAAAAGTATTTCCGGTGAGTTAATATCGACGATATTCATTAAACTTTTACTCACCATAAATATATACGGGAACAAGAGAAATACCAACAAAACGAAGAAAAACACATATTTTATTGCACACTCAATTGCGTACAATCTTTTTTTATAACCTAAACTTCCTTTGTTCATACTCTTAATCTCCGTAGAAAACCCATTTACTCGATTTAAACATTATACCCGTAAGAATAGCGATTATAATGAATAAAACCCACGCCATAGCACAAGCAAAACCATATTGGTGAACCGTTCCTTCAAAGGCAGTAACGTATATACGGATTGAAATAAAATATGTAGCGTCGTTTTCGCCACGACCTAAATAGGCATAAGAATCGAAAATTTGCAAGCAACCGATTATAGCAGAAATTAAATTATAAAAAATAATCGGTGTAGACATAGGCAAAGTTATTTTGAAAAGTTTAGTAAAATATTTTGCTCCGTCTATTTCCGCCGCCTCGTATAGCGTGGGGGGGATATTTTCTAACGCCGCCAACCAAATAATCATTCCACCGCCTATTCCCCATTGTGAAGTTACGATAAGAGTGGAAAGTTGGGTTGCCTCTACCGCATAGAAAGTTTGTTTTGGCAATCCTAAATTAACGAGCCAAGAGTTTATAAGCCCTTCGGGATAGCCGAGCATATCTAACCAAATTTGTCCTGAAACGATACCGGGTATCAATACGGGCAAATAGCACAATAATCTTACTATCTTTATACCTTTTATATTTTTTTTGAGAATAAGGGCTAAAGCATATGATAAAATAGTGTTTAGCGGAATAGATATGATGGAATAGAGTCCCGTCAAGCCAAAAGATTTCCAAACGTCTTTACCCATACCGAATTTAGAAAAATCAAAAATATCTTGATAGTTGAAAAAACCTATTTGAGTTAGTTTAATTCCGTTGTAATCGGTAAAACTGTAATAAAGAGAAGTTATTATAGGGTAGGCAACAAAGACTAAGAAACCAATAATAAAAGGACTCATAAACAGCCAATTTGAATATTCGTTTTTAAACACACGGAGAAAGCGTTCCCCGTGTGTTTGAAACTTTTTTAAAGATTTGCTAGTCATCTAAGCTCCTTATTTTTTAGCACGTTTGATATAATAATCTATCAATTCAGATTGATTTGCGATACTTTCTCTTAAGTCGTCTGCGGTATTGTTTTGAGTGTCGATTACGGTAAAACAACTGCGCAAGCAAGTTAATACGTCTTCTTGAACTTCAAGGGGTATGTATTGATAGAAATCTCTCGTTGAAGCGAAAGCGGAAGTTTCGCCGTCTAAACCGTAAACGAAAGCGTCTACGTCAAAAGCAGAGCCTAACGCTTGGTTAGAATATTTTCTCCAAGATGCGTTTTCGTCGTTAAGCAACGCTTTAAGCGAAGGAACGCCGTTACCGGTTGAGCAGAAAGCGTTTTGACCTTCTTCACTTACGACAAACTTTAAGAACAACCAAGCGGCTGTTTTATTGACAGCGTTTTTATACATTCCGTAACCGGAAGAACCACCGCCAACGGCGTATTCGGTGCCGAATTGAGGAATTGCGGTAACGCCGAGATTTTGTACGCCCTTAATTTGTTTTGTTGATTTTGTGATATCAGATAAAACTGCTCTTGCATGGAAATAAATAGCAGATTGTTGCATACGGAAATTTACGCCGCTGTTAGTAGTTGTAATTTCACCTACGTATTCGTTGTCACGCAAAGATTTCCAGAAAGAAACTGCGTCGTATACGTTTTCACTATCTAAAGTAGAATTTCCTTGGCTATCTACGACACGACCGCCAAAACCTTTTACCAAGGGCCATACCCAACTATCCCATTGGCTATTTACGTCAATCAAGTATTTTACGGCATTTTTATAAAGAACACCGTAATCGTTTTTTTCATCGCTTGAATTTAATCCCGTACGCAAAGCGGAGAGCATCGTCATAAATTCAGTTTTGCTCATTTGCGCCGTGGGATAGTTAACGCCCGCTGCGTCGAAAATATCTTGGTTAAAATACATTACGACTTGGTTATAATCACGGGGCATCAAATAAAGTTGTTCCCCTATTTTTGAAACGGAAAGCGCTTCTTCTACAAGGGCGTTTTGATCAAAGTTTTCATCTACTTCATCAATAGCAGAAAGGGGGAATAAAATTTCGCCTTGGCTATAGAGAGTATCTAATTTATCTTGAGCAAACCAAAAAATATCAGGCATTAAAGAGTGGTCTTTTTGGTTTATAGCCGTTCCTACGGTGGTTGTTAAAGTAGAATAATAACCGTCAAGCAATTCTTGTTTATAATTAACTCTAATATGCGGATACTTTGCATTGAAAGCCGCAATTAAAGCGTTCATTGTAACAATTTCACTTTCTTCAGACGTCGTTAAAATGTTTAATTCGCCAGCAAAGCCTTCGTCGGCATCCAATTCTATTTGTTCAACTAATTTACTAAAATCTTCTTCGCTGTTGTCTACTCTACAACCTGCAAAAGCAGAGAACGAAAGAACAGTTGCTAAAACAAAAATAAAAACTTTTAAAAATTTCTTCATGATCTTCTCCTTAATTATATTAAAAGGCGAAGCCTTTAAGGTTACTCCAAAGGTTTCGCCTTTATAAATTATTTACTTTTTTTCTTAGCAAGAGATAAGCAAGCAGAGCCTAAAGCCAACGTTGCAATAAGGAGCGAGCCACTAGCAATCGCACTACCGCAACCTTTTTTAGACGATTCAGATTCTTTTGCTTCCCACTTAGCGTAAAGAGTGATATCTTCCGTAACGGTTGTTTTAAAGTCGTATTCTACGGTTAATTCTTCATCCGTATACCAACCGACAAACTTATAGCCTTCTTTCTTAGGATTTGAAGGTTTATAGAAAGTTTCGCCCGCACAAGCAACTTGATCTTTAATGGAAGATGCGCCTTCGCCAACCACGAAAGTAGCAGTAAACGCTTCAGCGAATACGACTTCTATTTCTTCGTCTTCCCAACCTTTATAGAAGGTTATCATATTGTTAGAATCGGGAATATAACTTTCTCCGTTAATAAGAACACTCTTAACGGCGTATCCCGTGTTGGGAGTCAACGTGATAGTTACAGATTCTTTGAAAAGAATATCGCCTGATTTATCCACGCTATACGTTCCGTTTTCGGCATCTTTCAAGATTAATTTTGAAGTTTGAGCAAGCAAACAGTTAAAGTAATGAGTAGAACCGCTATTTGCGATATGTAAGTACGCATAACCGCCCTTGAAATCACTTCTCTTAACGCCCTCTATTGCGCCTTCAATAGCAATACCGTTTACGGTAACGTAGTTTTCAGTACCGTCTTCAGAAATGAATATTTTGATAATGAATTGTTTGTCTTGTTCAAATTTAAAGTCGTCGTTTTTCTGTTTTACGCCGTTCAAAACGTCTATAAATCTACCGAAATCTACGCTCATATCTACGGAAGAAGTTCTAATAGCAACTTTAGCGTTTTCATTTGACGCATGCCCTGCTTTTAAAGCAGAAAGAATATTATCGAAAAGTTGGAAGGTTATATCGCCTGCAACTACGGGGTTATCGTTTGCAGTATCCCAGTTATTAGCCGTATAGGTTATAACTATTTCTTTGGTTAAATCAAGTCGCATTAAGTTGGTTATTGCGCCTGCTCCGGGAAGAAGGAAAGTGCTGTACGTATCGTATTCTTTAAACGAAGAATCGTGTTGATAACTTCCGTAATACGAAGAAATAATTTCCTTTCCGTCAGCATCTACGAACGTATCGCCAATATCGAAAGAAGTATATTCGCTGTCCCAACCGTTTGAGTCGCAAAGATATTCCCATAAATAATTTTCGTCAACGACGTCGTTCATCTTATGATATAAAACGATTTCTTCTTCAACCCAAACAGCGGTAAGAGTTAAATCTTTTTCAACGGCAGTTTCAAGTTCGTTGAAAAGACCTTCTTCGGTTTTCCATTTAAGGAAAAATCCTTCGGAATAGAATACTTTACCAATTTCGCCAATAGTTGCGCCGTTTTCAACGTTGAACGTGATAGAATCGTACTCACCTATCAAAGATTGTAAAGTAACGCTATGATAAGTTTTGCTATTATCAAGGTATTTTGCATAAAGAGTCATAGGACCTTGTACGCTATTCGTACCATCGTATTTAATTATGTAAGAAGAGTCAACGTAAAGAGCATCGAAAGTATATCCTTCAATGGTGGGCAAAGTAGGTACGTTTAACACTCTGCCGATGGTAGCCTTAATATCAATATCTTCAAAAGTAGAAACGTTAGATAAAATCTTCACGTTGGTGCGGATATCTTCTTGGCTAACTTTTACTTTAAATTCGTTGTTTTTGTCTAATGAAATAACTGAAAGATGAGCAATGCTGTCTTTAAAGTCGCTTTGAATTACGTTGAGTTGCGCAAATTCTTTACCGTTAAACGCAACGAAACTTTCGCCTAACTTTTCACCTATATAAATAGTAAGTTTTGCTTCAGCACCGTCGTAATTAAACTCGTCGCTTAAGCTGCCGTTAACCGAAATTTTGTGGAAATAATCAACGGGTGAACCGTTAAGAGTATCCATTTGGCTACCAAAGGCAACCACTTTTGCGCCTAATGAGGAATTCCAACCGCTATTCCCTGCGCTTATTGCAAGGTCTACGTTGTCAAATAAAGAGAAGATGAATCTACCTAAAGCTCCGCCCTCGCCCCAAGAACCGCTCGGATCCATGGTAAAGGTTATCGTAATAGCTTTGGTTATATCTAATTCACCGCCAATCAACATATATTTTGCTGCAGGCAAAACGAAAACGGAACCGTCGTCTCTTTCTCCATAACAAGAGTCGGGAGCGTACATACCGTAATAACCGATGGGATTGCCGTCTTTATCGTAAGGAACTTGCGTGCTTACACCGTTTTTATCGAAAGCCCAAACAAGTTCAGAGCCGTCTTTATTGTAATAAATTTTAGGTTCTGCAGGTTCATCGGGTTCTACCGTAGGATCGGTATCGCTTACTTTAACTTTAGCTTCAAGATTTGCATCGTAAGCAATTAAAGAAAGATACATATTTCCGTCTGCAAAATCGCTTTGTGTTAATGCGAGCGTTGCAAATTTTTCGCCGCCGAAGAATACTTCCGTTTCGGTTTCGCCTACTTTAATAATTAAAACTGCGTTAGCGCCGTTATAATTTATTTCTTTACTTTTTTGTTCGCCAATAGCAAGTTTATGCTTGTTTGCGCCTTCACTCAACGCGCCCCAAGCAAGAATCTTTTCGTCGTTTGCTCCTTTCCATGCGCTATTTGCGCCTGCAAACAGATCGTCCATACTGTCGTATGCGGCAAATAAGAATCTACCTAAAGAAGCGTCTTGCTGACTCCAAGAATTATTGGGATCCATCGTGAACGAAATCACGATATCTTTAGTTACGTCTTGCGGTTTAAAGGCTATGTAAGCACCGTTAGAAAGAACGAAAACAGAGCCGTCGTCACGTTCGCCGTAGCATCCGTCGGAAGTAATCATACCATACATACCATAAGCCGTGCCGTTTGCGTCTTTATACACTTTTTGTGTGTTTACGCCGTTTTTATCAAATTCCCAAACGAGTTCGTTACCGTTGGCGTCGTAGAATTTTGTCGTAGGTTGTTCAGGCTCATCGGGCTCTACCGTGGGGGGTTGCGAACTTACTTTTACCTTTGCTTCAAGGTTATATCCAATAGAAATTAAAGAAAGATACATTTTGCCGTCAGCAAAATCACTTTGCTTTAAAGAAAGTGTTGCAAATTTTTCGCCACCGAAGAAAACTTCCGTTTCGGTTTCGCCTACTCTTATAGTTAAAACTGCATTTGCACCGTTATAGTTAATTTCTTTACTAACTTGTCCGTTTATACCTATTTTATTAGTATAATCATTTTCCTTTAATGCGCCCTCTGCAACAATTTTTTCATTATTAGCACCTTGCCAAGCGTTAATTCCACCTGCAAAAAGGTCGTCTAAATTATCGTAAGCAGCAAAGAAAAATCTTCCTAATTTCGCAGGATCGTCTCCACCGCTCCAATTATTACTTGGATCCATAGTGAACGAAATTACGATATCTTTGGTTACGTCTTGCGGAGCAAACGCTATAAAATGACTCCACTCTAAAAGGAACGTAGAGCCATCGCCAGCCAATGTATAACAGCCGGCAGGGTTATACATACCGTATCCTGTATATGCAGAGCCGTCCGCCTTATATGCGGTTTGCGTGCTTACGCCGTTATCGTCGTATACCCATTCAAGCGCCGTGCCGTCTTGATTATAGAAGTTTGTTTTGGGTTCTTCGGGCTCGTCGGGAGTTACTACGGGAGTTTCTGCCGTTATTTTAACTTTTGCTTCAAGGTTAGCGTCGTAAGCAATTAAAGAAAGATACATTTTACCGTCAGCAAAATCACTTTGTTTTAAATTAAGCGTTGCAAACTTTTCACCGCCGAAGAAAACTTCAGTTTCAGTTTCGCCAACTTTAATAGTTAAAACAGCGTTTGCGCCGTTATAGTTAACTTCTTTACTTGTGTAAGTACCATTAACTTTTAGTTTATTCTCGTTTGCATGACCTTTTTGCAATGCACCCCAAGCAAGAATTTTTTCGTCGTTTTTAGAATTATATGCTCCGTTACCACCAGCAAACAGATCGTCCATACTGTCGTATGCGGCAAATAAAAATCTACCTAACGAAGTGTCTTGTTGGC
>SVIB01000034.1 GCA_015055505.1 Clostridiales bacterium
TATCGCTTGGAATTATAATAGTTATAAGGCAAACGATAACCTCGTACGGCTCGTACGGGCCTTCCGCCGTTATATTCTCTAAGGTAACGTTTCTAATTTTCCCAATTTCTCTACCCTTAGGTCCTCTCATTCTCTTGCCTAAATGAATAAAAATCGGGGCGTTTACGTTGGTCATTTTGACGTTTTTTATAGTCAATCCGTCTATTATCGCTCCGTCAACGCTTTCTATTGCTATACCCGTAATTCTCGTTTCTCTAATTTCAACGCCGTCAATATAAATATCTTTAAATCCGCCGTTAGTTTCCGTACCGAATTTTATAGCGTTACAACGGCTTTTTATTTTACAGTTTTTTACGGTAATATTACGGCACTCTCCCAACCTGTTTAAGGTATACGACGATTTAAAAACTATTCCGTCGTCACCCGTTTCCACGTCGCAATCGTAAATTTTAACGTTAGTGCTGTTATCGGGGCTTATTCCGTCAATATACACGCGCATTTTTAACCCGAAAACTTCTACGTTGTCACAACCTGCAAAGTATACGGCAAGGTCGGTTACGTTATTTATTTCAAGTCCCGAAATAACTACGTCGTTACACTCTCTAAGGGCTATACATTTAGGACCTCTGTGAACGATATCTCTTACGTTATCCTCATCCCATACGGAACGCATATCAATTTTGCCTTTACCCGTTATAGAAATTCCGTTACAGTTTCTCCCAACGAACATTGAACAGTCAAAATAACTGTGCGACGCGTCTTGATACAGAGGATAATCAATCTTTTCCTGTGGGCAATAATCGTAAAAACTCTCAGCGCCAAACACCGTCGCGCCCTCTTCTATTACTATATGAACACCGCTTTTTAAGAATACGGTTGAAAGATAATATTCACCTTTTTCAAAGACTACCTTTCCACCGCCTAACGACGCGCACCTATCGACTGCCTCTTGCACTTCTAAAGTACAAAGATTTTTACCGTTACCCTTTATGCGCACTTTTTCCATACGTTTACCTCTTTATTTTTACACTGTTACCGTCCAAAAGGCGGGAAGTTTCCGCGCTAAAACTCATAAGATGACTATCAATAGATACGTCAAGATAGGTAATTCCGTCCGCTTTTTCGCCGTTCAAATCCTTGTAAAGGCTTTCCATCATATAAAAATCTCCACCCATGTGCCCACCGACGTTTGCTTTCGAGGTATCTACGTTAATTTTTTCAACCTCTCCACCAAAATAGCGAACTTCGATATAGTTATCCTCTACAACGCCCACCAACTCCGCTTTAGTTCCGTGAACTTTCAAATCGCGGTAAATTTCCCTACTAAACGCAGTCATAGTATGGCAAGCAGTCTTTCCCTTTTTAAACTGCATTATGGTAACTTGATGGTCAACAACGTCGTTATTCGACTTATAGACGCACTTATCATACTGAGTGCCTTCTAAATCAGCAAGTATATTTTCGTCCGTAAGTTCTTTGGTTGTAAAATATTTTGCAAACTGTCTTGCCTGCTCGGTATAAAGTCTTTGCGCCTTATAGATACAGTCGGTAAGAGGACATTGCGAACAGTAGTTAGCCGAGTTTTCGGGCGCGTGCGCCTCGTTGAAATAATACAAATCGCCGTACGAACTAACGGCAACGCACTCTTCACCCATAAGATATCTCAAAATATCCATATCGTGACAGCATTTTGCAAGTATCATAGGACTTGATTCTTTTTTGTTTTGCCAAGGACCTCTTACAAAACTGTGCGCTTGATGGAAATAGCCGACGCTTTCGCTTGCGTGTATAGTAATTACCTCTCCAAGTTTTCCGCTGTCTATTATCTTTTTTACAGTTGAATAGAATGGTGTATATCTTAAAACGTGGCAAACTATAACTTTTCTACCGTAAGTTTTGCTCGCCTCGTATATAGCCATACAGTCCTCTTGAGTGTTTGCTATCGGTTTTTCCAAAAGAAGGTCGTAGCCTTTTTCCATTAAGGCAATCGAGTGTTCTTTATGGTCGATATCTTGAGTTGCAACTGCAACGATATCCGCCTCTATCTCCTCTTTTAAAAAATCTTTATAGTCTTTAAAAAGTTTAGCCGTGGGATATTCTCTTTTCGCATATTCGTATCTTTGGGGATCGTTTTCTATAATAGCCACGAGTTCAAATTTTTCGGGATATGTTTTTGCAAAAGTAGCGTAAATATTTCCCCTTTGTCCAAGCCCCAAAACCACCATTTTTTTAGTACAACCGTTCATAATTTCTCCTTGTTTTACGAAAAAATATATTTATATTTTTATTGTAACGCTTTTTACTTTAAAAGGCAACTAATCACGCAAATATTTACACGGTTGAAAATTCTTTGAACGAAAATATAAGCCCGAAAAGGTTTCCTTTTCGGGCTTGATGGGTTAAAATGTTTGTCTATAGGTCGATTAACGGCATTTTTTGATTGTTTTTACTCTTTTTTGAGAATATTCTTTTTAAATGAATTAATAAAGTTATCTAATATCAAACACCGTCTTAACTTTTAGATTATCGGCGTTTCCGGAAATAATCTTTACCGTTTTAGTTCCCTTATTCATATCGAAGAAGTTATTAGAAAGAATGAGGTCGTCGTTTTCGTTATATATAAATACGTATTTTGCATAAGCAGAAGACGAAACGGTTACGGTATCGCCCGCAACTTCCACCTTAACTTTGGGGTCAACGAAATTGAAATGTTTAGGCTTAGTAAAGATAACCGTTCCCGAAGAAATTTCTTCTCCGTCTACGGTAAACGCAAACCAAAGATAATTATTTCTAACGTCGGTTTTGTTAAAATCTATCTCTTTTAAACTTGCGTAAGATAACGCCTCTACGGTAAGTTCTTCACTGCCCGCCTCTAACTGCTCTCCGTTTACCGTAAAGAGTTTCCAATCTACTCTACCTTTAACAGTCTTTAAGGTATCGTTATTTACGAAAATTTTGGCTTTCGTTTCATATCCGAAATATCTCTCGTCTGTTATATCGTTTCGAGTCGTATATTCTCCCGTTTCTTCGCAAGAAATATGTATCGGCTCGAAAAACCTCTTCGCCTCGTAATGCAAAGCCTTAAATCTACCGTTACCGTCTATACTCGACCAACTTGCCACCGGCCAACAGTCGTTTAACTGCCAATAAAGAGTTCCCATACATCTTCCGCGGTTTCTCCTTAAATGTTCAACGCCGTATTTTATAGCCTCTGCCTGTAAAAGTTGCGACGCGTAAACCAAATTTTCCATCTTAGACGGATAAAGATAGGTTTGCGATAAATAATTTAAAATCTTTCCGTTTGCGCTTGCATTTCTTTGGTGTAATTCCATTACTCTGCTAAACGGGTTTCTGTCTTCCGGCAAAGTAAACTCTTCAATGGTTTTCATTGATGGGAAAGACTGGAATCCAAATTCACTTAAAAACCTAAAGAAATGCTTTCTATATTCCGAAAACGGTAAATTTCCGTGCCATACTTGCCAATAATGCGAATCTCCAACGTTTTCGTCGGTAGGATTAATAAGTTTACCGCGAGCCGACGGAGAGGACGGAACAAAAGATATCTCGGGACATTCTCTTTTGACGATTTCAGGTATAATCTCTTCAAAGAGTTTCATATACCCGTCCTTTTCCTCTTGAGTCCACCAGTTTTTAACGGCAGCCTGTTCTTCTATTTCGTTATTACCGGAAATAACGCCTATACACGCGTGATGACGGAATCTTCTTAAATTATCCTCTATTTCAAAGGTTACGTTTTCGTAAAATTCCTTATTTGTTGGATTTGCCGTACACGCAAACATCATATCGATAAATACGATAATACCGAGTTCGTCACAAAGTTCAAAGAAATAGTTTTCAGGATAAATACCACCGCCCCACACTCTTATAGCGTTAAAGTTTGCAAATATACACTGTTTGAGCAGTTTTTCAGTTCTTTCTCTACTAAGTCTGCTTAAAATATTGTCCTCGGGAATATAATCCGCTCCAAAGGCAAATATTTTAATTCCGTTTACTTTATAGCAGAATTCTTCTCCCCACTCGTCCTCTTCACGGCTTACGACAAGAGTTCTAAGACCTATTTTCTTCTTATCCTCGTCCACCTTTTTATCGCCGAAGAAACACTCGGTTATAACGCTGTAAAGAGGTTGCTTGCCGTATCCGTTAGGCCACCAAAGTTGAGGGTTTTCTATTTTTATTTCCTTTCCGTTTATAGCCTCAACGCTCTCTCCGTTTGGAGCAACGACTTTAATTTTTACGTCTGCTTTAAGATTAGTCTTTGCGTTTACCGTCAAATAAACGTTAGAATTTTCATGTCTTTGATTAATTCTTACCTCGGTTATACGGGGAAGGTTGCCGTCTATTAAATAAATATCTCTCCAAATACCGGCGTCGGGAAGTTTCGGACCCCAATCCCAACCGCTCATATAACTTGCCTTACGAACGTACGCAAAGCCTATCATTGTTGCTATCGTACCGCTCGTAATCATCTTTTCTTCGCTCTTTGCCTTTATGTACTTATCATACGGAGGGAATACCGCTTTTATAGTATTTTTCCCGTCGACTAAATATTTAGCAACTTCAAAATAATACGTTCTGTGCATATTTTCGGTATGCGCCACCAAGTTACCGTTGATATATAAATCGCAAAGAGTGTCTATTCCCTCGCATACGAGTAAAACACTGTTAGATTTTTTAGTATATTCAAATTCTTTAGTAAAAACGAACTCGTCGTCCATAATAGCGAGGGACTTTTCCTCGTTATCCCTATAAAAAGGGTCTTCCATAAGCCCATTATCAAGTAAAGCGGAGTAAACTGAACCGGGTACGTTTCCGTACACGTCGTATTTCCCTCCCGTTATTCTCCATTTGCCGTTAAGATTAAATTTTTCCATAATACTCCTATAGTTTAATGTTTTTTAAGCAGTGTTATTAGATTCCCTTAGGGGTTGATTTTTTGCGCACTATTATTTTTTATTTTCAGTTGGAATTTTCTCTAATATAACGAGTGCATTTTTTAGTTGACCGTATACAGTTTTTTCTCTTCTCGTTTAAGATACGGTAAAAAGCGCCGTTATTTACAAAGTCCCATTTCGTCGGCAAATACGCGGTAAACTCCCGCAGACCAACCGAGCATTTCGGGGGTTTCATATTCGTTCGTAACGGCAACTGAGCCGTCGCGCCCGTCATATTTTTCCCAAATAACTCCCGTTCTTTCAAAATTCAGGTTTACGTCTTCCATATATTTTTTTGCAATACGCTCCGCATCTTCATTAAGCCCAACCCTCTTAAGTCCCGTATAGGCAAACCACGACGTATACGGCCAAACGCAGGGATAATCCCACTGAAAATAAAGAGAGTCTTCCCCCCGAAATTCGCAAGGAGAAATTCCAAAAGGCAATTCTAAACGCTCTAAAATCTTTTTTGCTCCGTTTACATCGTTAGAGATTCCGTAAACGTAAGGATAGAAAGACACTGCACTGAGAATTTTTGAAAAACTGCCGTCCACAAAATTATAATCTAAATATATGCCCTGTTCTTTATCAAGCAAATACCTATCCATCAACTCCTTGCGCTTGTTTGCATAATCTAAAAAAGCCTTTTCCTCATCCTTTCGTCCTAAAAGATTGCATATAGTTGATACAGTTCTTTCTACGTCGTACAAAAAACAGTTGATATCTAAATGTATAAATTTACTTGCATCAATCTTACTCTCTTCGGTGATAAAACGCATATTGAAATCCAAACCGCTTTCCGCCACTGCCAAAATATCTCTTGCAAGTTTAATACGTTCTTGTTCAGTATCACGGGTTTCTTCTACACGGGCGGATAAGTCTTCGTATACAAATTTTAACTGATGATCCGTAGCGGTACAACCGTAAGAATTCAATCCACACGGCAAAATTCGCTCGGTCATCCAAAACTTATACTCCCTTAATATCGCAGGCAGATATTCCTCTAATATAGATTTATCCCCTTTGAAAAGATAATATTCGTATACACATTTAGTAAATAAGGGTGGCTGAGAACGGTTAAGAAAGACGTTTGAATTAGGCATATATCCAAAACGCTCTATATAATACTTGAAATTGTCCAAATTATGTTTAACTTGGTATTCCACTCCGTCAAGCATCAATCCTTTATGAATAAAATAATTATCCCAATAAAAAAAGGCTTTATAAAATCCCGTTATTGAGGGCGAGGTAAAAGGGTACGGCACTACGTCGTTAGCAGGACGGATACTCTTCACCCAATTTTCTCTCACGTATTTCAACACCTTTTCGGTTGTATTTTGGTTTAATAACACTTCTCTTTTCTTTTCCATCGTTTTTCACTTTCCGTAAAGTTTGTCTGTTGACAAAAACCGTTTATTGCCGAAAAGACGGCGTTGTATCAAAATAGTGCGGTTTATTAGGGAAAACTCTATATTTTTCACTATTATAATACTTTGCCTTAGTAGATTGTAAAAAGCGTATGCGCTTTTTAAGTTATTATACTAAATATTGCTCTAAACCGTCAAGGGTTTTTTCGTTTTTTTAAATCAAATTGCGTTTGCGTTTTTATGGCGAAAAAGGTTGAACTGTGCAAATAGAACGGGGTTTTACAAGTTTTAAAGGCTTAGTCACAATAAAAGGTCGATAAAAAGACAAATACTATTCGTAACGACGTAAAAAATAAAAGCCCTAAAAAGGGCTTTTGAAAATTTTATCTCGTTTTAAACTTTGTTTATCCACACGCTGATTTCACGGGGATTATCATAATTCTTACCTGCAAAACGGTATTCTCTAAGAGTAAGTTCTTTGCCGTCTTTAAGGGCAAATTTATATTCGTCACCGTCTTTTCTTCCCGTTATTTTCCCTTTCTCTTTTGCTAATTCGTATTTTTTATAGAGGTCGGTTTCACGAGAATCAGCGCAAAGAACCACGGGGCCTTTAACGACGGCGAAACGCTCTTCTTCCTCGGTATTCACAGTCTTTGAGGAAATCTCCTCGTATTGCATTTCCATTGAATAATTTACACTTTCGCCTTGCGAAAGTTCAATTATTGCATATCCGTCTTCTATAACGTAATCCCTATTTAACGTGAAGTTTTTACACCATTCGGGAATACGTAACTTTATTCTTTTTTTGGTATCCGCTTTTTCCAATTCTATTTTAACGGCGCCGTCATAAGGATATTCGGTGGCTAAGTTTAAAATTGCAGTCGACAGTTGATATTTACCGCCAATAAACAAGCCGACGACAATTTCGCCGTCTTTTTCAACAACGTCTACAGTAGGAATAACGCCAAGTCCCGCCGCCCCGATTGCAATACAACAACCGAAACGCGCGTACGGAGCAATACTCTTCCCTCCGCCCATTAAAGACCAGCGCTCGTTTTGATACACGGGCGAATAACTGTAGAAAAGAGGTAACCCGAAATAAGTGTTATCTTGATCTATTAACGCGCCTAAATATGCGTTATAGAAAGACTTTTCGATAGCGTCTAAATATTTTTTATCTCCGGTATGACGGTATAACGCAGTCAAAAATTTCATCAGCGTTACGGTAACGCAAGTTTCAAATTTATTAACCTCTGTCTTTACCACTTGAGTTTTCGTAGAATTGTCGAAATACTCGTCGTGACCGCCACTTGCGCCTATAATAGCGAAGTCTGTTTGCAAAATTTTATCTGCGTAGCCCCTTGCCGTATTTAAGTAAGTTTGGTCGCCTACGACTTCGTAATACTCAATTAACCCTTCAAAGCAAGACATAATTTCATACGCTTTCGTTATGGGATACTGATACGGATAAAGTTTATTTTCTTTCGCTAACGCAAACAATTTACCGTCACAGTATTCACTTTCGACCATTTTTGTCGCATAGTCGAGATATTTTTCGTCTTTTGTTAATTTATAGAGTTTTACTATAGGTTGCAAAATAGAAAAAGCGTTATATCCGCCGTGATAGTTACTCGTTTCTCTAACAGGCTTTTTACCTTCTCCAAAGCCGACTTTTTCTATTATGTAATCGGCGTGCGATTGCATAGCGCTTATCATTTTACTCTTTAAGTTTTCATCTTTACAAATATCGTAAAAATATTGCATTCCAAGTAAAACGTATTTACGCGACCACATATCCCAGCCCGTAAATTCAACCTTTTGACTGTATGAAGAAAACCTTCCGTTATTTTCTTGCGTTAAAAGTAATCCTTCCACCGCTTCAACTAATACTCGGTAAAGTTCTTCGTCTTTTGAATAAGCGTATATAAGCGCGCCTCCGCGCATAAGTTTGCCCCAATACTCACCTCTCCAGCCTTCGTCAAAATCGTCCGTTTTATTTATATACGGGGCAATCAACAACTTCCAAAGCACTTGGTCTTTCAGTTGACTGTTTGATATATATGAAAACAACCCGTCCCATTGTTTTTCGTATTTAGCGTTTGAAACAATATAATCTCCACAGTTGTTCTTTTTCATACCGTTTTCTCCTAAAAATACTGTTTTATTGCATAAGTCGGTCTATAGGTCGATTAATGAACACTATATAATCAAATTACTCGCCAATTTCCACGTCGTAAGCAACCACGTCGACGCCGTTATGTCCAACTAAAAGCGTAAACTTATTCCCACTATAGGAATTCGCGTCGCCTTCGCCGTGATAAGACAACAGTCCGTGATAATGGCTTCCAAACTTTTTACCGTCTTTTTCTACGTCTAAAGGCTGGCTCCACTCATAAAGGTTAGGCGAAGTCCTCAGTTGCAAATAATCGGCGACTATAATCTTTGGATTGTCTACCACGATAGGCGACGATGCCATAATATATACGCCTAACTCTTTAGAATAGATAACCCTTGAGTGCCAACTGTTTTCCACGATAGGGCTTTCTTTCCCAAAATTACCCGCCTCGCAAAAACTTCCGTTATAGTATTTTACGAAATCTCCCATAACTCCGTCGTCACGCTTTCTGCTTCGCGCAACGAAAGTATTACAAGATTTCCATACTCCGTTTAACATATCCACCTTTATTATGTTATATATAAGGTAGATATAATCTCCGTTTACGTCGTCAAAAAAGGTAAAATCTCCGCTTCCAAGACTAATTACGCCTTCTTTTTGACCTCGAACAACGCCTGCGTCGGGATTAAACCTTTCAGTAAAACATACGTCCTCAGCGGTTACAACCCAGCGGTCAAACGTCCAAGTTTGACCTTCGTCGTCAGAATGCATAAGCCCGATATGCCGAAAATCCGAATCAAAGTGCGGAGTTTCGCAATAGCCTATAGAATCGTAGGCTGTTCCTTTACCGTTCCAACCCGTTTCGTTATGGAAAAAGCAAAAGAATCTATTTGTTTTTGGACATATATACAGACCAAACGGCCATACGCTTCCTCTTGCTTTTACCCCTTCGGGGTAACGAACCTTATCAAAAGCATAATCTGCATGCCCTACGCAAAAATTGAGCGTTATCGGGTAAACAAGTTTCATATCCGTAAAATCTTTACCCGAAAACATTGCAATATCCCCCATGTGAGAATGTCCGCCCATAGCCCACAGTTTACCGCTTTTGTCACGGCAAAAAGGCACCGTTCCGTCTTGATAAACTCCGTTAGCGTTAACAAACTCCGTGGAATATTTTTCACCTATAATAATTTTCTTATCTCTTAATACGTTTTTCATTATAATACGTTAGCCGTAGGTAATACCCCGTAATAATTGTAGCCGATATCTCCGCTTTCATTACCGAACGGCGGGAGAATCTCTTGCTCTAATTCTTCAATTTTATCTATCTTTCCGTCTATATATCTTTGTACGGTTGTACGGCAACGCTTAATTCTTTGAATCAAACCGCCTATACGGATATCTTGAACTTCAAATCCCAAGGATTTTTTCTCAATCATCCAACACTCTTCAAACGCAGAATAAAAAGCGTCTATTCGGGTTAAAAGAGTTGGATAATCTACCGATACTATCTTTTGAAGTTGTTCTTTATTCCCATTTTTATAGGCGTTTCTCGTCTTAACTCCTAAATCAAACTTAATTTCCAAAACCTCTGAAAGAGTTCTCATATACTTAAAAAGATATCCCCACGTTGGGTTTTCTTCTCCCTTTTTAAGAGTTTTTGCAAGTTCTAAATAGTATTTCGGCGCAACGCCCTCTTTTACACACCCGTCGAAAATACCGCACAATGGGTCGGTAAAAAGCATAGTTTTTGCAGGACATAACGTATCAGCCTTGTCCCCGTCCTTTTTGTAAACGGTATCCAGTTTTTCAAGGCTTACGAATAAATCGTAGTCCATACCCACTACTTTTTTAAACACACGTTTAATTTCTTCTTGGTCAAAATTGCCTTTTGCGTATTCCGACGCCGAAACTAAGGCAGGCAGTACTGAAAACGGCGAGCACTCTCCACCGTTATCTCCCCACATTGTAAAATACACTTCGTCAACGCCCTTATTAACGCACGCTTTAACAGCCGATTGGCAAATTTCAAGACTGTATCTAATATTAGGACAAAATCCTATCCAAGTCCAAATTCCTCCGCCGAAACTTACGTTATCGGTAAGTTTTCTATGTTTGTCTATACAGTCCTCATAATGAGAAATTTCCGTATGGTAATAATCCCAATAACAAAGTTTAAGGTTTTTAGGAACTAATTCTCTTACCCTTTCAGCCTCGTCTTTATTAAAAGTATAGTTTCCTCCGTATGCGGCGTGCATATACATATCACCCCAGATTTCGCACTTATAGCCGTACTTATCTGCAAGTTCAAGAACTTTGTCAAGGTGATTTTTTATTATTTCAGCCCTATCTTTTAAGCCGTTATTATCCAAGTATCGACCTCTGCCAAGCATAAAGGCTTCGTCCATACCTATATGTATATTCTTAGTCGAAAAACACTCGGAAAGAGTTTTAAACATATTATCTATAAGTTTATAAGTTCTTTCGTCGCCGACTAAAACTATATCGTCTACATCCCTAATTTTTCCGTATTCTGCGTGTCTAAAAATAGTTCCTAAATGTGCAAGAGTTTGAATACACGGAATAAGTTCTATCCCTTTTTGCTTTGCGTATTCGTCCATACGTTTAATTTCGTCTTTTGAGTATCTACCGCGTAAATATCCAAAATACGGTTCGCCGTCAACCTCATAAGTGTCTTCAGTATATAGACGGATAGTATTATATCCCAGCGTTGATAAAATATCAACTGTTTTCTTAAAGCCAGAGAAATTTAGGACTGCGTTTCTCGAGCAATCAATCATAACTCCAAATTTCTTAAAAGCAATTTCACCCATCATTACAGTCTCCGTTATCGTAATTAAAATTTATTATACTTCTACTATAGGGAAAACCCTATCTAACAGTTTTCTAACAATCAACACGCTTGGGATAGAAACGCACGCTATAAGCACGCTAATTGCCGCCGAATAATACGGGTCGGTTTTTAACTGCTGAATAGCAAGCAGTGCAATTGTCGTCGTTTCAGCCTGTCCGTTAAAGTTAATTATCATTGGTTGCATATATACCGTAAAGGGAACCATACAGGTAACGACCAAAACCATTGACAGCGTCTGCCAAATAACGGGAATAGTGATTTTGAAAAATTCGACTGCAAGATTTGCGCCGTCTAATTGAGCAGACTCCACTAATTCCTCGGGAATTCTCGTCATTGCGCCCCAAATTAAAATTGCGTTATACCCGAAACCAAACCATACCGTATAGATATACAGCATTAGATTAGAATATTTTGGGTTGGATAAATACGCCGGAGCGTTTGACGCGTCAAAGCCTAAAAGAAAATTTAAAATCTTATTTAAGACACCGTTAGACGGGTCAAAAAGTTGTCTATAATACTCGCCTAAAAGCGACATAGGTACGATATTAGGCAAAAACAGTATTACGACAATAAATCTTCCAAAGGGAACTTTTTTATACAGGAAAAACGCTACGAGAATAGATATAGGCGTAGAAATAAACATTACTACGGCAAAATACCCAAAGGATACTTTTATCATTTTCCCATAGTTAAACCTATCAAACAGTAGGATAAATCTTTGGAAGTTTGAAAAACCCGCGCCGACGACTTTTTCTTGCTCGCTACTAAAAGTTTGGAAAGCCATTATAAGCCCGCCAAAGTTGGCGTACACCCCGTACACCAAAAAGCAGAATACGGGGATTGCCAACATACATACGATAAATAATTTTATCCTAAACGGATTTTTATATTTATTTAATTTAATTTTTACGAAGGGATTAAATCCGTTCATAACGACTCCTTATACTATTCCGATAACCTTTTCGTCCCAAGTATTATTTTTGCTATCCCAGAAAGAAAGCGCTTTTTCTAAGTCTGCTTTTGACGCAGTACTTGCAACAGTCATTGCTTCATTATAAGACGCACTGTTTATAATTGATAAAACAGCGTCCCCACCTGCGAAATTACAAATTCCAACGTATCCTTTTACCGAAATCGGAGCTAATGAGGTTTCGTATACGCAAGTATTGTTAAGCTTACAACCTTCAACGGATTGATATACTTCTTTTGCAAAACTGCTAAGAGCGGTTTTATCAACTTCTACGTTGATAGGACGCGTCATTCCGTTATTTTCGTTTACGAAAGACGTATAACTTTCGCTTGTGAACATGCTAACTAAGAAATCCTTAGCAACCTCGGGATATTTTGCTGTAGTAGGAATAGCGAGAAGGTTTGCGGCGAGAGAATATCCTACGTTGCTTGAATCGTTGCCGTTCACGTCTTTTTTATCCGCGTTAATATGAGGAAGCGGGAAATATCCGTACTCAAAATCGGGGAAATCCTTTAATATAAGCGCCATTTCGGTCGGGAACCAAGGTCCGCAAGTAAGCATAGCCGCTTTGCCTTGTAAAAATTCTCTTTGAGCGTTTTGAGCGTATAATGCGTTTGAACCTGTAAGAGCAATATTTTCGCCGTTTGCGGTTTGTCCTTTTAACATTTTTGCAAGAGTTTGATACGCTTTAAGTCTTCCGTCTGCGGTATATTCATACTGACTTGGCGATAAATACTGTTCAAAAGTATTTTGCATATAATCGTATCCGTAATATTGAACTATCCAATGATGCGGAGTCATAGACTGATAAGCGGACTGCTGTCCACCGCCGTATACGAGCGGAGCAATCGTCGTATCTTGTGCGATTTTATCGCAAAGAGCAAAGAACTCGTCCATTGTTGCGGGAACTTCATAACCGTTTTCTCTAAACAACTTTTTGTTGTAAACAAAACCGTTTGCGCTTGCGTCTTGCCAAGGAACACCGTAAATTCTATCGTTATTCTCTCCTACAAGTCTATAATTATACTGTTCTGGAGCAACCGCGTCAACTACTTTGCGCTCAGTTTCGGGAATGTTTGCCGAATATACTGAAGAAAGTTCTAAAAGTTTTCCTGACGTAGCAAGGTTTAAATAATCGTAACCAGCAATTAAAACTATATCGCTTTTACAAGTTCCGCTGTTAAGTTCGGTCGTTACCGTTTCAAACATTCTGGCATTTGCTCTAATAGAGAAATAATATTCGGGGTGATTTTTTTCGTAGATTTCGCACGCTTTTTCTATCCAACCCGTGCCGTAACCCGCGGAATATACGCTTATTGAAATTTCAGTTTTTCCAGTCGTATCTTTCGATTCGGATTCGGACTCGTTTACGTCGCCCATATCAACCGTACAAGCAACACAACCAAACGCCATTAATAAACTCAGTATTAAAGTTAAAATCTTTTTCATTATTATCTCCTTTTTATCTTCTTACTTAAGCGGAACTACGAAGTATCCTTCGCCGTTACCTACCGTCATTTCAAGAACGTTACCGTCAAGTTCTATAAGTTCTCTCGTGCCTTTTTTAACGAGCATTACGTAATCGTACTTTTTATTGAACGTAAGTTTTACGTTTACTTCCTGTTTTGCGAAAGGAGAAACGGCGTTAGTAACCATATAAGCGTATTCCCCGTCTTCGTCTGTGAACTGACCTATAATAATATCCTGATCGGTTTCAACTTCGGTAACGTCGTTAAGATTTTCAAGTTGGTCGGTAACAAGTCCAAACATATCGTTTATTACTCTTCCGCCTTCGTAAGTCTTTACACCGTCCCATCTATAGTGAAGGTATACGTCTTGCATTGCGGTTATTTCGTTGAAAACCTTTTGAACTTCATAGTATAGCGGAGTTATCGTTCCGTCCCTGTCTACTATACCGCCACGCACGTTATTGTGATATTCCGCTTGAAGTTGAGTCCAATATTGGAAAGTCATTATTCCCCTTACACCAAACGCTAAACTGGTGTAACACTGCCAAGCAAATTCTTCATAAGTGGTTATAGGCAAGTTACTAAAAAATCCCATTGTTTGAAGATAAATATAAACGGGAGTGTTTTTCTTTTTCGCTTGCTGTGCGAATACGTTAAGATTGTAAAGGAAATCTTCTTTTACGTACGCGCTTTGATCCCAGTCTTGCAAGATTGGATAATGGTCGTAACTAAGCATTGCGGGGTTTACTTCTTTTACGTATTCGTTTACGTAATCAACGTAAGAAAGTCCCGTTCCGTTCTTCTTGCCGTAAAGTTGACTGGGAGTTGCGTAAACGGGAAGAAGATTGGTGTAGAATTCATATTCGGGATAGTTTTTCAAAAACCAGTCTTGACAAGCGGCAATAGGTTCATAATAGTCCATACTCGGTTCGTCGTACGCATTTATACCGATAAACGAGTCGTATTCTACGTATTGGTCTATATTTGCCTTTAAACTTTCACTTCTCTCTTCTAAAACCTGTTTGGTTTGGTCATAATTATAACCCTTATCTTTTGCAAAATTGATTATACTTTCAAATCCCGCCGACGTATTATCTCTTACTAAAACGTCCATTCCTACTTTTTCAGCCATTTCAAGGTCACGCTTGATGGCTTCAACAGAGTAAGAGTTAACGCCTGCCGTAGGTATTGCAAGATTAAATCCGCAATTTTTAAGATTAGTCCAATGTTCTTCCGTGCAGTAATCGGGGTTGTTTGCATATTCCATATATCCCGAATTTGCGTGAGGAGGAACACCCCAGTTACCTATTCTAAACGTTTCAGTAGTACTGTATGTCGGCATTTCGGGGGGATTATTGTTAACCCCACCGCCGTCAGTCGTTCCACCCGTCGTACAGCCTGCCATTGATACGCATAAAGAAATGCTTGCTAATGCAATTGAAATCTTCTTTTTCATCTTTTTCTCCTTACGATATTTTTATTTTATATACTTTAACTTTTAAAGTTTTGGCTATGTCACAGAAAATGGTTGATTTTAGCTGAAATTCATTTTCAGCGACTTGACGAGAAAAATACAAGAAAGACGAGCGTTTTGCGAAGGCGCATACCCTCTGCGGTCTGTAACTGAGCAAAAC
>SVIB01000035.1 GCA_015055505.1 Clostridiales bacterium
GATTTATAACTGCGCGTATATGGTTTATACTATTCACACCGTATACAATCAACGCGAAACCGCATAATATATAAGCCACTACTTAGAGAGTGGCTTTTTTATAGGAGAAAATATGAAAATAGCGTTTTTTGACACTAAACCTTACGATAAACCTGCTTTTGATAAGTACGGAGAAAAATACGGCGTAAAATTCAAGTATTTTGAAACTAAACTCACCGAGGATACCGTAAAACTTGCAAACGGTTACGACGGTGTATGCGCGTTTGTAAACGATACCGTAAACGCCGAAGTTATTGACAAACTAACGGAAATGGGGATAAAGACGGTTGCAATGAGGTGCGCGGGATATAATAACGTTGACGTAAAGCACGCAAAAGATAGAATAAAAGTTGTGAGAGTTCCGGCTTATTCCCCCTATGCGGTAGCCGAACATACTATGGCTTTGCTTTTAACGTCGATAAGGCGTATTCATAAGGCGTATATTCGCTCAAGAGATTTTAATTTCAGTCTTTCGGGACTTACCGGTTTTGACCTTCACGGAAAGACGGTCGGCATTATCGGAACGGGTAAAATCGGCAGAGTTTTTGCCGATATTTGCAAGGGATTCGGTATGAAAATTTTAGCCTACGACAAATATCCGGCAGATGGATTTGAGGACGGCGATAGAGTAAAATACGTATCCTTAGACCAACTTTTTAAGCAAAGCGACGTAATTTCTCTTCACTGTCCGTTAACCGACGAAACCTATCACGTAATAGACGAAACGGCAATAGAAAAATGCAAAAAAGGGGTAGTAATTTTAAATACTTCAAGGGGCGCGTTAGTGGATGCGGAAGCCCTTTTAAACGGAATAAAGGCAAGAAAAATCGGCGCTGCGTGTTTGGACGTTTACGAAGAGGAATCCGATTTGTTCTTCGAGGATAATTCGGGGCACATCTTAGAGGACGACACTTTGGCAAGACTTATTTCTATGCCAAACGTAATAGTAACTTCTCACCAAGCCTTTTTGACCGAAGAGGCGCTTATAAGTATTGCCGAAACGACGGTTAAAAACCTTTTGGATATAGAAAAATTTGGGAAAAGCGAAAACGAAGTGGTATATAAGAACAGCAACTCTTAAAAAAATTAAGAATAATTCCTAAAAATAATAAAAATTGCTTGTAAAAATAAAAAATATATGTTATAATTCTTTTGTAAAAAGGAGGCAGAAAAATGTTTATAACTAACGATATAAAGTACGTAGGAGTAAATGATAAAGCGGTAGACCTATTTGAAGGTCAGTACGTAGTACCTAACGGGATGGCGTATAATTCATACGTTATAATGGATGAAAAGATAGCCGTTATGGATACCGTTGACGCAAATTTTACTCACGAGTGGCTTGATAACGTTCAACACGTTTTAGGCGGTAGAAAACCCGATTATCTCGTAGTTCAGCACATGGAGCCCGACCATTCGGCTAATATTATGAATTTTGTAAAGGCGTACCCTAACGCTACCGTCGTATCTTCCGACAAGGCGTTTATGATGATGAAAAACTTCTTCGGTACGGACTTTGACGGAAAGAGAATTGTCGTAAAAGAGGGAGATACGCTTAATCTTGGAAAGCACGTTTTAAATTTCGTATCAGCCCCGATGGTGCATTGGCCGGAAGTAATAGTTACTTACGATTCGTACGATAAAGTGCTTTTCTCTGCCGACGGCTTCGGTAAATTCGGCGCGTTAGACGTTGAAGAAGATTGGGCTTGCGAGGCGAGAAGATATTATATAGGAATAGTAGGAAAATACGGAGTTCAAGTACAAAACCTTTTGAAAAAGGCGGCGGGGCTTGATATTTCGATAATTTGTCCTCTTCACGGACCTGTTTTGACTGAAAATTTAGGATATTACATAAATCTTTATAATACTTGGTCAAGTTATCAACCCGAAGAAGAGGGAATAGTTATAGCCTACACTTCGGTATACGGCAATACCAAAAAGGCAGTAAATATGCTTGCTGAAAAGTTAAAAGCAAAGGGCTGTCCTAAAGTTACCGTAAACGATTTAGCAAGATGCGATATGGCTGAGGCGGTAGAAGACGCTTTTAGATACAGTAAAATCGTACTTGCGACTACGACTTATAACGCCGATATTTTCCCGTTTATGAAGGAATTTATCCATCATTTAACCGAGAGAAATTACCAAAACAGAACGGTTGCTTTTATAGAAAACGGTAGTTGGGCGCCTCTTGCTACAAAGGTAATGAAAGGAATGCTTGAAAACAGTAAAAACCTTACTTTTGCTGAAAATACGGTAAGAATAGTATCGGCGCTTTCGGACGAGAGTATTGCGCAAATAGACGCTCTTTCGGACGAACTTTGCAAAGAGTACCTTGCCCGTCAAGACTCCACGGCAAATAAAAACGATTTGACCGCATTGTTTAATATTGGATACGGATTATACGTAGTTACTTCAAACGACGGCAAAAAAGACAACGGACTTATCGTGAATACGGTTACTCAGGTTACGAATACTCCAAACCGTATTGCCGTTGCCATTAACAAAGAAAATTATTCTCACCACGTAATTAAACAGTCGGGAAAAATGAATATTAACTGTCTTACCGAGGACGCGCCGTTTTCGGTGTTTGAAAAATTCGGTTTCCAAAGCGGAAGAGCGGTAGATAAATTTGCAGACTGCACACCGCTTAGAGCCGATAACGGATTGGTATTTTTACCGAGATATATAAATTCGTTTATGTCTTTAAAGGTTGAAAATTACGTAGACCTTGATACTCACGGAATGTTTATATGTTCGATTACCGAGGCAAGAGTGATTGCGGATAAGCCGACCATGACCTATACCTATTATCAAGAAAACGTAAAACCGAAACCGCAAACCGAGGGTAAAAAAGGCTACGTATGTAAGATATGTGGATACGTTTACGAAGGCGACGAACTTCCCGAAGATTACGTTTGCCCACTTTGTAAACACGGCGCGGTAGACTTTGAAAAAATAAACTAAAAGTGTAATAATCGGCTTATAGCCCTACTTATTGAACAAAATAGGGCAAAAATATAAAAATAATTAGGTTTTGTCGCAACGTATGACTGATTTTAATGAAAAGGATTATCTTAAAGCAAGACGGGATTTTTACGAGTTTTTTGCAAGGGAGCGACCTTGTTGGTCGTAGGAATTGCAAAAACCGAAAAAAGATTAGTATTGCGAAGTAGATAAGCATTTAAATATCAGTCACGAGTTGTGGCAGAGCAAATAAATAATAAGGAGAAAAACAAATGAAATACGTATGTGACGTATGCGGATACGTTTATGAAGGCGAAGAACTTCCCGAGGATTACGTTTGTCCTCTTTGCGGAGTTGGAGCAGATCAGTTTACTAAAGAAGACTAATTAAATATGTAAAAAGGAGTTCGCTTGAACTCCTTTTTCTTTTGAGGAAAATTATAAACTATAAATCTTTTGCGAAACATAAAATTTTGTTGTAGAGTTGACTGATAGGGAAAAACAATAATTGTTGTTTGTTTAGTTTTTTTGTGGGTTTTTAAGGGTTTTATATTATTAAAAAACATCTCAAAACAGTCAAAACTCCTTGATTTATCGGCGTTTTTAAGGTTTTATTAAAAAATCGGCAAAATTTTCTCGTAAAAAAATTTTAGCAAAAAACAACAAAAAACAAAAAAAGTGTTGACAAAGGTTAAGCCTTTATTATATAATGATAATGAAAATGGATAATTATCTTGCCGTATTCTCCCCGAAACGAGAAACTAAGGGGAAATTGGGCGGTAAGAAAAGGGTAATAAATATGGCTGAATTTTATACCGGAAAAATAGAAAAATCACCAAGAATTGACCTTATTAAGGATGCGCTTTTTGAAAAAATGCCTCAAATTGAGGCGGATAGAGCCGTTCTTTTGACTGAATCCTATAAAATGACCGAAGGTGAGCCTATCTATACGAGAAGGGCTAAGGCTTTCAAACATATTTTGGAAAATCTTCCCGTTACCATAAGAGATAACGAACTTATAGTAGGTGCGGCAACCGTTAGACCGAGAAGTTGTCAGGTTTTCCCCGAATATTCTTTCTCGTGGGTTGAAGATGAATTTGATACCTTAGAAACCCGTTCGGCAGACCCGTTTTATATTTCGGAAGAGACCAAAAAAACTCTTCACGAAGTGTATAAATACTGGAAAGGTAAGACCACGAGCGAACTTGCGACCTCGTATATGTCCCCTGAAACACTCGTTGCTATGGAAGGCAACGTCTTTACCCCTGGTAACTATTTCTATAACGGAATAGGTCACGTAACCGTAAAATACGACAAGGTTTTAGAGGTTGGATATTCGGGAATTATTAAGGAAATAGAAGAAGAAATTTCCAAAATGACGGTAGGCGACGGTAATTACTGTAAGAAAAAAGCCCTTTTAGACGCTATGATTTTATCGTGCAAGGCAGTAATTCGCTATGCTAACCGTTACGCTGAAAAAGCAAGGGAACTTGCGGGAAAAGAAAGCAATATTGTAAGAAAAGCCGAACTTATAAAGATAGCCGAAAACTGTGAAAGAGTGCCCGAATTTGGCGCAAGAAACTTCTACGAGGCTTGTCAAAGTTTTTGGTTCGTACAACTTTTAATACAGACGGAATCGTCGGGACACTCCATTTCTCCCGGTAGATTCGACCAATATATGTATCCGTATTACTTAAAGAGCAGAAATGAGGGAATGACAAGAGAGTTTGCGCAAGAACTCGTTGACTCGGTATGGCTTAAATTAAACGACTTTTTAAAGGTAAGAGATGAGGCTTCCGCCGAGGGTTTTGCAGGGTACAGCCTTTTCCAAAACCTTATCGCAGGCGGTCAAAACGAGTACGGCGAAGACGCGACCAACGACCTTTCGTTTATGTCGATAACCGCAACCGAACACGTATTTTTACCTCAACCGTCTTTCTCGGTAAGAGTTTGGAACGGTTCGCCAAGGTCGTTTTTACTCCGCGCGGCTGAACTTACCCGTACGGGAATAGGTTTCCCCGCTTATTATAATGACGAAGTAATTATTCCTTCGCTTATGTCAAGAGGACTTACCTTACAAGACGCGAGAAATTACAATATTATAGGTTGCGTAGAGCCACAAGTTGCGGGCAAGACCGACGGTTGGCACGACGCTGCGTTCTTTAATATGTGCCGTCCGTTAGAAATGGTATTCAAAAACGGCGTAGAAAACGGAAAACAAATAGGAATTAAGACCGGCGAAGTTGAAAATATGCAAACTTTCGGCGAGTTTTTCGAGGCGTACAAAGCGCAGTCTAATTATTTCGTATCACTTCTCGTAAACGCTGATAACGCAATCGACGTAGCGCACGCCGAGAGATGTCCTCTCCCCTTCCTTTCGTGTATGGTTGACGACTGCATAAAGGTAGGAAAGAGCGTTCAAGAGGGCGGTGCAATTTACAACTTTACAGGTCCTCAAGGTTTTGGTATCGCAAATATGGCGGATGCTATGTGGGCGGTAAAAACACTTTGTTTTGACCAAAAGAAATATACGCTTAAAGATATAAAAGAGGCTCTTGAAAACAACTACGGTAAAGATATGGATTCGCACATGGCTGAAAAACTTACCGTAAAGGTTTGCAAAGAGGTTGCTCAAAAAGGTAAAAATTTAACCGCGGAAGAGATAAAGTCGGTCTATAAGTCGATTATTACCAATAATTGCCCTGAAGACAAAAAGGCTTTCTACGGTAAAATTTACGAAGATATAAACAATCTTCCAAAGTTTGGTAACGATAACGCGGAAGTTGACTCACTCGCAAGAGAAGTTGCGTACGTATATACTAAGGAAGTTGAAAAATATACTAATCCAAGAGGCGGAAGATATCAAGCAGGACTTTATCCCGTATCGGCAAACGTACCGCTTGGCGCACAAACGGGCGCAACGCCCGACGGCAGACTTGCGTTTACTCCCGTAGCGGACGGAGTTTCTCCCTCGGCAGGAAGAGACGTTAAAGGACCTACCGCATCTTGTAACTCAGTATCGTGCTTAGACCACTTTATAGCCTCTAACGGAACGCTTTTCAATATGAAATTCCATCCAACTGCGCTTGCGGGAAGAAACGGACTTGAGAATTTCGTATCGCTCGTACAAGGTTATTTTGACAGAAAGGGAAGTCACATGCAGTTTAACGTCGTTAGCCGTGAAACTTTACGTGACGCGCAAAAAAATCCTGAAAAATACAAGTCGCTCGTCGTTCGTGTTGCGGGATATTCGGCTCTTTTCACTTCGCTTTCTAAATCTCTTCAAGAAGATATTATTAACCGTACCGAACAGGGAGGATTTTAATTGATGGATTACTCTACTGTAAAAGGTAGAATTTTCGATATTCAGCGTTTTTCGGTGCACGACGGACCGGGAATTAGAACCATCGTCTTTTTAAAGGGCTGTCCGCTTCGTTGCAAATGGTGTTGCAATCCCGAATCTCAAAACCGTGGGATAGAGGAAATGACTATGAACGGCAAGACTAAAACGGTCGGCCGTGACGTTACCGCAGGCGAAGTTATAAAGGAAGTCGAAAGGGATTATATTTATTATAAGCGCTCGGGCGGAGGACTTACGTTGTCTGGCGGAGAGTCGCTTATGCAACCCGAATTTGCCGAGGCGCTTTTGGCGCTTGCACATCAAAAGGGCATAAATACGGCTATGGAATCGACCGCATTTGCCGATTTTTCGGTGATTGAGAAAATTTTACCGCATTTAGATTTATATCTTATGGATATAAAGCATATGAACAGTGATAAACATAAGGCGTTTACGGGGCAGGCGAACGATAAAATTCTTGCAAATGCGCAAAGGATAGCCCGTTCACCCGTAAAACTTATAATAAGAACGCCCGTCGTACCGACTTTTAACGATACAGAGGCGGAAATCGAGGCTATTGCAAAATTTGCGGGAAGTCTACCCGGTGTTGAGGAAATGCACCTTTTACCATATCACCGTATAGGCAGTGATAAGTATAAGGGATTAGGTAGAGAATATGCGCTTGCGCATATCGAACCGCCCTCACAAGAAAAGATGAATAAGTTATTGGAAGTTGTAAATAGGTGTGGGCTTCGAGGTCAAATCGGCGGTTAGGAGCGTAACGCTCCACCCTGATTGCTACCGCCATAGTTCATAGGGCTCCCGAAAATAATTTTGCAAAACAAAAGAATTTTTGGGCAACCTGAGGTTGCATCCTTGTTGATATCGCCACCTTGTTTAAGAAACGTAAAACCTCAAACAAAAGATTTTACGCTGTAAAAGATTTTGCTTGCAAGGAGCGATACCTTCTTGTGCTTCAAACGTAAAAAGTAAAAACTTCAAAAGGGCAACGATTATATTGTTTAGATAATCGACTTATAGCCCCACTTTTGATAAAAATTAGTAAAAACACTAAAAGGCATAGTATGAAATTATATTCGGGAAACGGTGACAGTGGATTTTCTTCACTTTCTACCGGAATGAAAATTTCAAAGGCAGACGAGAGATTTGAAGTTCTCGGTTGCATTGACGAACTTGTCAGTTTTATAGCAAACTGTCGGGCTATCGTCGTATGCCCAAAATTAAACGCAAAACTTGAAACGCTCCAAAAGGCACTTATAAGTATTGCGTCAAGCGTAACTTACCCAAATAAAAGAGAATATTTGCCAACCGAAAAGGATATTAAATATTTAGAAGAGCAAATAGACAAAACGACCTCTTCATTTGAAATGCCTACGGAGTTCGTAACGGCAAAGTGCGATTTATCGTCAAGGCTTGACGTTGCGAGAACGGTATGTAGGCGTTTAGAGCGCAATATTATAACACTTGATAGGCGCTACGGTGTAGACGGCGCGATTAAAAAATACGTCAATCGTCTTTCGGATTTATTATACGCTTATGCAAGACGGATAGATTACGATTTTGAAAACGGCGGAATAGCCGAGATTTCGAGCGAGGGCAAGCCCGACACAAAAAATCAAGCCGACCTTAATTACGAGGCTATATATAATGAAGTTTTAAAGCGTGTAGGATTTGGAAAACAGTTGACGCTTGAAAAAGCGCGCGCATTATCCCAAAAAGTGCGTGAAAAAGCAACTGAAATGGGCTTAAAGGCCGTAATTGCTATTGCAAACGCGCAAGGCAGACCTATTTTAGTTGAAGTAATGGACGACGCGTATCTCGTAAGTTTCGACGTTGCGGTTAAAAAGGCGTATACCTCGTCGGCGGTCAAAATGTCTACAAAACAACTTGCCCAAGAGGTTAAAGAGGGCGGAAGTCTAAAAGGTTTGGAAACGGAAGAAAGTCTTATCTTTTTAGGCGGTGGAGAGCCTTTAAAAGTAGGTTGGGAAGTAATAGGCGCAATAGGTGTTTCGGGCGGTACTGCGGAAGAAGACAGTAAACTTGCTTTATACGCATCCCAGCAATTTAAATTTTTATAAAAACTAATAAAATCCAATAAAAAAGTAAGCGTTTGCGGATATTCTGCAAACGCTTTTTAAATACCAAATTTTGTAAAAAAGTCGGTCTATAAGTTGATTATTAGTGATTTTTTGGTAAAAATGGGGTAGTTAAGGGGCGTTTCATGTGAAACACGATTTATTGTCAACCGTTTGCCTATTGTCAAACGGAAAGACTTTGCAATCGGTTGCTCCTTTTCAAAGAAAATCTTTTACCGTGTAAAATCCTATATTTGAGTATTTTATGTTACTTAAACAAGGTGGCGGTAGCAATCAGGATGCAACGGCGTCGCAAATCGGCTTTTTGTCAGCGAATTACTGAAAGTAATCCGCAAGACCTTTCAGCCGTTTGCTCCTTTTCAAACAAAATCTTTTACTATGTAAAATCTTTTATTTGAGTATTTTATGTTACTTAAACAAGGTGGTATGTGAATGCAACGTCACGTTGCCGTCACGGCGTCGCAACACGATTTATTGTCCACCGTTTGCCTGTTGCCAAACGGTAAGACTTTACAATCGGTTGCTCCTTTTCAAAGAAAATCTTTTGATGAACAAAATCTTTTCTTTGAGTTTTAGTGCGCTATATGAACTATGGCGGTAGCAATTAGGATGCAACGGCGTCGCAAATCGGCTTTTTGTCAGCGAATTACTAAAAGTAATCCGCAAGACCTTTCAGCCGTTTGCTCCTTTTCAAAGAAAATCTTTTGATAAACAAAATCTTTTCTTTGAGTTTTAGTGCGCTATATGAACTGTGGCGGTAGCAATTAGGAAGCAACGTCACGTTGCCTTTTCAAGCAAAATCTTTTACCATGTAAAATCTTTTGTTTGAGGTTTTACGGTACTCAAACAAGGTGGCGGTAGCAATCAGGGTGGAGCGTCACGGCGTCGCAAATCGGCTTTTTGTCAGCGAATTACTGAAAGTAATCCGCAAGACCTTTCAGCCGTTTGCTCCTTTTCAAAGAAAATCTTTTGATGAACAAAATCTTTTCTTTGAGTTTTAGTGCGCTATATGAACTGTGGCGGTAGCAATCAGGGTGGAGCGTCACGCTCCCAAAGTCAGGTTGCTAAGGGCGGAAGATTTTAATACCGCCTTTAACAACAGAAACGTCAAAATCAATTCCGTCGTAAAGTTCGCCGTCAATTTGTATAGTAACGGGTTTATCGAAATCTATTTTTACCCGTTCACATCTTTCAAAAGAGGTAAAATCAAGTTCCAAAATTTTACCTTTCATAAGTTTCATAAACGCGCCGGGGATTCTAATTTTTTTCAATTTTCCGGCGACTACGAAATCTAAAAGCCCGTCGTCAATCTCGGCTTTAGGGCAAATTCTTATCCCCCCGCCAAACTGTCTGCCGTTGCCGACAGCAACTATAAGTCCCTCTTTTTCTACCTGTTTTCCGTCTTTAGGAATGAAAAATTTATAAAATTTAAATTTTATAAGACTTACTATAAGCGATACGAGATACTGTAATTTTCCACGCAAAATTTTATACGAACGGCACCGTTTTAAAATATCTACGTCAATGCCCGTGCCGATAACGTTAAGCCCTCTAATTCCACCGCAAAGCATATAGTCTGTGGGCTTTGCCTCTCCCTTTAAAATGAGTTCAAGCGCTTCTTCGGTATCAAGCGGAATCTTAGCCGAGGCAACGAAATCGTTTCCGCTACCGCTTGGAATAATACCAAAACTTGCTTTTTCGGTATCAATGCCGTTTAAGACCTCGTTTATCGTTCCGTCACCGCCGATAGCAACGATAGTCGCCCCGTCCTCTTGCGAAAAACGTCTTGCAAGGTCGGTTGCGACACCCGCCGCCGTAGTGTAGTGAAAAGCGTAAGGAATTTTCCTTTCGGTAAGAATTTTTTCAACCGTTTCGGTCTTTTTCTTGATTTTTCCCCTGTTTGCTTTGGGGTTTATAATAAAGTGCAACATAATAACCTTTTCCGTTGTGTTTTTAACCGCTTTTTCAGTCGGTCAACCTTAAAATAGGTCGATTTCAGTTCGTCCTCAAACTTATTATACCTCAAAACCCAAAAGATTGCAACCGATAAAAATTTTTCTTTCAAAAATCCCAATGAATTATGAAAGTACACTGTTAAAATTAAGAAAAGTAAATTGAAAGTAAACTATTCTTTAAAAAAATTAAGTTTTTTATGAAAATCATTAAAAAATTTTTATTACAAGGTTGACAAAAAGTTATATTATAAATATAATTAATGCACGCGCATACTTAAAAATAGCGCGCAAACCAAAATAGCAGGAGATGCAATTATGGGCAAAATTTTCAAGAAGTTAATAGCCTTACTGCTTGGCGCGGTAATGGGTATTACCTCCATCGTAGCAACGGCGGTAACCTCCGTGTACTATTTGTACGGAGAATTCCCAATCGTAAGCGTATTAGTACCCGACGACGGGGACGCTACGACCGATAAGAAAGACGCATTGGGCGACCTTAACGATTATTCGCTTGAGGACGTTTTGGCGCTCTTTAACAAGGGAATAGCAGCCCCTGAGAATTTTACGATAGCAGACCTTGAAGAAAAGTACGGTCTTAATATCGTAGAACTTTTAAACAGTCTCGGTAGTAAGGATAAACCGCTTGTAGACACAACGGACAGTGAGTTTTTAAACGACCTTAAGTCCGTATCTATCTTCACGTTGTTTAGCGGAGAGGGTATGGATAGATTTTTGGCTGATCTTCCGGTTAGCGTCGTTTTGGGCTTTATACCCGAAGATACGATTTTAGCAAAAGAAGAAAGGGCTAAACTCCGCGGATATAGCGTAGGTCAACTTATGTCGACAGACGAATTGACAGGACAACTTGGCGTTCTTTCTGCGTTAAGCGAGATAAAACTCGGCGGAATTATTCCTCAAATGTTTGAAAAAGGCGAGGACGGTAATTACGTAGCAAAAGAAGGAAACCCCAACTTCCTCAATCTTCTTGCAAACGTAGAATTCGGCGCTATCACAAACGTAGCGACGGGTAAGACTTCGTTTGGCGACGAGTTAGTTGACGGCGGATTCTCTTCTCTCGGCGATTTATCGGTAGGCGACGTAGTTTCGACTTTCGTAGAAGGCGACGCGGAAATAGCAAAGACCTTAGACGGACTTTTCAACGGAATGACTTTCGACGAACTCTTTGAAAAGGACGCAACGACCGGTAAAAACAAATTCGTTCTTGATAAACTTCTCGACAACGTAAAAGTTGGCGCGGTTTTAGGTTACGTAAAAGACGAAGAAGGCGACTGGTGTGAAAAGGCTGAAGACGGTACTGCGGGTAAGCCTGTAAACGGTCTTTTAGAAAAAATAGCGTCTTTAGACCTCACTACTTTGGTACACGCGTTTACCGAAGGAGGGGAAACAGCAGACAAAATACATAAAGCCCTTCTCGTATTCGGCGACATTTCGGTGGGCGACGTTTTTGAAACGCTTGGCTATAGCCAGAGCGAAGACGGTACGTGGCTTAAAAAAGACGGCGCACCCGTTAAGAGCCCGCTTTTAACCGCACTTTTTGACATCTCCATTAAAGATATAGTAGGCGACGCTGATCAAAAACTTTCAGTAGACGCCGTTCGTAACAATATCGTAAACGCAATTTCAAGCAGTTGCGAAGGTCTTACCGTAGGCGAAGGACTTGGCGAACTTTTAGGAATTGAACTCGTAGACGGTAAATACGTACATACAAAAGGCGATAAGCAAGGTAAAGAAGTTAACGTATTCATGCAAAGACTTTTATCGGTAGAATTATCTAACGTAGTAGCAAGTCTTGGCGGTGAAAAGATTGACGCTAACAACCTCTTAAGAGTATTTGAAGACGCTTTAGCAGGCGCAACGGTAGGCGACCTTTTAGGCGCTGAATACATAAACGGTAAGTGGTATTCTAACGAGCAACCCGTAAGCGGATTCTTATCTATCGTATACGATATAGATTTCTTAGGCGTATTCTCAATTATAAGAGAGGCTCAGTCGGGCAAATTCTCATACGCAAAAGTAATAGAGTCGTTCTTACCTGAAATTGAAATAGGCGATATCGTAACGGCAATAACGAAAGTAACGGTTAATACCGAGGGCGAAGAAGACGTATACTTTGACAAAGACGGCAAGGCGCTCAGTAGCGGTCTTAACACTATTTTAAATCTTAAACTTTGGCAAGTGGCGGCGGGTTTTGACGCAAATCATCCGTACAACCTTAAAGAAGTAATTAAAGACATAACCGTAGGCGACGCATTAAGCCTTGGCAAAGACCAAAACGGTTGGCTTATAACTGCGGATAAGTACGCAACGGGCGCTATTGAAGACCTTTTAGATTACACGCTCGGCGACCTTATCGCAACTGAAGATAAGACTATGAAAGACAAGGTAACGGCAACCTTAAAGGCTGTTACCGTAGGCGATATATTCACTCTCGCGCTCGGTTATAACGACGCTGAAGGCAAGTTCGCTAAAGACAAAACTGCAGAAGATACTAACCAATTCTTAAAAGCGCTTTGCTTATGGGATTCTATGAGTATCGGCAGAGTACTCGATATCGTTAGCGGAAAAGAAAAACTCGATATGGAAACTCTCCGCACCGAACTCAATACGGCGTTTGGCGAAGTTCTTTTCGGCGAGCCTTGGAGAGGTCTTTTAACTGAAAAAGACGGCGACGGTCTTACCTTTAAAGCCCTTAAAGAGGCAAGCGGAATATTAGACCCGATATTCAGCGCTAAATTCAGTGTTTATTTCAATATTATTTTCGACGTTATCGGCGGAAAGAGTCTTGACCTCGTAGCAATTCTCGACAGTATTTACGGCGACGCAACTTTAGGCGATTTAATTGCTCCTATCGTTAAGATTGAAAAAGCCGAAAACGGTATTTACGAAACTTCTAAGGATAAATCTTTAGGCGAGGCTATAACGGCTTTACTCGACACTCAAATAGTTGCAACCGTAGATAATTTTGTAAATAAAGAAATTACCGACAAAATCGGCAACCTCTTTGATAACAAGATTGTAAATATCGACTTTATGCTCGGTAATTACGTAGAAACGTTCCTTAATTTAGTTTACGACGAAGAAAAAGAATGGACTAAGAACGGCGAAAGCGTTTACGCTCCGCTCAATAAAGTTCTTGCAATTAACCTTTACGAACTCGTTTCCACGATTTTAGACAAGGAAATGACCAGTACGGAAAAGAGAGATTATTTCGTAGATCTTTTCGACGGTCTTACGGTAGGCGACCTTGCGTCAATCGTAGTTAAGGGCGATACTAATAAAGAACTTTTAGACGATATTATCTTCCCGATAGTAATAACTGACGTTATAAACGACGTATTTGCAAAAACTCCAATACTTGATATCGTTAAAAAGTACGTAGGAGAAATTCAAGTAGGTCATATAGTTGACCTTATAGTTGAAGCCAACGAAAACGGTACGGCAAGCAGAAGCGTAGCCGACAAACAAGTTTGGGTTAAAGCAAACGGCACGGAATACGAGTCCGTTCTTAGCAACGTATTCAGCGTATCGGTAAACGACGTATTCGGTTGGCTTGACACTAAGCCTTTCGACGTTAAGAAGATTATAAACGACGTAGTAGGCGAAAACTCGTTAGCAGACTTTGCGGATATCTTCTTAGAAGTCGGTTACGGCAAGAGAGCAAGCGGTCTTACAAGCGTAGGATTCGGTACGAAATTACTTCCTGCAATCGTAGGAGATATCTTAAACGTAAAAGTAGGACAAATACTTGATTGGACCGGAATGAAAGGCAACGATATGGTAAACGCAATCGTATCGGGAATTTGCAACCAAACGACGTTCGGTCAATATATAAACGACCTCGTACCTGCAAAAGAGAACCAAACTGCAATAATGGATAAAGAGGTATTCAAGAACCTCAAAGATAAAGCGGTAGCAACGTTCGTAGCAGACCTTTTAATAGCGGAAAATAAAGGTACGTATCTTAAGGGCTACCTTGACGGAGTATACGTAGGCGATATAGTAACGCTTACCGGACTTTTGAAAGGAGCGGACGGAAATTGGACGAATAAGAACGATAAAGAAATCGCATCTCCGTTAGAAAGTCTTTGCGACGTAACGTTTGACCAATTATTTGCTTGGCTTGACGAAAAGCCGATAGACGTAAAGGGAATAGTAAACGACGTATTCGGTGACGATTCCATAGCCGACTTTGCCGATATCTTCCTTGACGTAGAAACTGAAAACGTAAAGAGAGAAAACGGACTTGACAGCGTAAAGATAAACGGAAAAGTTCTTCCCGTAATCGTAGGAGATATCTTAAGCGTAACGGTAGGCGATGTACTTGATTGGACCGGAAAGCAAGGTAACGATATGATAAACGCAATCGTATCGGGAATTTGCAACCAAACGACGTTCGGTCAGTACATAAACGACCTCGTTCCTGCAAAAGAGAACCAAACTGCAATAATGGATAAAGAGGTATTCAAGAACCTCAAAAATAAAGCGGTAGCAACGTTCGTAGCAGACCTTTTAATTGCAGAAAACAAAGTTACATATCTTAAGGGCTACCTTGACGGAGTATACGTAGGCGATATCGTAACGCTTACCGGACTTTTGAAAGGCGCGGACGGAAATTGGACGAATAAGAACGATAAAGAAATCGCATCTCCAATAGAAAGTCTTTGCGACGTAACGTTTGACCAATTATTTGCTTGGCTTGACGAAAAGCCGATAGACGTAAAGGGAATAGTAAACGACGTATTCGGTGACGATTCCATAGCCGACTTTGCCGATATCTT
>SVIB01000036.1 GCA_015055505.1 Clostridiales bacterium
AATTGTGGCAGTAATAATTTGACCTCTCTTGAACTTTTGTTCATCAATTGCGGTCAATGCTTCTTCCATTACTGAGCTTTTTACTTCTGTACTTTCCATTTTTAAGAAAACCTCCATTGATTGTTCGTTGGGCGTCGATGCCCCTGCAACAATACCTACCTTTTTATAATTTATAAATTTTTTATAATCGAGCTCATCAGGATTTGAGATGAAATATACATTCTCGCAATTTCCTTGACAAATTCTCATCAGTTTCTTAGTATTGCTACTATTTTTGCCACCGACTACTACCATTGCATCACAGGTTTTCGACAATATTTCTGCCTCTTCTTGACGCTCTCTTGTAGTATAGCAAATTGTGTAAAAAATTTCAAGCGTTTTAAGGGATTTTTTCTTAAAAAATTCTAAAATTTTTTGAAATTTTTCAACTGAATAGGTCGTTTGGGACACAATACACACTTTTTCGTCGCTTTTTAGGTCAATTTCACTATAATTTTCATCTAAAATAAGCGCCGTATTTTCACACCATCCGTTAAGACCTACGACTTCTGGGTGATTTTTTTCTCCGGTTATAATTATACGGTAACCTTTTGAGTAATATTCCTCAATTATTTTTTGGGTTTTTATAACGAACGGACAGGTACAGTTTATTACGTTTATATTCTTTTTCGCAAGTTTTTCTAAAATAGCCTTTCCAACGCCGTGAGAACGGATAATAAGCGTCCCCTCGTCAATCTCGTCTATATCGTTTATAAAGGTCGTTCCTAAACTTTCGATTTGGCGTATAACGGACTCGTTATGTATAATTTCGCCTAAGACGTACACACCTTTTCCGTATACCTTTTTAGCCGTATCTACCGCCCTTTTTACACCCATACAAAAACCGCTACTTTTGGCTAAAATCGCTCTCATTTCCTTTTATTTTCCTTTGAAAACTCAATTACGTTATCCATGCACTCTTTCAAACTGTCGCTCATTTTATTTGTAAGTTGCTCATTGAGTTCACTGCTCAATTTTAGCCCTTCGTACTGCGAAAAATCAAAGGGTTTACCTATATACATATAGTTTTTTCTAAACGGGCGAAACCTATTTTTCATAACGAGCGGAACGACTTGAACTTTTGCTTTAAAAGCGATAAGTCCTGCACCGCCTTTTATTGGAAGAAGAGTGCAATCGTTGGCTCTATTTCTCGTTCCCTCAGGGAAAACGACTAACCTACTGCCCTTTTTTAAAACCGCAAAACAGTTTTTTATAGAGGTTACGTCTGCGCTCTCTCTATCAACGGGAATTCCGCCAAGCCATCTAAAAAACTTATTCTTAAATTTATTGTCAAACCACTCTTTCTTAGCCATAAAAAAGATTTTTTCTTTAAACAGTGAAACTATAGCAAAGCAGTCCACCTTGCCGAGATGGTTTGAAATTATTATATATTTACTTCCTTCGGGAAGGTTTTCAAGCCCTTTAATTTTAGGTCTATAAATTAGTCTAAAAAAAGGCATAACTATCCTTCTTAAAAAAGTATAAAACATTATTTTCTCCTATTTACGTCACTGAGAATATAGTTTACAACCTCGTCAACGGACATTGTCGACGTATCCACAACTATTGCGTCGTCCGCTTGTTTTAACGGCGCAAAATCTCTGTGACTGTCGTTATAATCACGTTGTAATATTTCTTTGTGAAGTTCGTCAAAATCTACGGGAGTTCCCCTTTCGACGAGTTCTTTATATCTTCTTTCTGCTCTCACTTTGCTGTCAGCGGTTACGAAATACTTAAATTTTGCGTTTGGCAAAACGAAAGAACCGATATCTCTACCGTCTAAAACGCAGTCCATAGAACTTGCAATTTTTCTTTGCATATCTACCATTTTAAGTCTAACGCATTTTAAAGCCGAAACGTCGGACGCAAGCATTGAAACTTCAGGTTTTCTAATGTCGGTAGAAACGTCAACGCCGTCTAAAATCGTAATTTGAGTGCCGTTTTTATACTCAATTTTAAGGTCAATACCGTCAATAAAAGAAGAAACTGCAACTTCGTCTTTTACGGATACGCCTAAATTTTTACACTTTAAACCGCACGCTCTGTACATTGCGCCGGTATCAAGGTAAAGAATATCAAGTTTATTTGAAAGTATCTTTGCAACGGTACTTTTTCCGCTACCTGCAGGACCGTCAAGTGCTATATTTATCATATTTATTCCCCTTTATTTTAAGAATTACCCGCTACGTACCCCGTACAAGCGGCAACTGTTATATTAAATCCACCCGTTAAAGCGTCAACGTCTAAGACCTCTCCGGCAAAGAAAAGACCTTTTACAAGTTTGCTTTCCATAGTTTTAGGATTAATTTCTTTTACGCTGACACCGCCTGCCGTAACTATAGCCTCGTTTAAATCTCTAAGTGATGCAGGTTTCATTTCTATTGCTTTTACGGTATCGACAAGTTTTTTTCTGTCCTCTGCTTTGAATTCGTTATTTTTTCGCTCTCCGTTTACTTTTGCCATTGAAATCACTATAGGGATAAGCCCTCTCAAAAGTAAATCGTCAAGCGAGTTTTTAATTTGTTTGTTTTTATATTTATCAAAATCACGGAGTACTCTTAAATCAAGTTGCTCGTGAGTTAAAGCCGGTTTTAAATCAAGTTTTAAAGTTATATTCGATAAATCTTCTCTATTTATATAACTTGATGCAGACAAAACGATAGGTCCTGATATTCCAAAATGAGTAAACAGCATTTCACCGAAATCAGAATAAATTTCCTTTTGTCCTCTACAAACCGAAAGTTTTACGTTTTTTAAGGAAATACCTTGTAATTGTTTATAGAAATCGCCTTTTAAATTAATTCCGCATAATGCAGACTTAGGTTCAACAATGCTATGACCTAACGATTTTGCAAATTTATATCCGTCACCGGTACTTCCCGTAAGCGGATAACTCACACCGCCCGTACAAACTATTACTTTTTCGCAAGCAATTCTCTCTTTGTCGGTAACAACCTCGGCAATTTTCCCATTTTCGGCGTTAATTTCTTTTACTTCGGTATTAAGTCTAATTTCAACGCCTACCTCTTTAAGGTAATTTTCTAAACATTTCGTAATATCGCTCGCTTTATCGCTAATTGGATAAACTCTATTACCGCGCTCAGTTTTAAGCGGTGTTTTAGCCCCCAAAAACTCCATAAATTTTTCGGGAGAAAAGCGCCTGATTGCGCCCATTAAAAACTTAGGATTTGTAACTACGTTTTCTAAAAACTCCTCTTCACTGCAATCATTTGTAACGTTGCATCTACCCTTTCCGCTTATATAAAGTTTTTTACCCAGTTTTTCATTTTTTTCAATTAAAACTGTTTGATTTCCGCTTTTTGCGGAAAAATATGCGGAAATAAGCCCTGCAGGACCTCCGCCTATTACAACGGTATTCATTAAAATTTAAAATCCTTGAATTTTTCTATCATTTTATAGTCGGTTTTATCGTATAAAATAGGCGTTACGGTCACGTATCCTTGTCGGGAATACGCTACGTCGCAACAGTCACTGCTTAAATAACTCGTAGGCTCGCCCACAAGTTGGTAAACGCCTTCTCTAACTTTTTGATAATTATCCGTATAAAGTTGTATGCCAAGCGGAGCAATCTTAACACCTTTTTCCTCGCAATTTGGAAGATTGACGTTTAATGTGTATTCCGTTGAGGTCAACTTTACAAGTTGCTCAAAAATCTTAGAAACAGTTTTAACGTTTTGAGAAAAATCGCAACCGCTGTGCGCAACGTTTGAAAAAGCGATACTTTTAAGTCCAAAGAAATTGCCTTCAAGTCCTGCGGAAATCGTGCCCGAATAAACGGTATCACTACCTAAATTATGTCCTTTATTTATTCCCGTACAAACCAAGTCGAAATTATATTCTTTAAATTCGTGAAGGGCAAATTTTACACAGTCAGCAGGCGTTCCGCTTAAAGAAAAAGCCTTGTAATTATCGCTAATTTTCTCTTCTTTTAATATAATATCTTTATAAATTGACAAAGAATGCGAAAAAGCCGAGCGGTTTCCGTCCGGCGCTAAGACCAAAACGTTATGTTCTTTAGATAGGAAATCGGCGAGGGCTTTAATGCCCTCGCTGAAAATTCCGTCGTCGTTTACAACGAGTACGTTCATACGGGATAAACGTTATCTTTACCGTCTGCTAAATCTTTATCAACGGCTTTTTTGTTTGCAAGTCTCCACTTAAAGTAGTTTATTGCAACTTCGTTAAAGAGAGCGTATGAAAGAACGTCCTCTTCTTTAGTATAATATTCAGCAATTTCAGCCTTGTATTTTTCATATTCAGGCTCGATAAGGTCCGCAGGACGGCAAGTTATAATCTTATCGTCACCAACGACCTTTTTAACGACTTCTGCATCAGGTTCAGCAGGAAGTTTACCGTATTCTCCTTTAAGTAACCCCTTAAACTCTTTCGTAACCATTTTATATCTCTCACCGCTTATAACGTTTAAAACGGCTTGAGTACCAACGATTTGGCTTGACGGAGTTACGAGCGGAGGATATCCGCAATCCTTTCTAACGTTAGGAACTTCGGCTAAAACTTCGTCAAGTTTATCAAGTTTACCTTGTTGTTTAAGTTGATTCATAAGGTTTGAAAGCATTCCGCCCGGAACTTGATAAATGAGCGTATTAACGTCAACTTTTCTTACGTTAGGGTTTAAAGAACCGCTCTTTTCAAGTTCGGTTGCAACACCTTTGAAGTGGTTTGTTATAGGTACGAGTTTAGTAAGGTCAATACCCGTATCGTATTCAGTGCCCGCTAAAGTTGCAACGAATGCTTCGGTTGCAGGGTTTGCAGTACCGTTACCAAGCGCAGAAAGCGCGGTATCCACGATATCACAACCAGCCTCGACAGCCTTTAAGTTTACCATATCGCCGGTACCGGTCGTATTGTGCGTATGGAGATGAATTTTGGTTTCGGGTTTTAAAACCTTTTTCATTGCGCTAACGAGTTCGTAGGCGGTATATGGGAGTAAAAGGTTTGCCATATCCTTAATACAAATGTTGTCAGCGCCCTTGTCTTCAAGCTCTTTTGCAAGTTTTACGAAATATTCGTTGGTATGAACGGGGCTCGTCGTATAACAAATGGTAGCCTCGCAAATTCCGCCGTATTTCTTAATTGCCTTCATTGCTGTTTCAAGGTTTCTAACGTCGTTAAGAGCGTCGAAAACTCTTATAACCTTAACGCCGTTTTTAATTGAATATTCAACGAATTTTTCAACTACGTCGTCAGAATAATGTTTATAACCTAAGAGGTTTTGTCCTCTTAAAAGCATTTGAATAGGCGTGTTTTTAAGGTGTGATTTTAAGGTCTTAAGTCTTTCCCACGGGTCTTCGTTTAAAAATCTAAGACAAGAGTCGAAAGTTGCACCGCCCCACGCCTCAAGTGAATAGTATCCTATTTCGTCAAGAGCATCTAATGCAGGGAGCATTTGATCCATCGTCATACGTGTTGCAGCCTGCGATTGATGCGCGTCACGAAGAATTGTATCTGTAATTAAAACTTTTTTAGCCATAATTTATTTCTCCTTAAAATTTAAGCAAAGAGAGCAAGCAATACGCCTGCCGCTATTGCCGAACCGATAACGCCTGCTACGTTCGGTCCCATTGCGTGCATAAGTAAGTGGTTATCGGGATCGGTTTCACGACCTACGTCTTGCGAAATTCTTGCAGCCATAGGTACTGCCGAAACGCCTGCCGAACCGATAAGTGGGTTAATTTTACCACCCGAAAGTTTGCACATAAGTTTTGCAACTAAAAGTCCGCCGATAGTTCCCATACAGAATGCTGCAAGTCCTAAAACTATAATTCCAAGGGTTTGTCCCGAAAGGAAAAGCGCCCCAGTTGCTTTAGAACCAACCATTACTCCAAGGAAAATAGTTACCGTATTCATTAGTCCGTTTTGAGCGGTGTCTACAAGTCTTCCGCATACGCCCGATTCTTTTAACAAGTTACCAAGCATAAGCATACCGAGAAGAGGCATTGCGTCGGGAAGAAGAATACCTACTACAAACGATACAAGTATGGGGAAAACAACCTTTTCAAGTTTAGAAACTTTACGAAGTTGTTTCATCTTGATTTGTCTTTCTTTTTTAGTTGTAAGCGCTCTCATTATAGGCTTTTGAATAATAGGAATAAGAGCCATATAAGAATATGCCGAGATTGCTATTGCGGGAAGAAGATGCTCTGCAAGTTTTTTAGTAACGTAAATTGCAGTAGGACCGTCCGCTCCACCTATAATTGCTATAGCGGCCGCTTCTACGGTAGAGAAAGGTAAAATGGTTACAGCGCAGAAAAAGGTTATAAAAACACCGAGTTGCGCAGCAGCGCCGATAAGCATACTCTTAGGATTAGCAATAAGCGGACCGAAGTCTGTCATTGCGCCAATTCCAAGGAAAATAATCGGTGGGAAAATTACCCAGTCTACACCTTTATAAATGTAATAAAAAAGACCGAAATCTCTTACAACTTGTTCAGTTGAAAGAACGAGTTGATTAGGAGCAAAAGTAGAGCCGTTCATTTGCGCTCCAGCCTCAAAAAGTTTTTCCAAAGCCGTCAAATCGGCAACGCCGAACGCCTTACACAGTTCGCTTGCAGTTCCCCTCGCAACTTCAACTTGGTAAACAGAGTCAGTAACGATATACCCTTTCGTACCGAAAAGAATAGCGTAAACCCCTGGTATATTTACTATAAACATACCGAAAGCGATTGGAAGGAGTAATAACGGTTCAAACTTCTTAACAACTGCGAGATATACGAGAACACATGCAATAAGAAGCATTATAAGATTTTGCCATCCCCCGTCCGTAAACGTATTTACGAGAGTTGCAAGACCCGTTCTCTCCCACAAGTTAACGAGTTTTTCGCCTATGTTTAGGCCTCCCTCGCATAAGTTATATAAAAAGCTCATAAAGCGTCACCTCAACCGATAACCGCCATAAGCGCGCCCGTATCAACGTTTGAGCCTTTAGTTACTTTATAAGAAACAGTTCCGTCGCAAGGTGCGGTAATGTCGTTATCCATTTTCATTGCCTCTAAAACGAGAATAACGTCGCCTTTTTTAACTTGTGCGCCTTCATTAACTGAAAGAGCCTTAATCATTCCCGGCATTGGAGCGTTTACCTTAGTTCCACCGGTAACAGCAGCCTTTGGCGCTTGTGCAGGCGCGTTAACAGGCGCTTGTGCGGGTGCTTGAGCGATAGTAGTAACAACGGGCGTTACGTTTGCGCCTGCGCCTACTTCTTCAACTCCTACTTGATATTGTTTTCCGTCGATTGTAACTATAAAATTACGCATATATGTAAACTCCTTTATATTTTCTTAATTTTTCTTACCTTAAATTCGTTCTTTGCTCCGCTTTCGGTATAATAAGCGGTAACGGCTGCAATAATAGCAACTTTAACGTCTTCGGGAATATCTCCCACAGTTTCACTGACAACGGGTTGGGCTATTTCTTTCCTCTCTTCTTTTACAGGCGTTGCATTTTTCTTTTCTTCGGCGCCTGACACTATCTTACCAACTAACGAAACGGCAAGAACGAGTATAATCATACCAAAGAAAATAACGACCATACCAAGAATAAAGGTAAATCCGCCAATCCCCGCGTTTTCAGCAAACGTAGATAACAGATTAGCCGTCATAGTTTATCACCTCACGAAAGTTTGAAGAGCCGATATAACGTACGCACGAACAAATTGTGGCTCTATAACGTTGTCTACGTATCCGTTTCTTGCAGCGTTTATAGGATCAGCGTTTTCTTCGGCGTATTTTTCTGCCAACTCGTCAAGTTTATCTTCTCTAACGTTTCCAAAGTAAGCCGAAGACGCAGCGCCCGTAAAGAGGGCTATTTGAGAATTTGCAAAAGCGTAAGAATAATCAACGCCAAGCGATTTAGATGCAAAAAGCGTGTATCCAAGACCGATTGCCTTACCGTAAACTACTGAAATTCTTGCGCTTTGGCGTAAATTATAAGCAAGATTGTTAATTTCTTTCATAATCGGCGTATTACTCGTTGCAAGGTCAGTCTTTATACCAAGCGTATTTACGAACGTAATCACGGGAAGATTATAATCGTTTGCATAATTTACAAATTCTTTAATCTTTAAAACGTTGTTAAGGTTAAGTTCAACCCCTTTATCTTCTCCGCCAAATATAATTGCGGCTACGCTTATTCCGCCGACTCTACCGACTGCAGTAATTACTTCGGGACAAAAATCAGCGTTCATTTCAATACACTTACCGTTATCGAACACTGCGCTTTCAAGACATTTTGGACAAGCCTTTTCGTTAAGATTTGCGCTTACTCTGTTAAGGTCGTCGTCAGTATCTTCTACAACGCTTGAAAATGCCGGTATAACAGCGAAAAGTTCAACGAGTTTTTCTCTTACGTTTTCAACGTTCGTTGCTTTAAAAGTCGTCACGTTGTTATACTTAGAGGCTTTTGCACCGCCAACCTCTTCAGCAGGAAGATTTTTACCTGACACTGCGGAAATAACCGTTGGGCTTGCATAGGCAACGCAACTGCCGTCTAACATATAGTTATAATCGCAGTTAGCGGACAAAAGAGCAAACGTTCCGTAAAGTTTTCCCGTTACAACCGAGATTTGAGTAACCTCGTCTTTAAGGGCAAGAGATGCGTTTAATACCTCTCCCATACCCTCAAGTACGTTTACGCCTTCACCGACTTGAACGCCTAAAGAGTTGAAAAGGTATACGACTGCATAACCCGTTAATTTTGCTTTTTGTAAACATTTAACGATTTTTTTACAGTTAGCAAGACTTACACCGCCTGATAAAACGTTAGCGTTTTGCGCAACTACGTATACGGGAACGTCATTTATAGTTGCATAACCTGTTACGACTCCTTCGCCTTCAGCGTCCTCGCCGTAGAATTCGTTGCGAGAAAAACTGTATGCGTCAAGTTCAACAAAACTGCCTTCGTCGGTAAGGGCTGAAATTTGCTTTCTAACCTCACTTCCGCACTGCAAAAGTTTTTCTCTGCGTGTTTTGAGTAAATCTATTTTATTCATAAACTCCTCCATTATAATTATCAAAATAATTATAATACATAAAAAAATTTTTTTCAATAAAAAAGACGCATTTTATTGCGTCTTCGTTTATTTTTTTTGTAAAATCTTTTACTGTGAAGTTTTTACTCTTAATTTATCTAATTTCTAAGGTATTTAAAAACCTTTTAAACGCCAAAGTTCCCATTTCGTCTTTTTTAAAGACGGCAGTGTTTTCCAAAATACTTACGCACGTTTTATTTACGTAATCTTTTACGACTTCTCTCGCCTTAGTTAAATCGGTAATGTCCGGATTGTTTTTAATAAGTTTTTCAATCATTGGAACGTGTACGTACAAAGGATTATCCTCTTTGATTTTTGCGCCGTCGTAAGGTTGTTCTTTGCAAATAATTGAGGCTATTTCTTCGATTTGCTTTTTAAGTCTTCCGGGGAGAATATATAATCCCATTGCCTCAATAAGACCTATTCCCTCTTTTTTAATGTTATGATACTCAGGATGAGCGTGGAATACGCCGTCAGGGAAAGTTTCACTCGTAACGTTATTACGAAGAATTATTTCAAGACAGAATTTTCCGTCCGACAAATATCTTGCAATAGGCGTACAGGTATTATGCCTTTCTTCTTTGCTGTTAATTACGCCTACCGATTCGTCAGCGTAAGATTTCCAAGCCTCGACGATATCTCCACCTAACTCGCATATAGTATTTCTATTATAACCGGTAAGACGAATAGCCGAATTATACCAATTTAAAATGCAAATTTCTACGTCGGGGAATTTCTCGCATGAAAGCGGAGTTAAAGCCTTTGCTTTGTGCATAGGCATTTCGTGTTTTCCGCCTTGATAATGCTCGTGATTTAAAATCGAACCGCCTACTATTGGAAGGTCGGAATTGCTACCAACGAAATAATTTGGGAAAAGTTCTACGAAATCAAAGAGATTGTTTATAGTTTCTCTCGTCATTTTCATAGGTACGTGTTTACGGTTAAATACTATACAATGCTCGTCAAAATAAGCGTACGGAGAATATTGCATATTCCAATTTTCACCGCCCAAAGTTATAGAAACCGTTCTTAAATTTGCTCTCGGCGGATGGGTGTACGAACCGAAAAATCCCTCGTTTTCAGCGCAAAGCGGACACATAGGATATTTTGAAGTGTTTACGGGTGCTTTTGCGAGTTTTGCAATATCTTTATTGTCTTTTTCGGGCTTACTTAAATTTATAGTTATCTCTAAAACGCTGTCTTTATCTGCGTATTCCCAACCGATATTTTTTGAAATAGCGGTCTTTTGAACGTAGTTGTTCATTACGCTTAAATTATAAAGATAGTCACACGCAGACTGCGCGCCCATTTTTTCTTTTAAATACTTAAAGGTTTGGTTAATTTCTGCTGGCTTTTGAGTTAAAACTCCCATAATATAGGAAGCAAATAAAGTCGCTTGAGTATCGTCTTCCGCTATATTGTTCTCTTTTGCGTAATCTTTAATTTCATTAAACAAAACGTCGGGTACGGACATCTCTTTTATGTAATTAAGGTTAGGCACGTTTTCAGCCGGCGAAGAAATATGGAAAAGCATAAATATAGTATTTCTTACGTATATTTCATCCAATTCGTTTAAGTGAAGGAAGTTTTTAGCGTACACTATTAATTTTTCAACAAGCAATTTTCCGTTAATCATAAATTATCCTCTAAATATTAATCTAAATTTATTTTATCATATTGGCGCAGTATTATCAATCAAAATACTACGACTATTTTACATTTTCGTTCAACTTATTTATGTGAGGTAGGAAGCGACGACCCGTGCCCTTCTCCCTCTTTGGTTAGTCTTTTATCTTTATAAGAAATAGCCCGTTTCATTACGTCGTTACCGTACTTTTCCCTTAAATTACCAACCGTTTTCATAAGTTTAAGCCGTTTATCGTAATCTTCGGTTTGGGACGATAAACTCATTTGTTCTTCAGCCTTAAAATCAAAAACGGTAACTCCAAGACTTCTTACAGTACTTTCCCAACGGTAATTGGCTTTGAAAAGTTCCATTGCTTTATCAAAAAAGTCCTCGGACAAAACGGACGGACGATTGAGTTTGGCTTGTCTTGTTATCCAATTTAAACTACCGTCACGAATACTTATACCTATTGACGACGCTTTGCCGAGATTGTATTTCATAACCCTTTCCGCAACCGTTTCGCAAAGTGAGGAAAACATAATTTTAACGTCTTCTTCGTCAGTTAAATCCCTATAACAAGTAATACTGTTTCCAACCGATTTAATCTCTTCGCTTTCAGTTTCTTTTAAAACGGGCGATTCGTCCTTTCCGTTAGCGTAAACCCAAAGAGTTTCACCCCATTTCCCAAGGTAATCTTTAATATAATCAACGTCAGTTTTTGCTAACTCGCCTATCGTTTTAATACCTACTCTTTTCAGTTTTGCAAGAGTTGCTCTACCTACGAACAGTAAATTGTCTACGGGTAAATTCCAAACGAGTTTTTTATAATTTACTGTTGTAATTACCGTCGTTCCGTCGGGCTTTTTGAGGTCACTGCCAAGTTTTGCAAAAACCTTATTAAAACTAACGCCAACCGATACAGTTAAGTCAAACTCTTGTTTTACTCTTTCCCTTATCTCGTCGGCAATCGCTTTTCCCGATCCAAACAACTTTAAACTGTCGGTAACGTCAAGCCACGCCTCGTCTATACCGAAAGATTCTATCCTATCGGTATACTCAGTATAAAGTTTTTTAACCTTTTTACTCCACTCGATATATCTATCGTGATGGGATTCAACGAATACGATATCGGGGCAAATTTTTTCAGCCTCTTTTATAGTCATACCCGTTTTTACTCCCATTTGTTTGGCTTTTTGATTTTTAGCAAGAACTATTCCGTGCCTATCTTCAATACTTCCGCAAACAGCCATATAACCGTCTTTAAGTTCAGGACGGTATTTACATTCGACGCTTGCGAAAAAATTATTAAGATCTATATGAAGAATAGTTCTTTCCATTGTCGTTACCTTTTCGTTTATATACTACAACACAAATTATAACCGCTACAGCAAAAAAAATCAACCAAAAACTAAAACCCCACCAAGTATTTATAGGCAATAACGTCCCGTTTAAGGTAAATACCGAAATTGCGGTGCTAAACGCTCTCGTTAGAGTTATCATAATAATAAAATAAGTTGATGACATAGACGAAATACCTGCTACAAAACACAGTAAGTCGTCGGGGAAAAACGGAAAAATAAACATTAGGGTTAATAATAGGTTATCTCTGCCATTAATAAGATTAATACCCTTTTCGAGATTATCTTTTCCAATCAACCAATTTACGGCTTTTACGCCAAATTTTCTACCGATAAAAAATGCTAAATAAGAGGCTGACAAAATGCCTACGTAACTAAACAAAAAGGAGTATCCGCTACCAAAAAGAGCCACGCCTGCGCCAATAGTTATTATTGACGGAATCGGCAAGATTACAACCTGTAAAAACTGTATTATTATAAAAGCAGGAACGGTATATTTTCCATAAGAGAGGACTAAATTGCGAAGGTTTTCAACGTTTGAAAAACTCTCTTCTAAATTAAATATCTTAATAAAATATAAGCAAGCCGAAAAAAACACTATACACAAAAATACGACGATAGTAATGCGAAAGATGAAATTATTATCTAAAAACTGAAAAACAAAAGCAACGGTTGAAAAAATAATTATTATAGCCGTAACCGTTATTTTTATAATCTTTTTATTGTTGATTATAAATGCAAGTTCAGTATTTTCAATATAGAGTATCGAAAAAATAATTGAGGCGAATCCTAACAAAAGCAATGAAATTATTGATAATAATAATTTTAAATTTACAAAAAATCTATTTGACATAATAATATTTTATTCTATAAACAAATAAAAATATGTCCTTGCATTAAGTAAGAATTTTCAATTTTCAATCGCATCACACGGCGACGGTAACGGCGTCCGTGTGAGCATCTAACTTGCCAGATGCAAAAAGAGGTAAGCATTTAATATGCTTACCTCTTTTTGTGCGTAAGTACAACAAAATACCTATAATTACGATATTTTGCAGAACCGAACATATCTAAATACGATTATAATTTTTGCAACATAAATTGCAAATCGCTTTTATATCTTTCCTGAACTTTTTTAAGATTTTCAGGTTTGCTTGTGTCAATTACGCCATCTTTCGTGTAGTATTCGTTTTCGTTAGGCGGATTCTTCAACAAACTATTTATTTCGGCTTTTAAATAGTCTATATCAATTAGCTTTGGTTGGTCGAGTAAATTCATAAAATTATCGCGATAAATTTTTGTTCTCAAACGCTCGCCAATATTCACACCGCAAAATGTTTGATTGATGTAAAGATGTTCACTTTCCGTTTCAAAAAATTGTCTTAAAAAATCCGGACGGCGTCTAAATGCAATTCTCCATTCTGTCTCATCTTTTTTTGGAAATGCGTAAAAATCACTACCATACAATATACGGTTTTGATATTCCTCAAAGAACGGCAGCCATTTTTCCCATACGTTCGACATATTTATCAGCTGTTCGCCACCGGGTGTAAGGTCAAAAAAAGTGTTTTTGTAACTTAAAAATCTTTCCGCCTCCGATATATCATAGGACATAAACCCAAAATGCGCAAGTCCTAATTTTAATTTAGGATGCTTATTCAAAATCCCGAAAACTTCATCCGTTAACTGTTTTTTTGAAGGATAGGACCCTGCATACGTACGTCCCAACGTTTTTGCGCTTTCGCTTGCCGTTTCCAAATTCCAACTTTCAGCAGGATCGGCAACGTGCATAATAATAGGCATACCAACTTCTTCAAGATAGGAATAAAACTTATCGTATACAGAACTATCCAACGCAATTTTCATTGTTTTCCGCAATGTCGGGTGTCCTTCCAACATTTTTATTCCGTCATAGCCAACTGAGTGATAGCGAACGGCTTGGTCATAATACAACTTTGCACGCTCCTCGTTCGAGATTTGCGCCTGCGGATGAATAAGCCCAGCAAAAGCATAAGCATTAGGGGAAAAAATATACTTTAGAAACATCCCCTTTACGTTCTGCTCAGCATTTAAATATAAGCCTTCCTTACTCGCATTATGCGGTAAACTTAAAAAAACGCATTTCTCCGTTCCCGTTTCTTCAAATTCTTCCTTGAATATTTTGATCATTTCGTCCATCGAAATATCAAAATTATAATGCACGTGTGTATCAAATACTTTTTCCATACTATATCCCATATTTCCTTAATCTAAATACAATTCGTCTTGAATAAACATTAAAGTAAAGCAAGAAGACCAGTTGAAATCGCTAATCGAGTGCACCTGTTTTCTCCAGTCGGGCGGAGTTGTCGGCTTGCCCTTTCTTTCGCATTGATAAGGATAAACTTCATCACGCGAATCAAAAAACTCGTAAATTACCCCCGTCTTTTTGTACCATTTTTGCACCGCTTCCAGCGTTTTTGTCTTTAATTCTTCCGCAATTTCGTCATAGCCGTATTTATACAACCCTCTAATGATAAAGTAATTTAAATTGAGCCAAACGCCACCGCGCCACATATCCGTT
>SVIB01000037.1 GCA_015055505.1 Clostridiales bacterium
GTTCTTTTCAAGTCCCTTTAAAACCTGCTTAGCCCTTTGCGTTACACCGCTTGGAACACCTGCAAGCGAGGCAACCTCGATACCGAAACTTCTATGCGCGCTACCGCGCATAATTTTACGCATGAAAACTATCGTACCGTTTAACTCTTTAACGGTTATTTTATAGTTCTTCAAGCCTTCGATTGAACCTTCTAACTCCGAAAGTTCGTGGTAATGGGTTGCAAAAAGAGTTTTTGCCTGTATATTTTTAGCAATATATTCAACTACCGCCCAAGCAATACTAAGACCGTCGAAAGTACTCGTTCCCCTGCCTACTTCATCTAAAATAAGTAAACTGTTCTTAGTTGCCGAAAGCAAAATGGACGCAACTTCAGTCATTTCAACCATAAAGGTACTTTGGTCGAAAATTAAATTATCGCTTGCGCCAACTCTCGTAAATATGCGGTCTATTATAGGTATTTGAGCCGATTTAGCGGGAACGAACGAACCTATATGAGCCATAATTGCAATCAATGCGTTTTGACGCATATAAGTACTTTTACCCGCCATATTAGGACCGGTTATAATCATTACCCTATTTTCGTCGGTATCAAGATAGGTGTCGTTTGCTATAAATTGGTTGCTTGAAACAGCCTCGACGACGGGGTGACGACCGGAAACGACGTTCATTGGGTTATCGCTATTTACAATTTCGGGACGGCAATAATTAAATTTTTTTGCAACCGTTGCAAGTGCCGTAATTACGTCAAGACAAGCAATTGAACGCGCAGTGATTTGCATTTTTTTAATATTTTCAATTAATACGTTGCGTATTTTATTAAAAATCGAGAGTTCGATTTGCTTGATTTTTTCGTCACTCGTTAAAAGTTCTTCTTCGGTCTGTTTTAATTCCTCGGTAATATATCTTTCCGCACCCGTTAAAGTTTGTCTTCTTATCCACGAATACGGCACTAAACTTTTGAACGAATTTGTAACTTCGAGATAGTAGCCGAAAACTTTATTGTATCCGTGCTTTAAGTTTTTTATTCCCGTAGCCTCTTTTTCTCTTTCAACTAAAGCGTCTAAAACGGCTTTACCGTTACTGCGGATTTTACGAAGTCTGTCAAGTTCGGGGTCAAATCCGTCTTGAATATACCCACCGTCTTTAATATGAATGGGGGGATTATCAACAAGCGCGGAATCTAATAAACTCGTAATCTCTGAAAAATCGGTAATATTATCGTTCACGTCGTTTAAAATTTTTGAGTTTACGCCAACTAACAGCATTTTAATATTAGGCGTTGCCGAAAGGGAAATTCCTAAAAGTTTGCAATCTCTTGGTGTGAGATTGCCGTTTGAAACCTTTCCTGCTAAACGTTCTATATCTTTAATACTGCTTAAATACTCGTTAAGTCCGCCTCTTAATATTGCGTTTTTGTATAACTCTTCTACGCCTTCTTGTCGGTAATTAATTTTATCTTTATCAGTTAAAGGGTTCAATATCCAGTTGGTTAACGCCCTCGTACCCATTGAAGTATTGGTCTTATCCAGCGTCCAAAGTAAGGTTCCGTACCTCTTTCCGTCACGCATACTTTTAACGAGTTCAAGGTTTCTCATTGCGTTAGCGTCTAAAATCATGTGGTGATCGGCATATTCAACTTTAACGCCGTTAATATTTATTAATGCGTGCTTTTGAGTTTCTCTTAAATACGAAATAAGACCACCGCAAGCGCCGATAAGTTCGGGTTCGTTTTCAATATTGTAAGCATTGACCGACAATACGTTAAACTGCGTTTTTATCGTACTTTCGGCAGACTTTTTAGAAAACGCTAAATCGTCGTACTTTGAAAATTTAGGTACGATACGGTGTTTAACTATTGGGAAATCCTCAGCAATTTTACAAAGCGAACTGTTTGCAATTATTTCCACGGGCATAATTCTAACTATATTATCGCAAAGTTCGTCTATTGGGTTTGCGCTTATACATTTACGGGTAAAAAACTGTCCGGTCGTAATGTCACACCAAGCAATACCGTAATTATTGCCGTTATTATACGCCGACAAAATATAGTTATTCTTTCTTTCGTCAATTAAACTCTCTTCGGTTAAAGTACCTGCCGTAACGATTTTAACGACGTCCCTTTCAACGAGTTTTTTACCCGGCGTTGGCTCTTCAAGTTGTTCGCATATCGCAACCTTTTCTCCGACTTCTACGAGTTGGGCAATATATCCGTCCGCAGCGTGATACGGCACTCCGCACATTGGCGCTCTTTCTTTCAATCCGCAATCTCTTCCCGTTAAAGTTAAATCGAGAATTTTAGAAACCTTTACGGCGTCGTCAAAAAACATCTCGTAAAAATCTCCAAGACGGTAAAAAATGATGCAATCGGGATGCTGTTCCTTCACTTGAAGGTAATGTTTCATCATTGGAGATAATTCTTCGTTTTCTTTTTGTTTTTGTTTTTTCATAATCTTCCCCTCAGTCAATAACCTTAACAACTTTTCCAAGCAAGGACATTCCGCCCGTTGACGTAATTGTAACGTCTACGAATTTGCCAACGAGATTTTGACCAAATTCAAAATAAGCCATTCTGCCCCGCTCATCTCTGCCCATATATGCGTTTTTCTTTTTGTCAAAGTCTTCTACTAATATCTCTACAGTTTTGCCTACGTATTTAAGCGAGTCTACCCTATTTCTCTCGTTTTGAAGGTCAACAAGACGCATAATTCTATCTTTTTTTACGTCAGCGGGTACTTGCTCTTGCATCTTTGAGGCAACAGTTCCCTCTCTTGGCGAATAAACGAAGGTAAACGCACCGTCGTAACCAACCTTTTCTACGAGTGATACCGTATCTTGGAAATCTTCTTCGGTTTCAGTTGGAAAACCTACGATAATATCAGTCGTAATAGCGCAGTCGGGAATAATATTTCTTATCATTTCAACTTCTTGAAGGTACTGCTCTCTGGTGTATTTTCTATTCATTAGCGAAAGCATGGCGTTAGACCCCGATTGCACGGGAAGATGAATTGCTTTACACGCGTGCTCGTTGTTTGCAATTGCCCTTACGACCTCTTCAGTGATATCTTTCGGGTGGTTAGACATAAAACGCAATCTAAATTTACCTTCGATTTTTGCAATTTCATTAATGAGGTATGCAAAAGACGAACCGTCGTCAAGGTCTTTACCGTATGAGTTAACGTTTTGACCTAACAAAGTTATTTCTTTATAGCCGTTTTCTACTAAATCTCTAACTTCTTTTAATACGTTCTCGGCTTTTCTGCTACGTTCTCTTCCTCTAACGTAGGGAACTATACAGTACGAGCAAAAATTATTGCAACCGTACATAATATTTACCCACGCATTGGGGAAACTCGTTCTCATAGGAGTAATATTTTCGCAAATTTCACCGTTAGACTCTAAAACTCTTAAAATTCTTTTTTTCGTCAACAATTTTTCGTCTAAAAGTTCGCCGAATTTATCCATATTAAAAGTGCCGATAACTATATCTACGAAAGGAAAGGTCGAGGCTATATTTTCAGCAACTTGTTTTTGCTGAGTCATACATCCGCAAACGGCAACTACTAAATCGGGTTTTGATTTTTTAAGTTTTTTAATCATACCGATATTGCCAAACGCGTGTTGTTCAGCATTCTCTCTAACGCAACAAGTATTGTATACGATTACGTCCGCATCTTCAACGTTTTTACATTCAACGTAACCTTTTGCGCATAAAATACCGGCTATTTTTTCGGATTCATGGACGTTCATTTGACATCCGTATGTATATATAATATAATTCTTACTCATAAATAGTATTATACAAGATTTTTTTTGGTTTTTCAAGCATTTAAATACAATTTAAAAGAATATCGGTTAAATTAATCGGCATACTTATTTTGATGAAAAAAGCAATTAAGATAATTTTATTTTTTGTTACAGTAATACTTACCTTTGTACTCGGTTTTACCGCTTATTTTTTCGTAGTCACAAAAGACTTAAAGTTTGACGAGGGTAAACTAACCTCTTCAACTGAGGTCTGCTCTATTTATTACGCCGACGGAAATAAAATTGAGTTTTGTAAAAACGACGAATACGCACGAATTGACGATATTCCCTTGCACGTAAGAAACGCAGTAATCGCTATTGAGGACAAGCGCTTTTATTCCCATAACGGAATTGACCTAAAAAGTATTTTAAGAGCGGTAAAAAATAACGCAGTTTCAGGAAAGTTTAAAGAAGGCGCGTCAACGATTTCACAGCAACTTGTGAAAAACACCTTTTTATCAGGCGAAAAAACTTTAAACCGAAAACTAAAAGAAATTAAACTTGCAATGATTTTAGAGCGTAAACTTACAAAGGACGAGATTTTAGAAAAATATCTAAACACGGTTTATTTTGGGGAAAATTCATACGGTATCATTTCCGCATCTAATAACTATTTCGGCAAAAAAGTAAACGACTTAACAGTTGAAGAGGGGGCTTTGCTTGCCGCTCTTTTAAAAGCGCCGACTTACTATAACCCGTTTAAAAATTACGAAAAAGCAAAAAGCAGAAGAGACTTGGTTTTAGATGAAATGAACAAACAAAATATGCTTTCTGCCGAAAATCTAAAAACTTGTAAAAATAAAGAAATTAACTTAAATTTTAATAGAAATTATGATTTAAACAATCACCTTGTAGACGAAGTTTTAAGTGAAGCAATCGAGGTGTTAAAACTGAATAAAACGGCTGATTTGACGGGGTATAAAATTTACACTAAATTAGATAAATCGTTACTTTTCGCTTTGCCAAACGTAAATGATTACGGTGTAAATACGGACTATTCAATTATAGTAACCGACAACTCAACTAAGCAAATAGTTGCTTACTATTCCTCGGTTGGCGAAATAAAGAGAAACCCTGCGTCGTCGGCAAAACCTTGGCTTATTTACGCTCCTGCAATCGAAGAAAATTTGATTAACGAGGCTACTAAAATTCTTGACGAAAAGACAAACTTCAACGGCTATGAGCCTGAAAATTACGGAGATAAATATTACGGTTACGTCAGTTGTAAAACTGCTCTTTCAAAAAGTTTAAACGTTCCGTCGGTTAAAATTTGTAACGCTTTAGGTTTTGACAAAATAAAAAGTTACGCAAAAAAAATGGGCGTTGAATATACAAACGAGGACTTATCAATTGCGCTCGGAAACCTATCTAACGGGCTTACGCTTAAAGAAATTGCCGATTTATACAGCGTTTTTACAAATGAGGGCACTTATAATACGAGTCGGTTTATCACCGAAATTCAAGACCATAAAGGAAAAACAGTATTTAAAAATAAGGGTGTTGGAAAAAAGATTTTTTCAACCGAAACGGCGTTTATTATCAACGATATTTTAAAAGATTGCGCTAAAATAGGCACTGCAAAGAAACTTCAAAATTTGCCATACAGCGTTTGCGCTAAAACGGGAACGAACGGAAATACGAACGGAAATAAAGACGCTTACTGTATAGCGTATACGACTGAGCATACCGTAGCCGTATGGATGGGAAATAAAGACGGAAGTTTAATGCCTAATTCAATTAGCGGAGGCAACTTTCCAACCGCAATAGCAAAAGACGTATTTGAAACGATTTACACCGATTATTCCCCTAAAGACTTCGCTATTCCTAATTCAGTCGTTAAGGTAAGCATAGATAAAACTCTTTACGAAAAAGACGCTAAAATCTATCAAAATTTAGAGGGAGAAAAAAACGGCTTAGATTTCTTTTTTAAGAAGGGTTTTGAGCCGAAAGCGTATGAAAACAATGAAACTTCAGTTTTCATAAAAACTTATAAAATCACTTGTAATAAAAGGAATATTGAACTTTATTGCGAAAGAGAAAACGGGGTTGAATATTTAATTTTTGATAGTTACGGAAATCAAATTTTCGACAGTTATAAAAGCGGAGATTTTAAGTATTATGCAAAAAGCGACGGTGAATATCAATTCTTTTTAACTCCCTATAAAGTGATAAACGGAAAAATTATTTACGGCGAAAAAATAAAATTGCCCTCCGTTTTAGCGGAAGGCAAAAAAGAAATTTTAGATACTCCTTGGTGGGAAGATTAAAGGCGGATAATTTCAACGTTAGAAAGAGCCTCATCAATAAGGCTTTCAACGTCAAGCCTTGACTCCTCTTTCAAGATTCTTTCCATCTTAGGCTTGATTGCTGGGTACTTGGGAAGAAATACGGTGCAACAGTCTTCATACGGCAAAATCGAAGTTTCGTAAGTTCCAATTCTCTCGGCTATCTCAATAGTTTCCAATTTATCAAAAGCGATAAGAGGACGGAAAACGGGCATTTCAACTACCGAGTTAGACGAAGTAATACTCTCCATCGTTTGGCTTGCCACTTGACCGAGACTTTCACCCGTTATAATTGATTGACCGCCGTATTTAAGCGCAAGTCTTTCGGTTATTCTCATCATAAATCTGCGCATCATGGTAATCATTAGGTCTTCAGCGCATCTTTCATGTATAGCCTCTTGTATTTTAGTAAATTTAACAACGTATAAAGTCATACCTGCCGAATACTCCGAAACGAGTTTTCCTAAGGTAATGACTTTTTCTTTTGCTGCCTCACCCGTGTACGGATAACTGTGGAAATGTACTGATGATAATTTCATACCTCTTTTTGCCATCATGTAGCCAGCAACGGGACTGTCAATACCGCCCGAAAGCATTAAAAATCCGTGACCTGACGAGCCGATAGGCATACCGCCTACACCCTTAATTACTTCGGTATAAATAAGAGTTGTGCCGTTTTCTCTTATATCAATTCTTAACGTGTTTTGCGGTTTTTTAACGTCAACTTGTAAGTTTTTACCGTAAACGGATAAAATATCTCCGCCAATTTGTCTTGAAAGTTCAACTGACGGAATTGAAAAAGTCTTGTCTGCTCTATTGGTTTCAACTTTAAAAGTACCGCTCCAATCTTCGCACATTGGAATTGCGCATTCCTTTATTTTTTCGTAATCGCTTTCAACTGAATACGCAGGACTTATAGTATGTATTCCGCATACTTTTTTAAGTTTTTCAATTATTGCCTCGTAATCAAAATCGTCAAAACCGTCGATCAAATAACGCATTTGAAGTTTTGTAAAATTGAAAGTAAAACCGTCGAGCGCTTTTTTGATATGCTCTTCTAAAAGATTTAAAAAGTAAAAACGGTTTTTCCCTTTTAAAAATATTTCGCAAACTCTAATAATAATAGTTTTTTTCATTTTAGCCCATAATTCCTTTTAATTTTTTTACGCATTCGTTTAATTTTTCACAAGCGAAAATTACCTCGTCAGGGGTTATCCCATCAATAAAACTAACCCTTAACGCCCCGTCTAAGACGCTGTCACGGTAACCGCACTCCTTTAAAATTCGACTGTGGCGGTGTCTTGACGAACAGGCTGAGCCAGTGCCGATTATAACGCCGAAATCCTCTAACATGTGCATTATAACTTCGCCCTTTAGCCCTTCCGCTGAAAGTGAAAGAACGTATGGAGAAGAGTTATTTCCCGATAAAATGCGTACGTTTTCTCTATCTAAATTATCGACGAAAAGTTGTTTTAACTTTTTAACTTCTTGATAATTTTGACGGATATTTTCATAATGGAGTTTTGCAACGTCGCCGAAAATACTTATTCCAAAAACGTTTTCAGTACCGCTACGCATACCGTTTTCTTGACCGCCACCGAAAATATAAGGCGATATTGTAAGTCTTTTCTTTTTAATAAGCGCGCCCGTACCTTTAAGTCCGCCGATTTTATGAGCGCTTATAGAATACATATCTACGCTATCGCAAATAGAATACGGTATTTTACCAAAGGCTTGTACTCCGTCACTGTGGAAAACGACTGAAGAATTTTTCTTCTTAACAGACTTTGAAAGGTCGTTAATATCGTTTATAGCGCCCGTTTCGTTGTTTACGTGAACGATTGAAACAAAAGTCGTTTTATCGTCAATTAGCGAGAGTAAACTTTGTTTATTTACGCTACCGTCTTCATTTAAATTTGCAAAACGAACTTCCAAACCTCTCTTTTTAAGTTCGTTAAAACTCTCGAAAACGGCGGAATGTTCTCCTTTTGAAGTTACGATATTCCCTCTTTTTGAATAGTTAAAAATAGCCGTATTGTCCGCCTCAGTACCGCCTGCAGTAAAAATCACTTCGTAATTTGCAGGAAATAACTTTAAAATTTTCTCTCTTGACCGTTCAATAATCTTTTTGGTTTCTATTCCACCGCCGTAAGTTGAAGACGGATTAAAAAAACAGTCGGTTAAAAGATTCTCATAATTTTTAACTGCGCTTTGTAGTGGCTTTGTTGTCGCCGCATTATCTAAGTATATCATTTATAATCCTTTTCAATAACTTGTCTTCCTGCAAAAGTAACGAGATGTTGCAAATAAGTTTCTTTACATTCTAAAATAACGACGTAAGGCTGTCCGTTTTGAACGAGTTGAACGTAAAACCCTTCCTCTAAATATTTATTTGGGGTTGCAAAAACCTTTTTGATGTTGGGGATTGATAAAACTTTCTTAAACGATTCGCTCGTAATTTTACCTACTTGAACTACTTCGTGAGCCTCAAAAATAATGATTTTTTTACGCTTTTTATAATTCACAACTTTAATAATACGCGTAGAGCCACTAACGAAAATACAGTCCACGCAATAATAAAATCTCGTCCTTAAAAACGCAAATAAAACCGTCGTTAAAACGGTAAATACCAACATTAAATCAAAGCCGATAAACAACTCCATCATAAAAAGTACAACACTTGCGAATAAACAAATCCACATAAGAACTGAATATACGACGTACAACGTTTTTTGCATTTTAAAATTTATTGGCTGAGCCGATTCTTCATATAAAACTTCTCTCATAATATCTCCAACTAACGTTATTTAATAAACAAAGATAATTATAGCACTTATTTTCAAATAATGCAATTATTTGAGTTTAACAAAAGTAACTCCTCTTTCGCCTTCTCCGTACTTTCCAAAACGGTAACTTTCAACTCGCTTATTTCTGCGCAAAGAGTCTTGAATTGCAGAACTTAATATTTTAAGCCCTTTTCCGTGTATAATTTTAACCTCTTCAAGGTTATTTACTATTGCTTGGTCTATAAAATTTTCAATTTCAGGTAAGGCTTCCATTACCGTTAAACCAATTACGTTTATTTCGGTTATCGGTTTTACGAAACTTTCCCTTTTTACTGCAACCGTAGTTTTATTCTTTTCGCGCGCCTTTGAAACGAAGAATAAATCGCTTATCTTAGCCTTTATTCTAAGATTTCCCATAAACACTTCGCATTCGTTCTTTTTGGCGTTTACCGAATTTACTTTGCATATACTGTCGGTCGGTTTATGATAAACCTCGTCGCCACCTTTAAGTTTTTCAGCGTTTACAGGAGAATAATTTACAATTGTATCTTCAACTTCGTCTAAGGAATATTTTTTATCTTCAAGTTTATTTCTTAAAGTACGAGCCTTAATTAAATCACCGCTTGTAAGTTCGGCTTTATCAAATAAGACTTTAATCTCGTCTATAATCTCGTCCGCTTCATCAAGTTTTTCGTTGACAATTCTTCGACTTTCGGCTTTTGCCCTTGTGTAAAATTTTTCTTTTTCTACTTCAAGTTTTCGCCTTTCGTCTGTTATTTCTTTAAGTTTTTTATCTTCTTCAGCCTTAATTGCGTCAAGGTCGGTTTTTACTTTCAATGCCTCTTGACGTGACTTTTCAGCCTCTTTTAATACTTTTTCAAAAGAAATTTTATTGTTTCCAAGCAGTGAGAACGCTTTTTCGGCAAGATTTTCGTCAAGTCCTAATCTTTTAGATATTTCAATAGCGTTTGAACTGCCCGGCATACCGATATTAATTTTATATAGCGGAGCAAAGGTTTGCGAATCAAACTCCATACCTGCGTTCATTATACGGGAATCGGAATAGGCGTATTCCTTAAGCGCCGAATAGTGTGTCGTAATTATACCGTAACTCTTTTTATCAAGTAAAAACTCAATAATTGCTCTTGCTAACGCGCTCCCCTCGTCGGGATCGGTACCTGCGCCGATTTCGTCGATTAATACAAGACTTTCGCCGTCCACGGAATTAGTTATTTCAATAATATTTTTCATGTGAGAGGAAAAAGTTGAAAGACTTTGCTCAATACTTTGTTCATCTCCGACGTCTGAAAAGATATTTTTAAAGAAAGAGATTTCAGTACCTTGAATTGCTTGCACGTAAAGTCCGCAAGACGCCATCACCGAAAAAAGACCAATCATTTTTAAAGTAACAGTCTTTCCGCCCGTATTTGGACCAGTAATTAAAAGATAATTATAGTCGTAGCCGAATTTTACGCTTACTGGAATTACCTTTTTGGCATCAATTAGCGGATGTCTGCCCTTTTTTATATCCGTTCTTCCGTTTGCGTTAAAAATAGGACGAACGGAATTGGTTTTATAGGCGTATATTGCTTTTGCATAGGTTAAATCAACGTCAACTATAACTTGCTCGTTAATTTTTAATTGACGAGTTAAAACGCCTACCTTTTGGGTTAAATCTGCTAAAATTCTTTCGACTTCTTGCATTTCTTCAACCGTCGCTGAACGCAGTGAGTTATTAAGTTCTAAAACGGCGGTAGGCTCGATAAATACGGTTGAACCGGTAGACGATTGGTCGTGAACGAAACCGCCTATTTGACTTTTATACTCGCTCTTTACAGGCAAAACGTATCTATCGCCTCTCATTGTGATAATGTTTTCCTGCAAATATTTGTTGTTACCCGCCCTAATAAATGAAAGCAATTTTTCTCTTATTTGTTCGTTCAATCTTTTAATATTGTGCCTAATTTGCGAAAGTTTTTCCGAGGCGTTATCACTCATTGTGTCCTCGGTCAATATTTTTGAACGGATTTCGTTTTCAAGATAGGTGTCGGTATATATTGCCGATACTTGCGTCTTTAAAATTGGAGCGTCTACAGTGCTTGCCGAAACCGAACTTTGAAGAATTCTTACTGATTTTAAAAATCTTGCAATTCTTAAAAGTTCACCCATTGAAAGGGTTGAACCCTTTTTCGCCCTCTCTGGAATATCTTCAATATCGTCGTAAAATTCAATACCACTCACACCGCCGTCGTATAAAAGCGAAAATGCCTCGCTCGTTTTGTCCTGAAGGTGTTTTGCCTCTAAAAAATTATCTTCGGGGCGCATATTTACGGCGTAGTCTTTAGACTTACGTAAAACGCAATAAGATGATACTTTTTGCGCCACTTTGTCAAATTCCAATGATTTTAAAGTCTTTTCGTTAATCATTAAAAAACACCCCTTTTACTGTTTCCAACTGTGGAAACAAACTGTCTTTTTACTTCTTCTTTGCTCTTTGATAACAGTAAATCTATCTCGTTTTGAGTTAATCCTATAAAATTGTAGAAATTACGCGCCTTATTTTGTGTAAATAAAATTTGTTCGTTATAAACTTCAAAACGGCATTTTCCGTTTAGTTTATACTTAAAAATCTTAAATTTACGCCCCATTTCGTCGGTTAATAGGTAGTAATCTTTATCCCTTTTACACTCCTTACAGTTTTTGCCAAAAGGACAGTATAAAAGTTCCATAAGCCTAATACTGCCGAGAGTAAACGTGTAACCGCTATCCTTTTTTAGCGCGTTAATTTCGCTGAATGAAAGTTCTTGCGACAAAACGATATCGTCGGTCACTCTTTTAACTTCGTTTACCGTGTGAGAGTTGAAAACGTTTACGCCAAGTCCAACGATAAGTTTTTTATCAAATTGCTTTGAAATACGTATTCCGCAAAGTCCGTCAGCGTATACTCCGTCAAAATACGGTAACAGTTTGACGACTTCGGCTTTATCGTTCTCGTCTAAAAAAGCAGGAATAAAAAGGTAGTTGTCGCACCCCGTAGTTTTCAATCCTTCTATAATTTCGTTATGGTTTGCATAGTCTTTAGGTCTTAACACAAACGCGCTGTTACTTTTCAATCTAACGCATTTATCACTTAAAATAACCGTATCGTAATTTAAATTGTAAAAAGTTTCATTTTTCTCGATATTATAAGTGTTTTTTAAAGGTTTTATGTCTTTAGTAAACACTTTTTCATAGAGGGCTGAACGCATTTTATTTAAAATTGATTTAACAATGAAAGGATTTTGAGAAACGGTTATATCCGCTTCAATCTCAAACGGATACTTGTCCGTCTTTAAAAGATTTTTTAAAATCTCTTCTTCAGTCGTTTTATAGGTTGACGCGCTTTCAATGACTTCATTTGAATAAAGTTCAACACCCTCGCACGACAAATAGAGTTTTTCCCCTTCAACTGCTCTGCACGTAACTTTTAACTTGCGCTTTTTAGTATCGCAAAGAAGTTTTTCGGTTAAACTCACGTCCTTGGTTATATTGACGTCATACCCTACTTTTACGTTTCCTTTAAAGCGTAAAACTTCACCGTTTTCAATCGCTACGGCATTACCGACTTCTATTCCGTTTGAAATGATTTTAAAGGCGTCGCCTTTTAGGTTGTTTCTTTTAGGCGTTACCGTTAAGCAGTCCGCCTTTACAGTTTTTACCGTACCGACTTTTTCGCCTATATGGTTTTGGACTTTATCACTTATGATATTTTTATCTACGCCGTACAAATACCCTTTAGTATAATTACCTCTATTAAAAGTTCTTTTTACGTAAGTTAAATCACACTTTTTGCCGTTAATTGCGTTTCTATACAGCGAAACGGCGGACGCAACGTATTCGGGTGACCTCATTCTACCCTCGATTTTAATACTTTTAACGCCTATTGAAATTAATTTATCTATTTCGTTAGATAAATTGAGGTCGGCAAGAGAAATTGGATAATCTCCACCCTTTTTACTTTCAAGTTTATAGATTTTTCTACACGGCTGTTTGCAAAAGCCTCGGTTGCCACTGTTACCGCCAACGTATGCGCTCATATAACAATGTCCCGAAAAGCAAGTACATAAAGCCCCGTGTGCAAACGTTTCAGTTTCGATAACCTTAGTTATTTTTTCAATTTCTTTAATTGAGGTTTCCCTTGCGAGAATTACCCTCTCAAATCCGTATTCTTTAGCGAATAGAGCCCCGTCAACGTTATTTATACCCGCTTGTGTTGATAAATGAAGGGTGATTTGCGGAAAGTTTTCTTTTAAAATTTTCCCAAGAAAAACGTCTTGTAAAATAAAAGCGTCTACTCCTGCGCTTACGCCAACCGAAACTGTTTGTAAAAACTTGTCAATTTCACTGTCTTTAATCAACGTATTTACGGCAAGATAAACCTTTACGCCGAGCGCGTGCGCGTATGAAACGTAATAACTAATATTTTCAGCAGAAAAATTTTGCGCGTTTTTTCTTGCGGAAAAGTCGTCAAGTCCTAAATATATAGCGTTTGCACCGTTATTTACGGCTACAAAAAAGCATTTTTCATCTCCCGCAGGGGCAAGTAATTCAATCATACGTCTATTTTAACAAATTTTAACGATTTTGAAAACAAAAAACGGGAGATTTTCTCCCGTTTTTTATATATTTTCACTACCTTGCCCTATAATTTGCGAGGTTACAAGAACCGAAGGCACTTTACCAATAATTAAATTATCGTAAACAAGCACCGAAATTTTATCCGTAACTTTTTTGGTAGACGTTTTCGTTATTATACTTACGTCACAAAAAATATTAAAATACAACGAATGCCGAGTTTGATTTATTCCTGCTTGGGTGAAATCTGAAATAATTTCACATTTTACCGAATGTACTGAAATTAAGCGCATTTGTATCGGCTTACCAAAACCGCTTATAAGCCTAAAACCGGTAAAAGCGCCCATTGGTACGGATACCCCCTTTTTCGTTTGCTCGTCTAAATAATTATACGCGTTTTCCGCCGCGGTATTTGCAAGCGAATTTACCGTAAAACTGTCGGTAATTACCATACTTATATCGCCGTTTCCGTCCGTTTTAACGTCAACTAAAGATTTGTAATCGTACCCTGCGTCAATTATTTTATCAATAGCATAATACGACGCGCTTGATATCATTGACGAGAAAGACGATTGCGCCAATTCAACCATAATTCTATTTGAGGAAAAATATAACGAACAAGATAACGTCGCAAATAAAACTAAAAATACTGTAAAACCTAAAAATTTCTTTCTTTTTTTCTTTTTCTTCATATTACGGCTACCACCGTAATATTATATGATTTTTTAATTTTTCTTAGACTTTGCTTTGAAAATTAGAGCGTTTAAATACCCGAATACGATTGCCGCGGTCACCCCTGCTGACGCAGCGACAAGACCACCGGTAAAAGCACCGAAAAGTCCCGACTGCGCTCCTTTTATAGCGCCTTCTGCAAGCAAATACCCAAATCCGCAAATGGGCACCGTTGCACCTGCTCCCGCAAAATCAACTAT
>SVIB01000038.1 GCA_015055505.1 Clostridiales bacterium
TGGCGGAAAAAACTTTCATTTTTCTTTTGCAAACCACTTGCAATTTATTTTTGAGTATGCTATACTACGACCAAGTAAAAGGAATAGGGCTGTTGATACCGTTTTGATACCGATATTTTTCAAAGGGAAAATATTAGGCTGAAAAAGGTAGAGGAAATCTATAAAAAGTTTCAATAAAGGCTTCAAGCAGTGCCTATATATTCGGATTTTAAGCGAGTGGGAATAATTTTTAGGTTGAAAGACGAAAAAGATAATTAAATAAAAACGGTATAATGCATCCATTTACTTGGATGCATTATGCTTAAAAGGGATAATTATGAAGAAGAAAATAGCGTTAACTATTGCGTTAAGTACGGTTTTGGCATCTTCTTTTGTTGGCAGTTGCAGTAGACAACCGAAATTGCCAACTTACGACGATAAACAGTTTACGATAGCGGGATGGTGGTCGCCGTATGAACAAACTGCTGAGAGTTATACTCTTTATAAAGAGGCAGGTCTTAATACATTACTTATGACTAACCATTCGTTTGAAGAACGTACAACCGACACTTTGGATTATTTGGGTTCAAATCATACGCAAAAAAGTCTTGAACTGTGTCGTGAGGTAGGGCTAAAGGCTATACTTAATTACGGAGACTGGTATTATTCAATGGGCGAGGGAAAAAACTACGGAGAGACTCCGTTTTCAACTTTTAATTATTACGGCGAATATAAAGATATAATCGTGGGAATGCACGTCGTAGACGAGCCAAGCGTTTCTCAAATGAAAAAATATGGAAATGACAGTTTAACTGCCGATTATAAAAGCGTGTATTCAGTGCCGTATATGGTAAATCTTTTCCCTGATTACGCAAATTATAATTCGCTCGGTACGTCAACTTACGAAGATTATTTGAAAGCGTACGGAGAAGAAATTTTAAGCGATTTTCCAAATAATGCAATAGTTTCCGTAGATTATTATCCTTATCAAAGAAACAGTGCAGGGCTGGCTCCGTCGTGGCTTATGTGTTATGAGGAGATTGCAAAATTATCTAAAAAATATCGAGCGAAAACTCATTTTTATTTACAATCCGCGACAAAAAACGAGTTTGTTAACACTTTAACGGAAGAGGATATCCGTCTTCAAGCCTACGTCGCGCTTTGTTTTGGGGCGGATTGGCTTAGTTATTATTGCTATTCGATGCCTCATACTGTAATAGGCGAAGTTGCGATGTATGACGAGTGTTTGCTAAATATGGATAACGAGCCTACAAAGCTCTATTATTATGCAAAAGAAGTAAACGCGGAAATTCAAAGTTTTGCCTCGGCGTTTTTATCCTATGATTGGGTTAAAACCGTTGGTTTTACAGACGAAAAGGACGGCGAATTTGCAGTTGAACTTTTAAAAGAAAAAAGGGATTTTTCAGACAGAAAGAACGTCAAAAACGTGTCGGCAAACGGCGACGCTATAGTTGGTTGTTTTGAAAATGAAGACGGCGAAGGATATATGCTTGTAAATTATTCTCTTCCGTCACAGAAAAAAGTGGTTGAGATTAGCGTTACTTTAAAGAAAAAACGAGGCTTTGTTGCCGTGTACGGCGGGGAAAATTACTCTGGAGAGCCTCAAATAATTCAAGCCGAAAACGGCGTTGTAAATATTAAATTAAAGGCGGGAGAGGGAAAGTTTATAACTCCTATAAAATAAAGAAAAAGCGTGGTTTCACGCTTTTTCTTTTTTTCAGTTGCATTAGTAATAAATTTAATATATAATTTTTTTATAAAATTTTTCATATTGACGTAACCTTTTAAGGTTAAATCCCGTGTATATAGGTGAAAGGAGGTGGGAAAATGTTTGACGAAAGAATTATCGAAATGTATTTTGAGAGAAATCAAGACGCTATAGTAGAAACCGATAATAAATACGGAAGATACTTAAATTATATTTCGTTTAATATCTTGCGCTCACGCTTGTCAGCAGAAGAATGTGTAAACGACACCTATCAAAAAGCATGGGATAATATTCCGCCCAAAAGACCTGAAAGACTATCGACTTTTCTCGGTAAAATCACAAGAAACTTGTCTATAAGTCGATTATCGTACGAAAATGCGCAAAAACGCAATCGAAAAACCGACCTTTTATTGAGTGAACTTGAGGACTGTATTCCCGATAATAAAGGCGACTTTACAAAAGGGATAGAATTAAAAGATGCTATAAACGGCTTTTTAGAAACTCTATCACGGCAAGAGAGAATAGTTTTCGTGCGTAGGTATTGGTATGCAAGTTCTATAAAGGAAATCGGAGAGGCATACGGATTAAAGGAAAGTTTGGTAAAGGTCAATTTGTTTAGGATGCGGAAGAAGTTAAAGGAATACCTTGAAAAGGAGGGAATATCAATATGAAAGATAACGAAAAAAGACTTTTTAACGCGATAGGGGAAATTGACGATAGTTATATTGAAGACGCAAGTCCCGAAAACGATTATAATTTATTGCTCCCGACCGAGCGCGAGCATAAAAAGACTATGTCAAAAAGAGAAATAAGAAAGGCAAAAAATCCCCCCGAAACTCTATTTAAAAGAAAGATAAGATGGGGAGTTTGCTTGTCACTTGTACTCATATTGTCGCTATGGCTGTTTATTCCGTATAGGACGACTCCGCCAAGCGTAGCGAGATTTTCGCGCAGTGAGTATTATTCAGTAATACAAAAATTAAATTCGGTTACCTATGTCAAGCCTAAATATAAGAATAATTTTGACAAGCTAATAAATAATTTGTTTCCGCTAAAATTTGGCGCAGCGCCTGATAATATGGAACATATTGAATACGTGGAAACTACCGATAATCAGGTTCATGGAATTATCGAGGGCGACCTTCTAAAGAGAAGTAATGAGAATATTTTTTATCTAAACAGTGCTAAAAAAAGACTTGAAATTTACGGTATAGATAAGGAAAATACTCAAAAAACCGCTGAATACGAAATAAAAACCAATCCAAGCGGATATTATTCGCCTTATACGGAGTGGGAAATGTTTTTATCAACCGATTTAACGACCGTAACCGTAATTGCCCCCTACGTAATTTTAAACCCCGACTCAATTTTCGGCGGTAAAAACTTTTATGAAATAATTACTTTAGATATAAGCGATATAAAATCTATAAAAGAAGTAGCAAGGGTTGGCGTTTCAGGGCAGTATAATACGAGCAGGCTCGTTGACGGAAACTTGCTCGTTATAAGCAATTTTACCGTTCAAAGCGGTGCAAATTTTGCCGAAGAGAAGGAGTTTTTACCACAAATTAAAACGGCTGACGGAGTAAAAACGGTTGAATTGGATAATCTCTATATGCCCGACACCGTAACTTCTTCAACCTATACGGTATTATGTAAAATCGACCAAAAAACCTCAAAAGTAGAAGGGTTTACCTCGTTTTTGTCCTACTCAAATGCCGTCTACGTCTCTCATGATTACGCGTATATAACCCGTAGTTACAGTCAAAAAGTACCGACTGAGCAAAAAAATAAAAATCTTATTCTTAGCAAAACCGAAATAATTCCCGTAAGTTACGGCGGTGACGCGTTAGAGGTAAAACAGTCTATAAGTGTTGACGGAAATTTATTAAATCAATACAGTTTAGACGAGTATGAGGGTAATTTAAGAGTTGTTACGACGACTAATGAAAGAATTGAAATGACAAATTCCACTACGTCAAGCGTTCAAAACGGAACGACAAACGCAAGTCTTTTCGTTGTTGACGTAGAAAATAGACAAATAATTGCAAAGGTTGAAAAGTTTGCTCCGGACGGCGAAAGCGTGCAATCGGTTAGGTTTGAAAAAAATTACGCTTACGTTTGCACTGCGTTAGTAGTAGAATTAACAGACCCTGTTTTCTTCATAGATTTAACCGACCTAAACGATATAAAAATTGCTGATAGCGGTGTTATAGACGGGTATTCTACTTCTTTAGTTAATTTTGGAAACGGTATTTTACTCGGTATTGGAGTGGAAAAATTCGGTAGTTTTAAACTTGAAACGTACGCCGTTGTTGACGGTAAAGTCGATTCACTCGATAGCCTCGTTTTAGATGGAAGATACGCCGAAAATTATAAGTCTTATTATATAGATAGGGAAAATCAACTCGTAGGACTTGGAATTACCGGACATAATTCAAAAGACAAGTACGGCAACTGGTATTGTTTATTCGGCGTTGAAAACGGACTGCTTACCGAAAAGACGTCCTTTGCCTTAGACGGAAACAATCAAAACAAACGGGCAGTTTTAATAGACGGATATTTGTACGCCTTTAGCGAAAAAGAATATAAAGTAGAAAAAGTTTTATAATTTTATAACCCCGACGGCTTTCGCCGTCGGGGTTATAAATTGCCCTATAAGTCGATTATTCTGCGTTTTAGTCTTTTAAAGGCTCGAATTTCGTTGACTTTGCAACGTTTGGGTTAAAACCGACTTCGGTGTTGTCTTTGGTTCTGCAACGCAAAACTTCTATTGGGTTTTCACTCGTTTCAAAGCGGTAATCGTTGCCGTTTTTCTTTATATATTCTTCAATCACTTTATGGGACGCAGTGTCTTTAATTGGACAGTTGATTTGAGGGTTATAAGAGAAAAATCTATGAGTTTCCTCTAAGTTTGCAACGTCTTTATAGTCTTCTAAATTGCCCGTATACTGTACGGTGTTTGCAATTATATTTTTAACGTAGTCTATATTAGAATGAAGTGAAAGAGGGTCGGGGAATTCTCCGTCGGGAATAACGTCGGTGTAGTCTTTCTTGGCGTATTTTTTCAAGAGGTCTACCGCGGAATGAAGATGAGAAACTTCCATTTCAAAGAAATATTGCCAAAGTTTCTTTATTTTTTCGTCGGTTTCGGTCATATAGTTAGACCAATAAACGTAACATTCGGTGTATTCGTGCCAAAGGTTACATTCAAGCCAATCGGGTGAAGTGTCTATAAGCGCGCCGTATTGGGTTACGTGCTCTTCTTCTACTAAGCAAATTTCCTCAAAAAGTTTTCTGCCTAAGTCGTTGATATAAAATGCCGATTGGTTCATATAATAGTTCATTGTTTGTTGCTCTGCGGCGGTAATAATCATAGTGTTTAATACCGTTTGTACTGAAGATTTAGTTCCGTTTATACACCTTTTAACGTTGTCTACGGGGTGACGGTGGTGAGCAACCGTTGGACGTGCAGGCGTAATTTCAGTATAACCGCCGACTAATCTTTCTGCATGAACGCCGTAATCCATATCTAAAAGATTGGAATACCTATAAAGGTGGTCGAAGTCTTCAAGTAGGGCAAAATCGAGCGCTTTTTTAACGTAGAAATCAGTTTCCCTTTGCGCCATTTCGGCAGTTAAATCTACTGCTAACTGTTCGTAACTTATAGTAGTTTCAAGTACCGTTTCGTTTACGGGTTTTAAGTTGACGATTTTTTGCTGTTGCTGTTTTTCAAGATATCGCACGAGCGCAATATCGCGCCTTAAATCGGTGTTGGAGATATTTCTGTGCATTTGGTGGGAAAACCAGTTTGCTTCCCATTCAGCGCCCGCGGCGAGAATTACTCTCGTCTTTGTGTACGGGTCTACTTCGTTTTTGTCGTAAGATTTTGGATAAAGGTCTTTAAAATTGCTTAAATAGTTTTCGCCTGCCTGTGCTTTTTCTTTAAATGGATTCATATAATAAACTCCTTTTTTTTCGTGGTAACCACGTTTATAAGGAAATTATTGCCATAAGAAAAGATTTTAAACAATGCTCGTCAATAAAAAATAAAAACCCCTTGATAAGTCGATTATCAAGGGGTTTGGTCTTTTAGGAATTTATTACCTTCTTTTTTGATTTGCTTTAGAATATGTCTCAAAATGTATTTTTTTGTGTACTGTATAACTCAAAAAGAAATAGACACACTACTATTATAGCATAATGAGTTTGTGTTTGTCTCATTTTGGTGCAAAATATTTATTTTTGGAGCATCTCTTATATCGGGGTTTCATAATTTTTGCATTACTATAGATATAGGAGGTAAATATGAAAGAAATTGATTATCAAGAAATTATAAATAGGATAGGTTTTTTTAGAAATAAAGCGAATCTTTCAATGAGAGAAACAAGCGCAAGGCTTGGTAAAAATCCTCAATTTATGAAAACTATTGAAAATAAAAGTGTAGAATTAAAGGTTAGCACGTTATTAGAGTTTTGTGAAGTAGTAGATATAAAGCCACAAGATTTCTTTTATATGGGTACTCAGTATAACAAAGAAGATAAGGAAGTTTTGGAATTATATTCAAATTTAACTGATAGTAACAAGCAGACGATTTTAGATTTAATGAGGAAATTAAAATAATAGCAGTTTGATTTATATATTAAAAGGGAAATAATATGTGTATAAAAGAGGTTTTGCATAGAGTTGGCTACGTAAGAAATTTGGCGGGGCTGTCTGCAAGAGAGGTTAGCCTAAGAATGGGCATGAGCCCGCAATACGTTGCACAGTTAGAAAGCGGAAGAATTGTGTTAACCGTTGAAAAACTTTTGCAAATTTTAGAAATATGTAATTTTTCAGTAGAGAGATTTTTTAGTTCTAATATAGCAGATTACGAAGTAGATGAAGAATTAAAGAACTTAATTGAAGATTTGCCTGTTGATAAGAAACGTAATATAATTGAATTTATAAAGAAATAAACAAAAACCCCTTGATAAGTTGATTATCAAGGGGTTTCGTGTTTATGTGAGTGATTTTATTCTTCTGTTTCAGCCATTTCTTCTTCGCTTTTTACTATAACTTTTATTTCTAAAACTTTTCTTAAGTTTCTTTTAGTTACCGTAATTTCAAGATTGTTATAATCAAACGTAGTGCCGATAGCAGGGATATCGCCCATTCGCTCTATTACCCAGCCCGAAACGGTGTTCGAGTCGCTTTCTTCGTCCTCGTCTTGGTTAAACAGTTCGCAAAAATCATATATTTCAGCATTTCCGTCTACGAGATAAGTAGTGTCGTCAATTTTAGTAAAGTAGTCGACTACTTCGTCGTGTTCGTCCCAAATCTCGCCTACGAGTTCTTCTAATATGTCTTCTAAAGTTACGATACCAAGCGTTCCGCCGTACTCATCCAAAACGGTCGCCATATGTACTTTTTGCTTTTGAAGAGTACGTAATAGTACCGATATTTTCATGTGTTCGGTAGCAATTGCCATAGACGTTATAAGACCTTTTACGTTTTTTGCGCCTTTAAGGTAGGCGTTGAAAAAGTCTTTTTCGTGAATCATACCGATTATAGTGTCGATAGAATTTTTATAAACGGGAACTCGAGAAAATCCGTTTTGTAAAAATACGTCTTTAATCTCGTCCATAGGCGTATCCATTTCAATAGCCACGACGTTTACTCTCGGTACGAGAATATCTCCAACTTCAACGTCGTTAAATTCGATTGCGCCCGAAATGAGTTCGGTTTCGTTTTCGTCTAACGTTCCGTCTTCGCTTGCCTCTTCTACGTAGGTAAGCAATTCTTCTTCGGTAATAACGTCCTCGCCTTTAAACTTGAAGATTTTAGAGAGAAGAACTTTCCAACCCGTAAACACGAGGTTTAAAGGGTAGAGTATTATTATAAAGAAAGAGATAGGATAACTCAAAAAACTTGCAACCTTTTCAGGCGATTCTTTTGCTAAAGTTTTAGGAGTTATTTCGCCGAAAATTAAAACGACAACTGTCGAAACGGCGGTTGAAACGGTAGCCGAAAGACTTTCGCTTGTAATAAGAATTGCAAACATAAGAGTCGATATGGTTGCCATAACGATATTTACAATGTTATTACCGATAAGAATAGTAAATAAAAGCCTATCGTAATTTTCAGTGAGTTTTAATGCTTTTTTTGCTGATTTGTTGCCGTCTTCCGCAAGAAGTTTAAGTCTTGCTTTGTTGACGGAGGTAAAGGCGGTTTCGGTTGCCGAAAAGAACGCCGAGAGTGCGACGAGTACGATAAAGACGATTAAAAACGCGGTTATCGTGTTACCGTCGGGAGGGGGTTGGTCTGAATCCATATTTTACTCCTTTTAAATTTATCCGTTGCTATTTTTTGCTTATGCGACGGATAGTTAATTATAAATATATCATAAAATTAGCGTTTTGTAAACCGTTTTTACAAATTTAGTTAAAAGATAAGCGTAAAGTGTTAAAAATTTAACGGAAAATAGCGTGTAAGCAACTTTTTACGTAAACACTATTGCAAAAATTAAAACATAATGATATAATAAGCAAAACGAAAACAAAACCAATGAAGGAGGAGAAAAATGAAGAAAATTATTACCGCTATATTGCTTATCGTAATGAGTTTTATTTTATCGCTTTCGGTAGCGTGTAAAAACACCGCAAAACAAAGCGACGGTGGCTTAGTAGAGGGTGAAAGCCAGTCGGAGAGCGTATTGACGCCCATACCCGTAGAGCCGAGCGGGGACGTAAACGTAAACGACGTTTTGAGTATTTTAAATCCTATTTTAAATAACGATTACGTAAACCTTACGTTTAGTTTAACGGCGGAAGAAAACGGGGGTAGCAGTGTAGGTAATCTTAACGCCTACGTAAAAAGGACGGTAAGAGGTTACGACGCGATAGTAGATATGTCGGTTGGTACGGTTGTCAATAACGTAAATTACAAAATTGCCGACGTTAAAGTTTATTACGTTGACGGTATTGCTACTGTCGGTAACCGTTTGTACGACGGAATTTCGGCAGGAGAATGGAATTACACGAAACAAACGGTTGGTAATTTTAATCAACTTTTAAATGAGTTAAATAAAAAAATTAGCAAAAACGCAAGTGAAGAATACGGAGAAGTTTTGACGTTAATTCAAACTCTAAAAACGGCGTTAGAAGAAATGGAACTTAAAAACGTAAATATCGTTACGCCCGAAGAGTCTGCCGATATGACTGATGAAGCAAATTCAATAATAAACGTAATTTGGTCAAACGAAACTACGCCTATCTACGATTTACTTTTATCAACGCTTAAAATTGACAAAAACGATAGCGAGGCAGTTGCAAATTTTGAAAACTCTATAAAAGCGTACGTTAAAGAAAATCCTAACGTATGGGCGATTTTAGAAAACACCGTAAATTCGTTATTGCAGTTTATTCCAAGCGAAGAAAAGACTGATTTAAAGACTATAATTGATACTATCCAACAAAAGTCGGGTGTAACTACTGAAGAATTCGTTGCTCTTATCAATTCAAATATTGAAGACGAAAAACAAAAACTTCGCGCTCCTCTTACGGATAAAAACGAAACTATATACGAATACGTAAAATCTTATTTAAAAATAATCACTCTTGATAAACTTGTAAGTCAAATCACAGGTACGGAAACGACTGCTGAAAATGTGATTGACAACGTATTAAGCATTTTGAAGGTAACGACAGTAAAACAAGCCGTAAATAGCGTTATAGGCTACGCAGTTTCTCAAAAAGAAGGTCAAGAGGAAGGGGGAACGGATAATACGGCTCCTACCCAAGTAGATTATTTTGAAATGATAAAAGCAATGCAAGTTCAGTTTGGTACCGTATACAGTAAAACGGTATTTAGAACCGACGCGCAAGGTAGACCTATTGAATTTTCGCAAGTTGAAGATATTGAATTGTCGTATTTTATGCAAACTGAGGAAGTGTCTTCAAGCGGAGATTTAATTTTTGAGAAAGTTGAGATGAGTTCGGCGTCTATGCTTAACGTGAAAATCGATTACGTCAAGCCGTTAGGTGTTAAATTTGCAATTCCCAAAGACGTTTTAGAAATTGCCGAAGATTTAGATAAAAAAGAAGAAGTTTAACGTTTATGCGCCGTCGCAAACGCACGTTTGCGACGGCGCTTTTTCTACGCGCGCGTATAAATATTATTAGACAAGCATTAGACGGATGTAAAAATAAAAAACACGGTAAAAAATAATTTTTTTTAAAAACCCACCCAAAAAACCTCAAAAATTATCAAAAAATCAAAAAATCTTTTATAAAAAATAAGGTAATGCCTTAAAAATCGTTGACGAGGGGAGAAAAAAGTGTTAAAATAACAATCACAATGGTATCAGTATGTATGGGTGAATTATGCCCAAAATTATTATTGATACCCTTTCAGTATGCTTTCTTTAAACGGGTTAGGGTCCGTTTTCAGAATATTCCATTATTATAAGGAGGTAAAAAATGCCAACCATTAACCAGCTTATTAAGCAGGGAAGAGTTACGGCAAAGGAAAAGAGCAAAGCTCCGATTATGAACAGTTGTCCTCAAAAAAGAGGCGTATGTCTTTCGGTAACTACTACTTCTCCTAAAAAGCCTAACTCAGCACTCCGTAAGATTGCAAGAGTACGTCTTACGAACAAGCAAGAAGGTACCGTGTACATTCCCGGTGAAGGTCACAACCTTCAAGAGCACAGTTCGGTTCTTATCCGTGGCGGAAGAGTTAGAGATTTGCCCGGTGTAAGATACCACATCATTCGTGGCGCTTTGGATACTGCAGGCGTTGCAAAGAGAAAACAGGCAAGAAGCAAATACGGCGCAAAGCGTCCTAAATAATTAACTTTTTGTCACACACTTTTATTCCTACTTATGGCGGAAATTCTGAAACGCCCGAAAAGTAGGCAGTACGGCGTTTTGAACGTCGGAAGGTTCGCTCCCGACAAAGTCGGTTTAAGAGCGATAGCTGTACCGGGTTTACAAACCCTATAAAAATTTAAAGGAGGACATTTAATATGCCAAGAAGAGGTGGCGTCCCGAAAAGAGACGTATTGCCGGATCCTATTTATGGCAATAAAGTACTTACCAAACTTATCAATCAGGTAATGCTTGACGGCAAAAAAGGAACGGCTCAAACCATAGTTTACGACGCGTTAACGAAAGCACAAGAAAAACTCGGCGTAGAACCTATGGATATATTTAATCAGGCAATGGCAAACGTAATGCCCCTTCTCGAAGTAAAGGCGAGAAGAGTAGGCGGTTCAAACTACCAAGTTCCCATTGAAATTAGACCTGACAGAAGACAAACACTTGCAATCCGTTGGATTGTAGCAAGCGCAAGAAAGAGAAGCGATAGAGAGATGAGCGGTAAACTTGCAAGCGAACTTATGGACGCTTATAACAATACCGGTGGCGCTGTTAAGAAGAAGGAAGACACGCACAGAATGGCTGAGGCGAACAAAGCATTCGCTCATTATCGTTGGTAATAGGAGAAAAATATGCCTAGACAATACGACTTACAACATACCAGAAATATCGGTATTATGGCGCACATTGACGCCGGTAAGACCACCACTACCGAAAGAATACTTTTCTATACCGGAAAAACTCACAAACTCGGTGAAACTCACGACGGTTCTGCAACCATGGACTTCATGGAACAGGAAAAGGAAAGAGGTATTACTATTTGTTCTGCTGCAACGACTTGTATTTGGCAAGGCAACAGAATTAACATTATAGATACCCCCGGACACGTTGACTTTACCGTAGAAGTTGAAAGATCGCTCCGTGTATTAGACGGTGCGGTAGCAACGTTTTGCGCAAAGGGCGGTGTAGAACCTCAGTCTGAAACCGTATGGAGACAGGCTGACAAGTATCACGTTCCCCGTATCGCATACGTAAATAAAATGGATATAAACGGCGCTAACTTCGATAACGCTATCAATATGATGAAGGAAAGACTTAAGACAAACGCAATGCCTATTTGTCTTCCTATCGGTAAAGAAGATTCTTTCACCGGCATTATCGACCTCGTTGAAAACAACGCTATTATATACCACGACGACCTTGGTAAGGATTTCACCGTAGGACCTATCCCTGCAGAATATGCTGAACAGGCAGAAATTGCAAGAATGAATCTTATGGAAGCTTGCGCTGAGCAAGACGACGCGTTAATCGAAAAATTCTTTGAAACCGGAGAAATTTCTATAGAAGAAATGAAAGGCGCGATTAGAAAAGCAACCCTTGCTATGGCAATCACTCCCGTTCTTTGCGGATCAAGTTATAAAAACAGAGGTGTACAACACCTTCTTGATGCAATCGTAGACTATCTTCCCAGTCCTATCGACGTTGACCACGTAAAAGGCGTTAACCCCGATACCGACCAAGAAGAAGAAAGAAAGACGTCTGACGAAGAACCTTTTGCAGGTCTTGCATTTAAGATGGTTGCTGACCCGTTCGTTGGTAAACTTGCTTACTTTAGAGCATATTCGGGAACTTTAGAATCGGGTTCTTACGTTTATAATGCAACTAAAGGCAAGAAGGAAAGAGTAGGCCGTATCCTTATGATGCACGCTAACCACAGAGAAGAAATTCAAGAAATTTACTCTGGTGATATTTGCGCAATCGTAGGTTTAAAAGATACGACTACGGGTGATACTCTTTGTGATCAAGATCACCCCATCATCTTAGAAAAGATGGAATTCCCCGATCCCGTTATTCAAGTAGCAATCGAGCCTAAGACCAAAGCAGGTCAAGAAAAAATGACTCTTGCGCTTTTAAAACTTGCTGAAGAAGACCCCACTTTCAAGTTCTATACTGATAAAGAAACCGGACAAACTATCATTGCCGGAATGGGCGAACTTCACCTTGAAATTATCGTAGACAGACTTCTTCGTGAATTCAAGGTAGAGGCAACCGTAGGTAGACCTCAAGTTTCATATAAAGAAACGTTTAGAAAGACTGTTGAAGCAGAAGGTATGTACAAGAGACAGTCTGGTGGTAAAGGTCAATACGGACACTGTAAAGTTACTTTTGAACCTTTAGAGCCCGGTTCAGGATTCGTATTTGAAGACGTAACCGTAGGCGGTTCTATTCCTAAGGAATATATCGAACCTATTAGAAAGGGTATCGAAGAAGCGTCTAAGAACGGTTTCCTTGCAGGCTACGAAATGGTAGACTTTAAGGCAATCGTAAGAGACGGTTCGTACCACGAAGTTGACTCTTCGGAAATGGCGTTCAAGATTGCAGGTTCACTTGCATTTAAAGACGGTATGAAGAAGGCAAACGCAGTACTTTTAGAGCCTATCATGAAAGTAGAAATCGTAACTCCTGAAGATTACTTCGGTGACCTTATGGGTAACGTATCTTCTCGCCGTGGTACGATTCTTGGTACTGAAGACAGAAACGGATCTAAAGTTATCGACTCGTACATTCCTCTTTCGGAAATGTTCGGTTATGCAACTGAACTCCGTTCAAGAACTCAAGGTCGTGGACAGTTCACTATGCAGTTCGACCACTTTGACGAATGTCCCAAGTCAATCTCTGAGAAGATTATTGGGGAAAGAGCAGTTAAGCACGACGACTAATAAAAGTTGGTCTATAAGTTGATTAACGGCTAAAAATTGCCAAAAGGCAAAGACTTTAAGGTTATTTTACCGCCACGGCTTAAGTGGTGTGGCGGTACTGTAATACAATAAATAAAAAATAAAAACAAAAACAAATTTTATCTGGAGGAAAACCACAATGGCAAAAGCTAAATTTGACAGAAGCAAGCCACACGTAAACATTGGTACTATCGGTCACGTAGACCACGGTAAGACCACTTTAACCGCTGCTATAACTATGGTTATGGCTGCTAAGGGCGGCGCTGAAGCGATGAGATATGACCAAATCGATAAAGCACCCGAAGAAAAGGCAAGAGGTATTACGATTAATACCGCTCACGTTGAGTATCAAACTGAAAAGAGACACTACGCTCACGTTGACTGTCCCGGACACGCAGACTACGTTAAGAACATGATTACCGGTGCTGCTCAAATGGACGGCGCAATCCTCGTAGTTGCTGCTACCGACGGTCCAATGCCCCAAACTAGAGAGCACATCCTTCTTGCTAGACAAGTAGGCGTTCCTTATATCGTTGTATTCCTTAACAAGACTGACCTTGTTGACGACGAAGAACTTCTTGAACTCGTTGAAATGGAAGTTAGAGGACTTCTTGACGAGTACGGATTCCCCGGCGACGATACTCCTATCGTTAAGGGTTCTGCATTCAAGGCTCTTGAAGCAGCTGCTAACGGCAACGCTGATGATCCTGCATGCGCAGCAATCGTTGAACTTATGGACGCTGTTGACA
>SVIB01000001.1 GCA_015055505.1 Clostridiales bacterium
GTCAGGCGCGCCAACGTAGTCGAAAAGGTGATAACTTCTACCGGTAAGAGCAGAAACTTTATCCATCATCTTTTGAACGATAGCAGGAGTTGCCTCGTAATACTTATTAGCAGTTTCTCTGTTTTGGAAGTAAGTATCACTGTTTTGAGCAGTACCCTTTTGAATAGGATGGTCAGGGTTAAGCGCTCTTGCTCTAAAATCTTCAATATCCTTCATATCTACGAGTTTTCTCATATCCTCGTAGTCGATTGCTTCAATCTTAGAAACTTCGTGACTCGTTCTAAAACCGTCGAAGAAGTGAAGGAAAGGAACTTTCGTCTTTAAAGTAGAAAGGTGAGCAACGAGTGCTAAATCCATAACTTCTTGAACTGAGTTAGATGCAAGCATTGCAAAACCTGTTTGACGACAAGCCATAACGTCGGAGTGATCACCGAAAATGTTAAGAGAATGTGCAGCGAGTGCTCTTGCGCTTACGTGGAATACGCAGGGAAGAAGTTCGCCCGAAATCTTATACATATTGGGAATCATAAGGAGTAAGCCTTGAGATGCCGTATAAGTTACGGTTAAAGCGCCTGCTGAAAGAGAACCGTGAACGGCACCTGCAGCGCCTGCTTCGGATTGCATTTCAGCGAGTCTTAAAGTTTGACCGAACATATTAGTTCTGCCAACAGTTGCCCATTCGTCCGCTACTTCCGCCATAGGAGAAGAGGGAGTGATCGGGTAAATTGCCGCTACTTCAGAGAACGCGTATGCAACGTGGCTCGCAGCGGTGTTACCGTCGATAGTCATTACTTTCATTTAAGTAACCTCCATATATAATAATTAATGATTTGATAATTAAACCTTAACTATTATAAAACAATAATAAAATTAAGTCAATAAAAATGGCGAAAAATAGGAAAAATTAAATTAATTTATTCTTAAAAATAAAGAATAAAAATGAAAAATATCCAAAAAATGTCATCTTTGCTTAAAACAGTTGATAAAATAAAGGAATTTTGATATAATTATTTAGTATGCAAGCAGTAGAATTTACAAACGTGAGTTTTGGATACGGCGACGGGGAAACATCTTCTTCCCGCGAGGTATTAAAAGATTTTAATCTCACCATAGAAAAAGGCGAATTTATTGCGTTACTCGGCAGAAACGGTAGCGGTAAGTCGACTTGCGCTAAACTTATTAACGGATTGCTAACTCCAAGCGAGGGCGAAGTTAAGGTTTTCGGTATGTCTACCAAAGATAAGTCCAATCTCTTTGAAATTAGAAAGAGGGCGGGCATGGTTTTCCAAAATCCCGATAACCAGCAAATTGCGTCAATCGTAGAGGACGATATTGCTTTCGGTCCTGAAAATATAGGTCTTCCAAGAGAGCAAATTAAAGAGAGGATAGAGTACGCTTTAAAGGTTACCGATACCGAGAAATTCCGTGACGCGCAAGTGTCAAGACTTTCGGGCGGTCAAAAGCAAAGGGTGGCAATAGCGGGCGCAATAGCAATAAATCCCGATATTTTGATTTTGGACGAATCTACCTCTATGTTAGACCCCAAAGGGCGTAAAGAGGTAATGGAAGTAGTGCGCACCTTAAACAAAGAAAAAGGTATGACGGTAATAGACATTACCCATTACATGGACGAGGCTGTCGAGGCTGACAGAGTATGCGTTATGGGTGACGGCGTAATAATGGCAACGGGAACTCCTAAGCAAATTTTCGCAAACGGAGAAGTGCTGGCTAAATGCGGTCTTGAACTTCCCGTATCGGCTAAAATCGCCCAAAAATTAAGAGAAAACGGCTTGCCCATACCCGACGGGATATTAAGTAAGGAGGAACTTTCTAAGATATTATGCGAATTGTTGCGGAAAATTTAACCTTTACTTATAACAAAAAAAGCAAGTTTTCGGTAGACGCTTTAAAGGACGTAACCCTTACCGTAGAAGAGGGCAGTTTCTTTGGTATTATCGGTCATACGGGTAGCGGAAAATCTACTTTTATTCAACACCTTAACGGGCTTATTCCCGTAGAAAAAGGCAAACTCACCGTAGGGGATATAAACCTTGCCGATAAGCCTAAAACCGTTAAAAAAAGATATAAAGAATTGCGTTCAAAGGTGGGTATGGTATTCCAATACCCCGAATATCAACTCTTTGCGGAAACGGTTTTTGAAGACGTTGCATTTGGATATAAAAATTTTTATCCCGAAAGTAGCGAAGAGGAACTTAAAAACGCAGTTTTTAGCGCGCTTTCTCTATTGGGGCTTGGCGGAGATACAGTCAATAAGTCGCCAATGGATTTGTCGGGCGGACAAAAGAGAAGAGTTGCAATCGCGGGGGTATTGGTTACCCGTCCCGAAATTTTAGTTTTGGACGAGCCGGTTGCAGGTCTTGATCCGGTTGGAAAAAACGAACTTTTAAAACTTCTTCACAACCTTCACGACAGCGGAAAAGTAAAGACGGTAATTATCGTTTCTCACGATATGGACGAGGTTTGCGAAAACTGTACGGACGTTGCGGTATTTGCGGAAGGAAGGGTAGTCTTTAAGGGTAAACCCAAGGACGTTTTTGCAAACGGAGAAGAGATGAAGAACTTGCGTTTGGGCGTTCCCGTAACGGGATACTTAAGTGAAGAACTTGAAAAAAACGGCGTTAAAATAAATACTGATTTTACAAGGGACGATTTTGTAAATAAAGTTGTAGATTTTTACAAAAATAATAGATAATCGGCTTATAGCCCGACTTTTAATATAAAAATTTAGGAGAAATATGCTTTCGGATATGACTTTTGGACAGTATTATCCGTCGAAGTCGTTCGTTCACGATAACGACCCAAGGACGAAAATACTGCTACTTATAGTATATATTGTTATGGTTTTCGTGGCGAAAAATTTTCTTGCGCTTTTTTTGGCGCTCGTATTTCTTGCCGTAACCGTTTTAGCGTCGGGAGTGCCCGTAACTTCGGTGCTGAAAAGTATTAAAGCCATAATATTTTTAATAGTGTTTACGGCGATATTAAACGTCTGTTTTTACAAGCCGAAAGAGGGTGATACCCATTACTTTTGGGTTATCTATAAAGAAGGCTTAATCGCCGCGGCGTTTTTGTCGTTAAGACTCGTTGCTCTCGTAATGGGAAGTTCGGTTTTAACGCTTACTACAACCCCCGTCAGTTTGACGGACGGTATTGAAAGTTTATTAAAACCCTTAACTTATATTAAATTCCCCGTGCACGATTTGGCTCTTATAATGTCTATTGCGCTAAGGTCAATCCCAACTCTTGCAAATGAAACCGAGAGAATAATTAACGCGCAAAAGGCAAGAGGGGCGGATTTTGATAGCGGAAATCTAATAAAGAAAGCAAAGGCGTTAATTCCCGTTTTAATTCCTCTTTTAATAAGCGCGTTTCGCCGTGGCGACGAACTTGGCGACGCTATGGACGCAAGGTGTTATACGGGAAGTAAGACGAGAACTAAGTATAAAAAATTGACCTTTACTTGGAGAGATTTGGTGTCGTTTTTAGTTACTGCGGTGTTTTTAACGGGTATAATTTTGCTTAACGTATACTCTGTTGAAGTTACTGCATTTTTTATGAGTTTATGGAGTTAATCGACTTATATGAGGGTTTTTCTTAAAATTGAGTATGACGGAACGAACTACTGCGGTTGGCAAATTCAGCCAAACGGCGTTACCGTTCAAGAAGAAATAGAGAAAGCGATTTTAACTCTTACGGGTGAAAAGGTTAATCTCGTAGGTAGCGGAAGGACGGATAGCGGAGTCCATGCGGAAGGGCAAGTTGCCCATTTTGATACGGACAGTTCAATTCCTGCGGAGAAATTTGCGCCTGCCCTTAACGGTTTACTTCCTGACGATATAAAAATTATTTTAAGTAAACGCGCGGACGACGGCTTTCACGCAAGATTTTCGGCGAAGAGAAAGACTTATAGGTATTTAGCCTACGAAAGCGAACAGCCAAGACCTCTATACGATAGGTATATGACTAAACTTGCCTTTAAAGTTGACGATAAGAAAATGGACGAGGCGTGCAAAAAGTTTATCGGTACTCACGATTTCAAATGTTTTTTAGCAAGCGGATCACAGGTTAAAGATACGGTAAGAGAAATTTATTCCGCAAAAGTGGAAAGAGACGGGGATAAAATTTGTTTTACGGTATGCGGAAACGGATTTTTGTACAATATGGTAAGAATAATGATGGGAACGCTTATCAAAGTCGGCGAGGGAAAACTTAGCGCAAGCGAAGTTGAAAGCGTACTTGAAAAGGGAGAAAGAATAAACGCAGGAGCGACTATGCCCCCGCGCGGACTCACTCTTTTAAGCGTAGAATACGACTAATTTTTACAAAAAGTATAAATTTTTTATTTATAAGCGAAAAACGCTTGACAAATTGTTATTAATCTTATAAAATATTTTGGCATTATGACTTAATGGGGTATATCGCTTAGGTCGTAATATAATAAAGATTATAAGGTGAGGTACACTTGAAGAACCAGCCCCTCCGACGGGTACTAACCTTTAAATAAATTAAAAATTGGAGAAAATTTCTATGAAGACTTATATGGCAAAAAGCCAAGACGTTAAGAGAGATTGGTACGTCGTTGACGCTTCGGGAATGACGCTCGGTAGACTTGCATCGCAAGTAGCAAGCGTTTTAAGAGGTAAAAACAAACCCACTTTCACTCCCAACGTTGATACGGGCGATTTCGTAATAGTATTAAACTGCGATAAAGTAGTTCTTACCGGTAAGAAACTTGAACAAAAGATGTACACTTATCACACCGGTTATATCGGCGGTCTTAAGCAAACTCCTTACAAGGATATGATGGCTAAAAAGGCTGACGTAGTTGTATATGAGGCAGTTAAGGGTATGCTTCCCAAGAACAGCCTTGGCAGACAAATGTTAACTAAACTTAGAGTTTACAAGGGTGGAGAGCACAATCATCAAGCACAACAACCCAAGCATCTTGAACTCGTTAAATAATCGGAGGAATAAAGTATTATGGCAAAAGTATCTGTTAAAAAGAAACTCCAATATTGGGGAACGGGCAGAAGAAAGAGCGCTGTTGCAAGAGTAAGACTTATTCCCGGTGGCAACGGAGCAATCACTATCAACGGTAGAAGTATTGATGAATATTGCGATCTCGATACTTTAAAACTTATTATTAGACAACCTTTGGCTCTTACTGACAGCGAGGCAAAGTACGACGTATTCGTAAACGTTAAGGGCGGTGGATTTACCGGTCAAGCAGGCGCAATCCGTCACGGTATTGCAAGAGCGCTTATCGTTGCAGAACCCGAACTTCGCTCTGCACTTAAGAAAGAAGGATATCTTACGAGAGACCCAAGAATGAAGGAAAGAAAGAAGTACGGCTTAAAGAAAGCAAGACGTGCACCTCAATTCTCAAAGAGATAATTTATTATCTTGCATCAAAAATTTCAGCACTCACTTTTCGTGGGTGCTGTTTTTTGATATAAAGAAAACCACGCGATAGTGCTATGCACCCCAAATGTTTGTCTAACTTTTGGGGTGCATAGCATAGTCGGGCGGATATTTATTTATTCGGTCGCTTATAAAAGAGTGCAAAAAGCCATATTCTACTAATAGTAGAGTAAAAAAGGCGCAAACTCAACCAGCGGTACGTTCACTTTTTAATAAAAATATCGTAAAATGAAATCAAAGGAGGCAAACATGGATCAAATTAAAGTCGGTAAATTTATTGCGGAAAGAAGAAAACAAAACAATTTAACGCAAATGCAGTTGGCTGAAAAGTTAGGTGTTAGCGATAGGGCGGTTTCTAAATGGGAAAACGGAAAATCCTTACCCGATTCATCTATAATGATCGAACTTTGCGAAATACTTAAAATTTCAGTTACAGAATTATTAAAAGGAGAAAAATTATCAATGGAAAACAGCGAAAAAAACAACGAACAAATTTTGCTCGACATGACGAAAGAGTTGGAAAATAAGAATAAGGCAATTTGGTCTGCAATGTGGGCAATTATGATTGTAAGTATAACGGCGTTATTTGCAGGATTATTTATCGTCGCAACGTGGATGGAAGAGGGAGTGTGGCAAATCGTTGCAATTATTGCGCTTTGCGTCGTATTTTTAATACCGTGTTTCTACGCTTTAAAACTTGAAGTTAGCGTAGGCGCGTATAAGTGTAAAAAATGCGGTCACGAAATCGTACCTACCTACAGGCAGGCTCTTAACGCTATGCACATGGGAACGACAAGGTACTTAAAGTGTCCAAAATGTAATAAGCGTACTTGGTGCAAGAAAGTAATAAAGAAAGATTAAATAAAAATCGCGTTTTTGAAACGCGATTTTTTATTTTCCGCATAAATATTTTGCTTTTTTATTGCAAAGATAAGGCGTTTATTGTATAATACCTCTATGAAATATGCGATAATTACCGATATTCACGCAAATATTTTCGCTTTAAAAGCGGTAATGGCTGAAATCGACAAGATAAAACCTGATAAAATAATATGCCTTGGCGATATAGTCGGCAACGGGGCGTATCCCGAAGAGACGGTGAAGTATATAAAAAAACGGGGAGATATTTTGTGTGTAAAGGGTAATCACGACCTCTTTGCAAATCTCAATTTAAGTACCTTTCCTACTGCGGATACAAGGCTTAAAATGTTCAAATGGACGCAAAAGGCTTTGTCAAATTCGTCGAGGAAATTCTTAGACGAACTGCCGTGGGTTTTAAATTTTGAAGATTGTGGGAAAAAGATAGTTGCTTTTCATTATCCCAAAAATCAAAAGGGTAGGTTTAAAGACCTTATCTATCTTCCTTCAAACGAGCAAGTAAAAGAACTCTTTGAGGGGCTTTCGGGCGATATATTTTTGTTTGGGCACGAACATACGGGCTCTTTAACTGAGTTGGACGGTAAATATTATCTCAATTTCGGAACTCTCGGCAATATGCTTTTTGAAGACGTTGCAAGGCTTGGGATTTTAGAGGTAACAGAAGAAAAGGTGGTCTATAAGTCGATTAACGTCAAATATGACCAGTCAACGGCGTTCAAAAGGGCGGAAGAGATAAGGCAAATTTTGGAAAGAAGAACAGATTGAATTAATTAGTCGTAAAAAATTTGCGACTAATTTTTTTTATTTTTATAATAAAAATAAAAAACAGTTTACTTTAAAGCGAGTATTTGGTATACTTAATGTATACTATAGTTACTAATTTAAGGAAGTGAATTATGGAAAATCAAATTGCGGAGATTAAAAGTAATATAACTGCCGAAATACAGACCGTAAATTCGAGCAAAGAATTGTATGAACTTAAATCTAAATACCTTTTAAACAAAGCGGGTATAATCCCAGCCCTTATGAAAGAACTTGGAAAAGCGTCTAAAGAAGACAGACCTAAACTCGGTCAAATGATAAACGCCCTTAAAGATTGGGCTACTCAAATTTTTGAAGGAAAAGACGCTGAAATTACTGAGGTTGAAAAGAAAGCCCGTTATGAAAAAGAGGCGGTTGATATTACTATGCCCTCTAAAAAGACTAAGGTTGGTACTCTTCATCCCGTTACGATAATTAAAAACGAACTCGTAGACATATTTGCAGGTATGGGTTTTAAGGTCGTTGAAACGAGGGAAATAGAAGACGATTTTCATAATTTTACCGCGCTTAACACTCCTCTTGAACATCCTGCGAGAGATAAACAAGACACTTTTTACGTATCCGACGACTTTATGCTTAGAACGCATACTTCTCCGGGACAAATTAGAAGTTTAAAGAGTATCGAGCCCCCGTTTAAAATTTTAGTTCCGGGTAGAGTGTATAGGGCTGACGACGACGCAACTCACTCTCCTATGTTTCATCAAATGGAAGGACTCGTTATCGACGAAAACATAACTATGTGCGACCTTCAAGGTATGCTTGACGTACTCGTTCATAAGATGTTCTCCGAAACCGCAAAGACGAGATTCCGTCCTTCGTTCTTCCCGTTTACCGAACCTTCGGTAGAAGTTGACGTCAGTTGCTTTGAGTGTGGCGGTAAGGGATGTAAACTTTGTAAAGGTACCGGTTGGATTGAAATTTTAGGTGGCGGTATCGTAAACAAAAAGGTACTTGAAAACTGCGGAGTTGATTCTAATAAATACACGGGATTTGCCTTTGGTCTTGGGCTTGACCGTATAGCAATGCTTAAAAACGGCGTAAATAACATTCACGTTTTATACGACGGCGACGTAAGAGCGTTAAAGCAGTTTAAAGACTAAGGAGGAATAAAAATGTTAGCACCGCTTTCATGGCTTAAAGATTTCGTAGATATAGACGTAACCGTTGAAGAGTTAGAGAAAAAACTTTTCGACAGCGGTTTTGAAGTTGAACAAATTATTCCTTACGGAGATAAACTCGACAAAGTAGTAACTTGTAAGATTTTCAAAATCGAACAGCACCCAAATGCGGAGAAACTCCGTATTTGTCAAGTAGACGCAGGTAAATACGGCAAATTGCAAATAATAACCAACGCCCAAAACGTAAAGGAAGGGGATATCGTTCCCGTTGCAGTTGACGGCGCAACCTTGGCGACAGGAGACAGAATTTTTAACGGAAAACTCCGCGGAGAGCCTTCTTACGGAATGTTCTGCGGTGGGGAAGAAATAGGAATTACCGACGCGTTTTACGAGGGAGCGTCTTTTGACGGTGTTCTCGTATTTAACGACGACTTCCCTCTCGGCGAAGAGGTTAGAGATTTGCTCGGTTTAAAAGATTACGTTTTCGATATTTCGGTACTTGCAAACCGTCCCGACTGTCAATCGATAGTAGGTATCGCAAGAGAAATTGCGTGCGCTTTAAATAAACCGTTTAAAGAGCCGGACCTTTCTTATAACGAAGTAAAAGGCGACGACGAAAAAATTGACGTAACCGTTTTAGATAACGAACTTTGTCCGAGATATATTGCTCACCTTATAAAAGACGTAAAAATTGAAAAAGCCCCCAAGTGGATGTCAAAAAGACTTGCGCTTTGCGGACTTAATTCTATAAATAATATCGTAGATATTACCAACTACGTTCTTTTAGAGATGGGACAACCTATGCACGCTTTCGACCTTAAAGACCTCGAAAATAACGAGATTATAGTAAGAAGAGCCGAAAACGGAGAAAAAATCGTAACGTTAGACGAAAAAGAAAATATTTTAAATAGCGACAACCTCGTAATTTGCGACGGTCAAAAACCGGTTGCTCTTGCAGGTATTATGGGCGGACTTAACAGTGAAATTAAGGACGATACGACCGCCGTTTTATTTGAATGCGCTAAATTTAAGAGAGATAACGTAAGAAAATCTGCGAGAACGCTCGGTAAGAGCAGTGATTCTTCAAAGAGATTTGAAAAAGGCGTTGACGAGTATACTACCGAGAGGGCGTCAAAAAGGGCTCTTAACCTCATTGATAAATTGGGAGCAGGCAGGGTAACTGCTGTTCGCGTTGACGTATCGGCAGGTAAAACTCAAGAAAACAAAGAAGTTAGAACTACTTTCGGTAAAATAAACGGAGTTTTGGGTATTGAAGTACCAAAAGATACTATCGTTGATATTTTAACCCGTCTTGGTTTTGGCGTTACGGTTGACGGGGAAAATCTCGTAACCGTTGCTCCCCCTTACCGTGAGGACGTCGAGGGATATCCCGACTTAGCCGAAGAAGTTATTAGAACTTACGGATACGAACATATTAAGCCCACTTTACTTAAAGAGGCTCAAGTAACTGCCGGCGGATACTCAAAAGAACAAAAAGACGAACTTAAAATGAAGAGAACTTTCGTAAACCTCGGATTTAACGAGGCTATGACTTTCTCTTTCTATTCCAAAAAGGATATTTCGGCGTTAAATCTCCGTGAGGGCGATTGCGAAGGTCAAACTATTTTAATTGGCAATCCGTTAAGCGATAACTATGAAGTTTTAAGAAGAACGCTTATTCCGTCACTTTTAAAGGTTGCGTCAAGCAATATTAAAAAGGGTAATACGGAAGGTAAAATCTTTGAAATTGCAAGGACGTTTATTCCTAAAACTCTTCCCGTTACGGATTTCCCCGAAGAGAGAAGATATTTAACCGCATTGACTTTTGGCGGTCAAGACGACTTCTTTACTTTAAAAGGAGTTTTGGAAGAAATTGCCGAGATATTTAGAGTTAAATTTAACTTAAACGTAAGAGCCGATAAGACTTATCTTCACTCTGGCGTTTCCGCAAAAATCTTATTAGGCGACAAAGAGATTGGCGTTTACGGTCAAATTGCGTACGAAACGGCGGCGGCTTTTGATATAGAATGTAAAGTTTACGCATTAGAACTTGATTACGACGCGTTAGCTGAAGAATTTAATACTCCGTTTAAATACGTAAATCTTCCTAAATTTAGAAGCGTCGAAAGAGATTTGGCGCTTGTAGCGGATGAAAAAACTACTTGCGCGGAGATAGAGGACGTTATTCGTTCAGCATGTAAAAACAGTGTTGAATCGGTAAAACTTTTCGACGTTTACGTAGGCGAACAGGTTGGCGTTGGCAAAAAGAGTATGGCGTATACCGTAACCTTTAAAGCGGGAGAGGAAAAGCCTTTAGAAAGTGCCGACGTAGATGCTTTCGTTAAGAGAATTTTAGGAAGTTTAAAACACCGTCTTGGCGTAGAACTTCGCTAAAAGTCTGCCGATAAGTCGATTAATAAGAAAAATTGCCGTAAACGGATAATCCGTTTACGGCAAATAAAAAGTTATTAATGCAATTTTTTCTTGTTACCGTTTTCGTCGATAACGTAGGTGCTGTCTAAAGAAGAACGGAGATTGCCAACGACGCTGTCGATATACTCTCTTCTTAGTTTTTGCTGTTCTATTTTCTCTTCTTCGGTAAGACCTACTTCACGCGATTTTTTAGCAAGGAAATTTATTCTTTCAATATTAAGCATAATTATCTCTCCCACGTTTTTTATTAGTATAACACCTATTTGATAATTTTGCAACCCTTTATTTACACTTTATCTGGTTTAGCGGAGGCTTAAAATGGCTCGAAGTAATAAAAAAACCGTAGCCGAATATTTTATAATCGCCTTTTTGGCGTTTTGTATGGCAACAGCCTATGAACTGTTCGTTTTCCCTAATGCGTTTGCGCCTGCGGGGATAAACGGTCTTGCTACGATAATCCAACACCTTTTTAACTTTTCAGTGGGCTATATGTCGATTATCATTAATATTCCTCTCCTTATAGTGGCCTATTTTAAAGTGTCTAAGGATTTTGCTTTTAAGACTCTTTGCTACGTAATCGTGTTCTCGATAACCACGCTTATAGAGTATACGGGGATGGGAGATAGCGAAGGCTTTTTAGATTTATCGGGCTTTGCGTATAAGAACGATACGATAAGCGCAATACTTGCGCCACTTGCGTCAGGCGCGATAAACGGACTTATATACGGGTATTTGGTTAGAAAAAACACGTGTACGGGCGGAACGGATATAGTTGCAAGGCTTGTAAGAGTTAAACGCCCCGAACTTAATATAATGTGGGTAACTCTTGCTCTAAACAGTATCGTAGCGTTTTTATCGTATTTTGCATATGCTGAAAATGGAGAGTACGATATTCAACCGGTATTGCTTTGCTTTATGTACTGCTTTACTTCGTCAAAAATGGGCGATTTAGTGCTTAAAGGATATAAAACTGCATTAAAATTTGAGGTTGTAACCTCTCATCCCGACGAAATATCTCAAGAAATAATACAAAAATTAAGACACAGCGCAACCGTAGTGCATGGAAAAGGTATGTATACTCATCAAGATAAAGACCTTTTGATATGCGTTATCAATAAAAATCAAATAGTAGATTTTGAAAACATAATAGTAAAATATCCGGGTACGTTTGCCTACATAACTTCGGTAAGTGAGACTGTGGGTAATTTCGTAACCGCAAAAAAATCTAAAAATAAAGAGGAGAATTAAGTGGGATACACTTTAATTACGGGCGCATGCGGAGGGCTTGGGAGAGCCTTTTGCAAAGAACTTATTAAAACCGACGACCTTTTTATTGTCGGTAGAAACGCGCAAAGACTTCACGTCTTAAAAGAAGAACTTCTAAAAATTAGAAAAGACGCTAAAGTGGAGTTTTTTGAGGCGGATATTGCCCACGTTTCTCAGCGGGAAAAATTGCTTGAGTACGTCGATTTTAAAGAGATAAAGTTTGGCGGAGTTTTTCACGTTGCGGGCGCGGATATACAAAAAGAATTTATAAAATATACACCTGAAAAAATAAGATTTCAAATAAGAGTAAATTTCGAGGCTGCCGTGTCTTTAACTCACGAGGTGCTTAAAAGACGTGAGAAAGAGATAAAAATACTTGCAGTGTCGAGTATATGCGGAACGGTGCCAATGCCGTATTTTGCATTATATTCAGCGACAAAATCTGCGCTTATTAATTTCTTCGTAGGGCTAAGATACGAACTTCATAATGCAAAAGTTACGACTTTGATACCGGGGTCTATTCCAACGAGGGAAGATATAGTAGAAGATATTAAAAAGCAAGGAGTTACGGGTAAACTTTCTTCTAAGTCCCCCGAATTTGTTGCAAAAAAGGCTATAAAAGCCTTAAATAAAAACAAGCCAAAAGTAATAACGGGCGCATTTAATAAGTTCGTTTACTTTTTAGAAAAGATAACTCCAACTAAAGTAAAATGTAGGTATATCGCAAAAAAATGGAGTAAAAAAGAAAAGGACGCTTTTTAGAAAAAACGCAAATAATCGACTTATAGACTGATATAAGTGAGATAAACGCAAGGAGAAGATATATGAGTTATGCAGATAAAGTCTTTAAAGACAACGTAAAAGATATTTTGGAAAACGGCGTATGGGACACCGATAAAGACGTTAGACCTAAGTGGCTTGACGGAACTCCTGCCCATACCGTTAAAAAATTCTGTATCGTAAACCGTTACGACCTTCAAAAAGAATTTCCCATAATGACCATAAGAAAACAGTATTTAAAAAGCGCGATAGACGAAATCTTATGGATATGGCAAAAGAAATCTAATAGGATAAGCGAACTCAATTCTCACGTTTGGGACAGTTGGGCTGGTGAAGACGGAACGATTGGTAAAGCCTACGGCTACCAACTCGGAGTTAAGCATAAGTATAAAGAGGGAGAATTTGACCAAGTTGATAAGGTTTTATACGACCTTAAAAACAATCCTGCGTCAAGAAGAATTATGACCAATATCTATACTTTTGCCGATTTAAACGAGATGAATTTATATCCTTGCGCGTATTCTATGACTTTTAACGTTTCGGGCGATAAGTTAAACGGTATACTTAATCAGCGTTCAAACGATATGGCTGTTGCAAATAACTGGAACGTAATGCAATACGCAGTTCTTCTTATGATGATTGCGCAAGTTACGGGATTTAAAGCGGGCGAACTCGTACACGTTATTGCTGACGCGCATATCTACGATAGGCATATTCCCGTAGTAAAGCAAATGCTTGAAAATCCTGAATATCCCGCGCCGAAACTTTGGATTAATCCCGAAATTAAGGATTTTTACGATTTTACGGTAGACGATTTTAAACTTGAGGGTTACGAGGCAACACCATTAAAGACTAAACTTGAGGTGGCAGTATGATTAGAGCGATAGTTGCAGTTGATAAAAATTGGGGGATTGGAAAGAAAAACGACTTGTTATTTTCTCTTCCTCTCGATATGAAATTCTTTAGACAGACGACTTTGGATAAAACCGTGTGTATGGGGTATAATACTTTATTGTCTTTCCCAAATTCCAATCCCTTGCCGAGAAGAAAAAATATAGTTCTTTGTCCTGAGGGAATAGAAAGAGAGGATGCGGTAATAGTTCACACCTTAGACGGTATGCTTGCCGAACTTAAAAAAGAGGACGGCGACGTTTTCGTTATTGGCGGTGCAATGTTTTATAAGACAATGCTTCCATATTGCGAAGAGGTGCTTGTTACTAAAGTGGACGCTGACGGAGAGGCTGAAGTTTTCTATGATAATTTGGACGAAAACCCCGACTTTACGTGTGTAAAGAGCGGTGAACCGATAGAAACAAACGGCTATAATATTCAGTTCACAACCTATAAAAATAACAACGTAAAGTATTTTTGAGGTAAAATATGAGAATTGACTTTAACGAAATTAGAGAAGAAACGGTAAAGGAATTCGGCGGTGGAAAGGGTTGCTTAATACTTAGAAAGACCACAAAAAACAGAGTTACCTTTATAAAAGCCAAACTTCCTGCAGGCTCTACGACGGGCATGCACAAACATATGATAGACAGCGAAACGATATACGTTTTATCGGGTAAAGGTAAGACGATTTGCGACGGCGAAACTGAAATGCTCAGCGCGGGCTCGGTTACTTTTTGTCCCGTGGGATGCAGTCACTGTCTTATAAACGACAGCAACGAAGACCTCGTATTTTTTGCAGTAATTCCCGAACAAATTTAATATCAGCGCCCCACACGGCAAGCCGTGTGGGGCGCTTAGGTTTTGTCTTAATTTCGCATTTGAATTATAAGGCGTATGTTGTAAAGAAGAATAGGTTTATAAAGAAAATTTAAACTCACGCGTATTTACTCATAAGTTTGAAAAGTTCGGTTATTTTTTGGGAAAATTCATCACGGTCTTTATAGTTTACGTTTACGTGTGAAAGCCGTTTTACGTCGCACTCAAGTTCGGCTATGCTCTCTCGTTCTAAAAACGACAAATCCTTTTGTTTTAAACCGTCTATATAATAAAGTATTTGTGAATAGTTGATTCCAAAATCGTCGCGGTAATTAGGGGTAAACATTTTATCGGTTTGCAAAAATTCCCGTTCTTTTTCACTCGTTTCTCTACTTAAAAAATAACCGTAATCACTACCGCTTTTTTGTAAAAGCCGTTCTATAAGTTGATTATCGACGTATTTTTTCTTGCGAAAATCCTTTGAGAGGACAAGCGAAATTGAAAAAAGAAGAATTGAGATTGCGCAAATAAAAAGGCTAACGCAAAGTGCTTTTAGGTTTGGTAAAGTATTATACGTAAAATCACAAAATACTTTATACGCGCACGAAAAATATGAAAAGAGAGAAAGGGTTAGCGGTAAGGTTTTATCGCTCTTTTTTATTTTGCGGACGAATATAGTCAAAATAAGCAAAGCGGTTGAAACTAAAAGTGACGAACAACTTACTATTAACGGGTAAAATTGCCCGAGATTAATATTTGCAGTGAATTTCATAAAGAGTTCTAAAATTTTCATAAGTATATTGTTGACAAAAATATTAAAATTTAAACAAAAAGTAATTTATAAAATCAATTTTGCATAGATATATACAAATTGGAGTTTGTAATTTGCATTACGATATTTATGCGAGGGTTGTAAAAGAAGGGGAGTATATGCTTGAAAACACTGCGACCGTGAGGGCTACTGCTAATCATTTTGGACTTAGTAAATCAACGGTGCATACCGACCTTACCAAAAGGCTTAAAAGAATTGACGAAAATCTTTATAGGCAAGTAAAACACTTGCTTTTTGTAAATTTAAGCGAAAGACATATTCGAGGCGGTATTGCTACGCGCAAAAAATTCAAAGGGAAATAGTGTTTCTAAGCCGATAATCAACTTATAGGCGGGTTTTTTAATAATTATTTGCTAAAATTTCAATTAGGTGTTGACAATATAAAATAATAATTGTATAATAATATGTACTAAGACACGAGGTGTGTGAGATGCCTTTATTGGAGTTTATAAAGCAAAATTTAATAGCGTGCGGTGCGGTTTTTGTGGCTTTTGCGGTTTTAATATTGATAATCGTAATGCTTATAATCGGCCGTGCCAAAAAGTCAGGGCGTGACGAGATTGCTAAACTGATTGCCGATATTCCCATTGAGGAAGACGAAGTTGCGGTTTGTGATGCAAATGAAAATCAAACGAGGACTGGCGACGCCGATTTAAAGTGGCTACGCGATCAGTCTTTTGCTTGTGAAGAAATTGCCGTTACGGAAACTGACGAAAATACAACTAAAGAGGAGAACAAAATGGCTAAGACAACTACGAAAGCAACGGAAAAAGCGGTAACTAAGAAAAAGACGGTTGAAACTAAGACAAAAGCGCCCGTAAAAGTAACGTCGGCTACCGAAAAAATTAAAGCGGCAGCGTCTAAATCGGCAAAGCCGGCAAAAAAGGCTATAGGAAAATGGGTTGTTCGTGAAAAGGGTGACGGTGAATTCGTTTCTTACCTTCACGCTAACAACGGCGAAATTATTTTAACGAGCGAAATTTATGCAAGTGCCGATAGCGCAAAAAAGGGTATCGCAACTATTAAAAAGAGTATAGATGCGGACGGTTTCCAACTTTACTGTGACAAAAATAGAAATTACTACTACAAACTTAAAAATGCAAGCAATAGATTTTTATGCGCAGGGGAAACATATCCCACAAAAGCCTCTTGCCTTTCAGCAGTGGAATCGGTTAAAAGGTTTGCTGATTCACCGATTTTGGACGAGATTGAAAAAGATTTGACAATAATTAAATACGTCGTTCCAAAGGCAAAAGCCGTTGAGAAAAAGAGCGGATATAGCGGTAAATGGGTAATAACCGACGTCGAAGATATGTATATTGCGCAACTTTTCGCATCAAACGGCGAACTTTTGCTTTCGAGTGAGGCGTATACGACGGCAAATTCCGCAAAGTCGGCAATAGAAACTATAACCACGAACGGTATTGCAGGTAATTTCATTATTGACGTTGACAAAAAGGGCAGATATTTCTTTAAACTTAGAAATGCTCAAAAATCCACCCTTTGCGTAGGCGAAACTTACGCCCAGCAAGCAAAGTGTGAAAGCGCGATTGAAAGCGTAAGAAGATTTTTAGCAACTGCAAAACTCGTTGAAGAAGATTAATAGACGAAAATAAAGAAAACGGCTTTTATAATAAGGCCGTTTTTTATTGCAAAAAAATTTTTAAATTTTTTTGAAAAAGTGGTTAAAAATGCTTGCCATTTTAAAATAAATTTGGTATATTATATGAGCATTCACGGATGGGAGCATAGCTCAGTTGGGAGAGCATCTGCCTTACAAGCAGGGGGTCATAGGTTCGAGCCCTATTGTTCCCACCATCTGCGGGAATGGCTCAGTGGTAGAGCGTCACCTTGCCAAGGTGAACGTCGCGAGTTCGAATCTCGTTTCCCGCTCCACTATTTAAAAGTCGGCACTAAAAAGTGCCGACTTTTTTTGTGTTAACTTTTATAAGCCGTTAATTTTTGTTTTTAAAACTTCCGCAACACGTACAGTCGCCGTTTGTACACGTTATTTTTACGCTATCAAGTGAGCAGTTTCTGCCGTGAAGATTGTGAGAACATTCACATACGTCGCATTTGATATGATGATTACATTTTTCCATAATTATCTCCTTTTGAAAAGCCTTAATTTTTATGCTTTTACGGTATTATTATGGTTATTAACGGTTTAAATTATACGCACGGCAAACAAAAAGCAACGGTAATTGAGGGGAACCGTTGCTTTTTTATGAGGAGGGACAAAAGAACGAAGAAGTCCTTTTGTCGGTGTGATTGGGCATTTTAATTGGTCTATAAGTCGATTATTAGTGTTTTTACTTTGTTAGACCGTCGTTGATGTAAAGTATTCCTAAGGTGTTTTTACCGCAATGACTTGAAATAGTACAGCCTGCAGTAGTTACGTAAACTTTCTTAAATCCTAATTCGTAAACTATATCTTTTGCGGAGTTTATCATTTCGTCGGTTGCGTGGCTATGCGTAATAAATATAACAGCCTTATCGGGGTTGTTGTATTTGCTAAGTACGGCGTTGCAGTATTCGGTAACACATTTGCCCATTTTTCCGCGGAATTTGTTGGTGCTACCCATTTTGCCGTTCATAACTTCAATTTGAGGACGAATTTTAAGTAGATTTGCGCCAAGTAATGCGACAGAAGAGCATCTTCCGCCTCTATGAAGGTAGTCAAGTCTTTCAAGTACGAAACTTGCTTGAACGAAAGGTATCCTTTTTTCGACGAGTTCAACTATTTGTTTAGGGTCGTCAATAGTTTCAGTTAAAGTTTTTGCGTAAATTGCTAAAAGACCGATACCCGTTGATAACGTTCTACTGTCAATTACGAAAACGTTATTAAAATTTTTAGACGCGTTTACAGCGTTGTTGTATGCGCTTGACATATCGGCGGAAATGTCAAAATGGATAATGGCGTCGTACTCTTTTAAAATTTCGGCAAAGAAGTCTTTAAATGCCTCTTCGTTTACGGCGTTGGTTTTGGGAAGTTGTTTGTTTTGGTCTGCCCACTCGAAAATTTCAAGAGTAGAAACTTCTCCGTCGTAGAAAAACCTATCGCCCATATTAACTCCAAACGGAATTATTTTAAAGTCGTATTCTTCAATTATCTCTTTTGTTAAGTCGCACGCGCTATCTAACGTAACTGCAATTTTCATAATTTCCTCGCTAAAAACTTTGTAATTTTATTTTATAATAATTTGAAAAATTTTTCAACGTAAATATAGGCGATAATGCTATACATTTAAAAAACCGACGGTAGAGAAAGAAAATTCTTCTCTACCGTCGGTAGATTTTTAAAGTTAAACCGCTCTATAAGTCGATTTTTACAACTTTATTAAATTAAAGTTTTTGTTTTCCCACTAAAAGCGAAAGCGTTGCCATTTCAATTTCGGGAAGGTGCAAAGCCTCTTGAAGACCAACGAAACAAGGGGAGTCTATAACCTCTTCCGCAAGACCGCCGTCGGGGGTTACCGGCAAGGTGTGAAGGACTATTACGTCGGGTTTTGCATAAGAGAGATTTATAGAGTCTACCGTATACTGATAATCGAGTCCGTCGTCTGAAACGAACACAACGTCCGCGCCTTTAAGTCCTTCTTCGACGTTAGAAACTATTACGAGGTCGCCGTATTGATTGCAATGGTTTACTATTTCAGTGGACGGGTTTTTATCTTCGGGGCATACGAGGGTAATGTCGAGACCGCAGTTTGCAAAAGCGTAAATAAACGAATCGGCAAAAACTTCTGGGTTGCCTACCATAGTCGCTTTAAGTCCCGACAGTTTGCCTTTTTTCTTCCAAACGGTGAGAAGGGCTGCAAGCGCTTCACAAGGACCGCTTTTGCTATTTGCGTTGATAACGGGTATATTGACCGCCTTTTCTATTTGTTCGGCGTCCGTAGTTTCGGCAGTTTGTACGACTATTGCGTTTATTCCGTAACCTGAAATTGCTTCCATCGTAAGTTTGTCTTTAACTATGGTTTCAAGTTCACTGCCGTGCATTGTTGAAATCATAGGTATGCCCGATAATTTGGTTACCGCCGTTTCAAAGGCGATACGTGAACGGGCAAACGAGCGTTTCGTAAGCAAAGATACGTACTTATTTTTAAGATAGTTAAGTTTTTCGCCTGCTGAAAGACGAATTGAAATTTCTTTAGCCCTGTATAAAATTTCGTAAATTTCTTCTTCAGTGTAATTTGCAAGGCTTACGAGGTGCTTTTTGTCAATAATGCCCGTGGGGCTGAATTTATTTATATCCATAATTTCTCCCAAATAAGTTTTAATACTTATCTTGTGATTATTATATCAATATTTATATAAAAATGCAAGAGTTTACGTAAAAGTAGTGATAAAATGGACCATTCCGTTGAAAAAACTTTAATGCCTATGATATAATGAAACGAGATAAATCTAAAGGAGGATTTTATGTTTAAGAAAATTTTCAGTTTGCTATGTTGTTTATTGTTTACTTTTTGTTTATTTGCCTGCGAAGAAGGAAATTCGGGCGGTCAAGTAGGTGGAGAGCAAGAAGAAGAGGATTCTGCCGTTTACGATTATACCGTTGAAAAACTTGAGGTTGAAGCCGAACAAAGTTTTGCGCCTTGTTCTTTCTTTAATTTTATATATGGAAATAAACACGCGAGAAATTATTACGTCGATAGTTTAACTATATCTTTTGGGCAAATTATGTGGCAGAGTGTAAAAATTGACGGCAAAGAGTGGGGTGATTATTTGCTCGAGAAACTTCCCGAGGGTAGATACGAGATAGAAATTCAAGCCCAAATACCGTATAGCGACGTACAAAGAAAAACTTTTATAGCCGACGTAAACGTTTCGGCGAAAAATAAAGATATAACGGGCGGTATAGATTACCTTGCTGAAACCTTAACTTTAACCGAAAGGTACGTAGGAGAGCAGGCTTATTTGCAAGATTTTTTAAGTGGAAATTTCCATTATAGGGCATATTTATGGTATGCTTTAAACAGTGCGATCTACGGTAACGTGTGGGAGTACGTTTTAGTTGACTGTATAGAGTGGTCTACTTTTGATATGTTTACGAGCGAATTGCCCGTTGGGACGTATGATATTAAGATTAAAGTTAGCGACGAATTTGTTATAAGAAAACATGAAGGCGATAAAATTATAGAAATTCCGTATCCAAGAACGTTCACAATACCCGTACAAGTAAGGGAAAAAGCTTAGAATTGGACAAAATGTACAAAAAGACTAAAACGGCAAGGTGTTTTTTGTGACAAATGCTATTGTAAAACGGTTTGAAATAGTATATAATATTATTGTAATAATATGTTCGGCAAAAGCCGAGATTTAGGAGGAAAAAATGGCAAGTCTTAGATTGCAAGACATTTACAAAGTGTATCAGTCTGGCGTTGTAGCCGTAACCGACTTCACTCTTGACATTGAAGACAAAGAGTTTATCGTTTTCGTAGGACCTTCGGGATGTGGTAAATCTACTACTCTTCGTATGATAGCAGGTCTTGAAGAAATTTCTGACGGTGACCTTTACATTGACGGAAAGAGAATGAACGACGTTCAACCCAAAGATAGAGATATCGCAATGGTTTTCCAAAACTATGCGCTTTATCCTCACATGACCGTATATGACAATATGGCGTTCGGTCTTAAATTAAGAAAGAAACCAAAGGCAGAAATTGACGAAAAGGTTAAAGAGGCAGCAAGAATTCTTGGTCTTGAAACTTACCTTCAAAGAAAGCCAAAGGCTCTTTCAGGCGGTCAAAGACAAAGAGTTGCTTTAGGTAGAGCAATAGTTCGTGAACCTAAGGTATTCCTTTTGGACGAACCCCTTTCAAACTTGGATGCTAAACTCCGTGCTCAAATGAGAACTGAAATTACCAAACTCCACCACAGACTTGCAACTACTTTCATTTACGTTACTCACGACCAAGTAGAAGCAATGACCATGGGTACGAGAATCGTAGTTATGAAAGACGGATTCATTCAACAAGTTGACGCTCCTCAAAAACTTTACGATTATCCCGCAAACCTTTTCGTAGCAGGATTCATTGGCACTCCGCAAATGAACTTCTTCGACGCAACTTTAACTAAAGATGCTGAAGGTAAGGTTTACGTAGAATTTGAAGGTAACAAAGTTGCTCTTCCAAAGGCTAAATCTGATAAGATTATCAACGGCGAAGAATATTTCAATACCGGTAAACCCGTTGTATTCGGTGTAAGACCTGAAGACCTTCATGATGAAGCAAGCTTTATCAATACTTCAAGAGAAACCGTTATCAACGTTAAGGTTGACGTTGTTGAAAAACTCGGTGCTGAAACCCTTCTTTACTGCGTATTCGCTAAAGACGGCGTAGATGTAACTGAAGACGGAAAAGTTAAGAGTTTAGTTGATTCTGCAACTCAAATGATTGCAAAAGTTGACTCTCGTTCAAAGACTGAAAGAGATCAAGTTATCGAACTTGCAATTGATATTATGCACAGCCACCTCTTCGATAAAGATACTGAACTTACCATTTTGGACGGTGAAGGTACTAAGGCTTACGTTCCTGTTGTTGAACTTGCTCGTCAAGAAGAAGCAAAGAAGAAAGCCGCTGAAGGCGGAGATGAAAAGGCAGTAAAGGGCAACTTCTTCTCTAAATTATTAAAGAAGAAAGACGCAACCGTTTCTACTGAAGAAACTGCTGACGACAATCAAACTGCTGACGAAGAATAATTAAAACCTTAAACGGGGGAGTTTTTACTCCCTCGTTTTTTTGATATAAAGAAAATTACTCGATAGTGTTATGAGCCCCAAAAGTTTGTCTAACTTTTGGGGCTCATAACATGGGTGGGTGGACGGTTATTTAATTTACAATTTTTTATTTAAACTTAAAGCGTTAAGGTGCAAGAAGTGAAATTTTTAATTAAATTTTAATAATTTTGTAAAAATTTATCAAAAAAATAAACTTTTCGTCAAAATTCGACTATTTATACCATTAAAACGTTTGACAAATTTTGTAAAAATAAGTAAAATATTAATACAAAATTAAAAACAAAGGGGAAAAATATGGAATTTAGAGAAAATGAAGACTTATGCGTTTCACGTGCAACTAAGCAAATTAAGGTTATAAACAACTTTTTTATTAAGATTGGGTTATATGCAAATTTAAAAGGATTTAATTATTTGTTAAGTGCAGTAGAAGAAGTGTTAAAACTTCCTGAGAGTATACATTCTTTAACTAAGGTGTTATATCCTAAAATTGCCGAGAAATACAGTACGACTGTGTGCGGAGTAGAAAAGAATATAAGAAACGCCATTGAAACGGCCTATACTAAGGGTAAACTTCAACAAGTGGCGAATACTTTTTACGGCGCAAATTTTGGGAAATACGAAAAGCCAACGAACGGAGAATTTATTGCGTTTTTGACAAATATAGCCGAAGTGGCGTGAAAAGTCGAATTTTAAATAACCTAAAAAAAGCCAAAATTTTTACGGAAAAAGTCGAAATTTATACTTGCCAAAAATTGCCAAAATTTTTACGGAAAAAGTCGAATTATAAGAAAACTGAAAATCGACAAAATTAGCCTATAAGTTGATTATTGGCTTAATATGTGTTGCAAAACCTATCTAAAAAAAGAAAACAGCCCGAAAATTTCGGGCTGTTTTTTGCGTTAAACGGTTAGTTTATTCTACGGTTATTTTCTTCGCTCCGTCAGCGGTTATTTTGGCGTTATAGAAAGCGGTAAGACCTTTGACCGTTTGGTCGTAATCGCAAATAGCCATCGTTTCAACTGCCGAGTGCATTGCAAGTTGTGCAAGACCGATATCAACGCTACGTATGGATACTTGTTTAGAACTTATTGCTCCTAAAGTGCCACCGCAAGGGAGATCCGACCTCATAAAGAAATCTTGATATTTTACGTTCGCTGAGTCAAATATTTTTTTGATTACAGATGCGGAAAAAGCGTCGGTTGTGTAATTTTGGTTTGCGTGGTGTTTTATAACGATACCTTCACCCATTTTCACCTTATTTGTCGGGTCTGAAAATTCTGGATGGTTTGGGTGAGTTGCGTGCGCGTTGTCCGCTGAAACCATAAACGAGTTTGCAAGCGCTTTATCAAAATCGTCGTATTTGCCAAGGCTTTTTGCAATTCTTGAAAGAATATCAATTAAAAATTTTGAGCCTGCGCCTTGCTTTGTGGAACTTCCTACTTCTTCGTTGTCGGCAATGTAGCATACAGAAATCGTTTGTGGATTACATTTCTCAAGAGCCTCTAAAGAAGATATTGCGCTTGCGAGATTGTCGATTCTCGGTGCGGATAAAAGTCCGTCGGTATATCCGTTTGTAAAGGGCGATTGATTGCAAACGACGTATAAATCCCCGTCTATAAGTTGTTTATCGCCACAAAACGCCTTAATTTCTTCGTCAAGACCGCCATTTGAAAACACGTCGGCGATAGGGCTTAAATCGGTTTGCGCGTTAAATTTTATTCCGTCGTTTACCGTCCTGTTGAAGTGAATTGCAACCGAAGGGATGACAAACGTTTTTTGAGAGGTAAAAGTAAGGCTTTCAAGTGTGTTTCCGTTTGAAACTATAAGCCTACCGGCAACCGTTAAGGGGCGGTCAAACCAACTGTAAAAAATACCACCGCCGTATCTTTCGACGTTGAATTTATAATAATTTTCGACCTTCATTTCAGGGTTGTACTTAAGTTTAAAACAAGGTGAATCGGCGTGTGACGCTACTATATTAAAAGAAAAAGTTTTGCCGAGTTTAAAAGCAATAAGCGCAGAGCCGTCTCTTGAAACGAAATATTTACCCCCTTCTTTTAAACGGAAATCCTCATTTTCTTTAAGTTCGGTAAATCCGCCTTTTAAAAGGAATTTAACCGCGTTATCATGCGCGTGATAAGCCGTTTTGCTCTTATCAAGATAGTTTATAAGTAAGTTGCTCATAGTAAACCTCTCGTATTTAATATTAACATTATATAATATTTTGCAATTTATGTAAAGTTATTTAATAGAATATAACGAGGTAAATTTATGAGAGGCAGGGTAGAAGTCGATTTAAAAATATTAAAACGAAATGCTGAAAGTATTAAAACTTTATTGGGCGGTAAAACTAAAATATTTTGGGTAGTCAAGGCTGATGCGTACGGTCACGGAATTGCCGGCGTTTGTAAGCAATTGGCTTTTGCAGACGGGTTTTGCGTAGCGACTTTAGAAGAGGGATTAATTGTTAGACAGAGTACGCATTCACCGGTATTAATACTCGGCAAAACCGATTTTAACGAAAAGAAAGAGTGTGTAAATAGTGATATTTCGCTCTCCGTTTGGGACGAAAAAGACCTAACCGATTTGATATGTATAACGGATAATATGAACAAGTGTATAGGTGTGCATATTGCCGTTAATACCGGTATGAACCGAATAGGCGTAAAAGAAGAAAAGTCCCTCTATAAGTTGATTAATGCGATAAAATCTTCGTCAAAAATCCAAATAAAGGGCGTATTTTCGCATCTTTTCGACGGGGAAAACGACTGTGCTTGTCAAAAACAGCGAGAACGGTTTTTGGCGTTTTGCAGTCAGTTTAACGAGGGGGTGATAAAACATTTATCCGCAACGCAAAAGTCAACCGACGGAAATTTTGCGTTTGACGGAGTGAGAGTTGGTTTGGGGCTTTACGGTTACGGAATTTCAAGGGTGCAACCTTGTATGAGCGTTTTCGGTGAAGTCGTTTGCGTAAATAGATTGGTTAAGGGCGAAAGCGTTGGCTACGGCGGTAAATTCGTAGCAAACGAAGAGTGTTTAGTCGCAACTTTGTCTTTAGGTTATGCGGACGGAATATCGCGAAAAAGAAGTGGCGGAGAGGTGCTTATACGGGGAAAAAGACGGAAAATCGTTGGCTCTATATGTATGGATTTTTGCTTTGCGTTGGTGGACGGTTTAGTTAAGGTTGGCGACGAGGTGGTTTTTATGGGAAAACAAGGCGGGCAAACGATAACCGCTGAGGATATTGCTGAGTGGGAACAAACTATTCCGTACGAGGTTTTAACGAAAAATAAAAGACTGCCGATAATATATAAACTCTAAAATATAATTATTTTAGTTAAAGTTTTAATAAGTGATTGACTTTTTGAGCGTTTAGGGATAGAATAAAATATATCACAGTTTGGAGAAAACATATGGCAGAATTTATGGGAAATTTAAGAAGAACGACTATGTGTGGCGTTCTTAGGGCTAATAACGTAGGCGAAGAAGTCGTCGTAATGGGTTGGACGCAGAGAAGAAGAAATCTCGGCAGTTTAATATTCGTAGACCTTCGTGACAGAACGGGACTCGTTCAAATAGTTTTTGACGATACTACAGATAAGTCCGTTTTTGAAAAGGCTGAAACTATCCGTTCGGAATACGTGCTTGCAGTAAAGGGTAAAGTTAGAGAACGTAGCAGTAAAACCGATAAGATTGCAACCGGCGATATTGAAATTCTTGCCGACGAAATTAAGATTTTATCCGAGGCTGATACTACTCCGTTTGAAATTTTGGACGACACTAACGTAAATGAAACCTTACGCCTTAAATATAGGTACTTAGACCTTAGAAGACCGTCGCTCCAAAGAAATCTCATAATTCGTAACGAAATTAGTAAAGCGTCGAGAAAATTCTTTGATGAAAACGGGTTTATCGAGGTTGAAACTCCTATGCTTGGACGTTCTACTCCCGAAGGGGCAAGAGATTATCTCGTTCCGTCAAGAGTACACGAAGGCTGTTTTTACGCTCTTCCTCAATCTCCCCAACTCTATAAACAGTTGCTTATGATTTCGGGTTTTGATAGGTATTATCAAATTACGAAATGTTTCCGTGACGAAGATTTGAGAGCAAACCGTCAACCCGAATTTACTCAAATAGACGTTGAAATGAGTTTCGTTGAAGAGATAGAAGACGTTATGTATCCTATCGAAGGACTTATCAAAAACATTTTCAAGTCTACTATAGGTCTTGACCTTGGCGAAGGGCATTTTAGAGTAATGCCATGGAGAGAGGCTATGGAAAATTACGGTTCGGATAAGCCCGATACCCGTTTCGATATCAAAATAGTCAACTGTTCTGACTTGTTTGTAAATTCAACGTTTAAAGTATTTACTGATGCTTTATCTATCAATATTGGACCTATTAGAGGTAGCGTAAGGGCGGTAAACGCAAAAGGTCTTGCAAGCGGATTTTCAAGAAAAGACCTTGACGCAACCGTAGAATACGCAAAAACCCTTGGCGCAAAAGGTCTTTGCTGGATGACTTGGCAAAAGGGCGGAGAAATTAAATCTTCGTTTGCTAAATTCTTAACCGAGGAAGATATTGCGAATATTAAGGAAAGAATGAATTTTGAAGAGGGTGACGTATTGTTCTTTGCTTCCGATAAAGATTACGTCGTATTCAACACTCTTGGCGGAATAAGACTTTACGTTGCTGAAAAATTCAATCTCGTTGACAAAGATAAATACGATATACTTTGGATAACCGAGTTCCCAATGTTCGAGTGGTCGGAAGAGGAAAACCGTTACATGGCGGTACACCACCCCTTTACCGCGCCTATGACTGAAGATTTAGACCTTATCGACAGTGCGCCCGACAAGGCAAGGGCAAAGGCGTACGACCTCGTTATAAACGGTCAAGAGTCGGGTGGCGGATCTATACGTATTCACTCGAGAGAAATACAGAAAAAGATGTTTAACGTGCTTGGCTTTAGCGACGAAGATATTGAAAAGAAATTCGGTTTCTTCGTTGGCGCATTCAACTACGGAACTCCACCTCACGGCGGTCTTGCGTTTGGTCTTGATAGACTTACTATGCTTATTTGTAAAGACGATTCAATCCGTGACGTAATTGCGTTCCCCAAAGTACAAACGGCGTCCTGTCTTATGAGTGACGCTCCGTCTTCCGTTGAAGACAAGCAACTTGACGAACTTGCTATTTCTATTAAGAAATAAGCCTATAAGTCGATTAATGAGGTGTTTTTATGAATATAGACGATTTTAAAAAAGTAAAAATCGAGGCAATGAAGGCGAAAGATAAAGATGCTGTAAACGCCTTAAATTCCGTAATAAATAAACTTATGCTTGCAAGCATTGAGAAGAAAGCGGTAGGTGAAACGCTTGCTGAAGAGGACGTTACGAGAATTCTTCAAAAGACGGTAAACGAACTTACCGAAGAAAGAGCAGGCTTTGAAAAAGCGGGCAGAGAAGAAACGGTTGCGAGTTTAGACAGACAAATTGAAACCGTAAAAAAATATCTTCCTAAACTTTTAAGCGAAGAGGAAATTAAGGCTATTATATTAACTCTTGAAGATAAAAGCGTACCTTTCGTTATGAAACATTTTAAAACCGAGTACGCTGGAAAAGTTGATATGAGATTAGTCGGTACAGTATTAAAAACTATATAAATTGTTACGCTACGTCACTTGTGTGGCGTAGCGGTTATTAATCGTATAATAAAAGGAGATGCGCGGTGAAAATTACGCTGTATAGAATAATACTTATCATATTTGCCGTCGCCTCGCTCGCTTTTATAACCTATAATTCTTTGCAAACTGCCGAGCAGTCTACAGAGATGTCAAACGGAGTTTCGACGGTAATTGCCGAAGTTATAGTTCCTGATTTTGACAAAATGAACGAACCTCAAAAACAAGAGGTCGTCACGAAAATATCAATACCCGTGAGGGAGATTGCGCATGCTCTCGAATTTGCGTCGCTTGCTTTTTTTATTGCGCTTTTTGCCTTTACGTTACCTTTTCAATACGGTAGATATCCCGTTGCAATGGTGATTACTCTACTGTTTGGGTTTGCGTTTGCTCTTTTTGACGAATGGATTCAGTCTTTCGTATCGGGGCGCGGAACTCAATGGGTAGACGTATGGGTTGACTGTTCGGGTGTTATAGCAGGTATAATTTTTGCGCTCGTTGTCGATATTATAGGTATGGGAGTAGTGGTGCGCCGTCGCCAAAGAAAAAGATTTCGATAGGAGAAATTTATGAAAAAAAGATTTGTAAAACTTTTAGCAGTATTGCTTACTGCTTGTACGCTTATTTGTTGTTCGTTCGTCGTTACGGGTTGTTCGTCTTCAGATGAATGTAAAATCACTTATCAACTTGCTCTTCCCAGTGGAATAAACGGTTCGATAAAGTCAACTAATCAAACGGTTACTTACGGTAAGAAATATTCATTATACGTTCCCTCTTGTAGCAGTTCTAATTACGAATTTGAGGGTTGGCAAATAAAAGGAACGAAGACGATGGTTCCGTTAAACGGTAACCAATGGGGATACAAGAAAAACGTAACTTTAGTTGCGGTGTGGGGTGTTTATACGGGTAACTACTAAAATTTTTAAAGGCTTATATACTTCGCTATCCGTCGTTACTGCAAAGTGTTCTTGACTGGGATGACCAACAAGGTCTATCCCATCCAATACCACTTTGCGAGCCTTGGTTAGCTCGCATCTAAGCCTTTAAAACGGTACTCGAACAAGGTGGTATTAGCGAGCAACCTCAGGTTGCTGACCAACAAGGTCTACCAAATCTTTTCGGGCTCACGAGCCTTGGTGTGCTCGCATCTAAGCCTTTATTCAAAGGCTTATCTACATCGCAAAAGAGCGTTACTGCTTTAAAGTCTAAACCCCGATGACCAAAGAGGTCTATCGTGTCTTATCCTTTAAAGCGAGCCTTCTTTTGCTCGCATCTAACCCTTTAAATTGTGCTCGAACAAGGTGGCGTATGGATGCAACGGCGTCGCAAATCGGCTTTTTGTCAGCGAATTACTAAAAGTAATCCGCAAGACTTTTCAGCCGTTTGCTCCTTTTCAAACAAAATCTTTTACAGCGTAAAATCTTTTGTTTGAGGTTTTTATATTGACTAAGAACTATGGCGGTAGCAAATCGAGTGGAGCGTCACGGCGTCGCAATACGATTTTTTGTCAACCGTTTGCCTATTGTCAAACGGTAAGACTTTGCAATCGGTTGCTCCTTTTCAAAGAAAATCTTTTGATGAACAAAATCTTTTCTTTGAGTTTTAGTGCGCTATATGAACTGTGGCGGTAGCAATTAGGATGAAACCTTAGGTTGCTTTTTTTGAAAAAATTTTCACTTTCTCTCTTTCTCGATAAGAAATTTTGCTATATCATTATATAATATATATATTATACGCGAGAAATTAAAAAAAATTAAAAAAATTTTTATTTACCTATGAAAAACAGTTGACAAAGCCTATTGAATAATGTATTATTTATGGGCTGTGTTTAATATGGGTTGAGATGGGAAGTTACTTAAACCCCGCTTGTTTCAGGCTCCGGAACCTGATATTAAGTAAGGAAGATAATTCCCGTTGACAAATGTGAGGGTATAACCCTTGCGACTAACCATGCCCAAAGAGTAGAGATATCATTCGCAAAAACACAGCGGCGAGTGATTTTTTTATTGTTTAGGTATGACACACACGGCAATGTTGACAATATGTTAGTATAAAACGGAGGTAACACAATGGCAGGTCAAAAAATTAGAATTAAGTTAGCGGCTTACGATCACAAAATGGTAGATCAAGCAACTGAAAGAATCGTAGAAACGATGAAGAAAGCAGGCGCTAAAATAAGCGGTCCTATTCCTCTTCCTACTGAAAAGGAAATCGTAACGATTCTTCGTTCGCCACACAAGTACAAGGATAGCAGAGAGCAGTTCGAGATAAGAACTCATAAAAGACTTATCGACATTTATTCAACGAACGCTAAAATCCTTGACAGCATACATCTTCCCGCTGGCGTAGACGTAAAAATCAAACTTTAATTTAGGAAACAATTTTTTCAATATATACGGAGGTGAACTTTATCTATGAATAAAGCAATCATTGGAAAGAAATTGGGCATGACTCAGATCTTTTCCGCAGACGGAAAAGTAATCCCAGTCACAGTCGTTGAAGCAGGTCCTTGTCCGGTCGTTCAAATTAAGACTAAGGAAAGAGACGGCTACGAAGCAATCAAAGTAGGCTTTGGAAAAGTCAACGAAAAGGTACTTAACAAACCCGAAGCAGGTCAATTCAAGAAAGCAGGCGTTGAACCTCAAAGAGTTCTTAAAGAGTTTAAGCTTGACGATTTAAGCGCTTATACCGTAGGTCAATCAATCACCGTTGACGTTTTCGCTGAAGGAGAAAAGGTTGACGTAGTAGGTTACACTAAAGGTCACGGTTTCTCGGGCGTAATTAAAAGATGGAATCAACATAAACTTATGGCTACGCACGGTGTAGGTCCTGTACACAGAGAGGTTGGTTCTATGGGCGCAAACAGTTCGCCGTCGAGAGTTTTCAAGAACAAACACATGCCGGGACAGTATGGTAACGAAAGAGTTACTATTCAAAACCTTGAAGTTGTCAAGGTGGATACCGCAAGAAACGTACTCCTTATCAAGGGCGCAATCCCCGGACCTAAGGGCGGAATCGTAACGGTAACCAACACTGTTAAATAAGGAGCGTGAAGAATATGTCAAACGTAAAAGTTTATAATATGAAAGGACAAGTAACCGGTGATCTTGATCTCGGCGCATTGTTTGAAATTGAATATAACGAACCGCTCATCCATCAAGCAGTAGTTACCAGACTTGCAAATATGCGTCAGGGAACGAAAGGTTCGCTTACCAGATCTGAAGTAAGAGGCGGAGGCAAAAAGCCTTGGAGACAAAAGGGTACCGGTAATGCAAGACAAGGTTCGACCAGAGCACCACAATGGATTAAAGGTGGCGTAGTATTCGCTCCAAAGTCCAGAGATTTTAGCAAAAAGATGAACGTAACCGCAAGAAGAACGGCTCTTTTCTCCGCTCTTTCTAAAAAGGTTACCGACAATGAATTTTACGTAATCGACGACGTAACGGTAGCAGAAGGCAAGACAAAAGAAATGATAGCGTTTAGAGATGCTTTCAAGTTTGAAAAAACCGTTCTTATCGTTCTTTGCGAGGCAAACGAACTCGTAGTAAGAGCAGCAAGAAACCTTGAAAAAATGCAAACTATCAACGTTGACCTTCTCAATACTTACGACGTAGTTAAAAATTCTGTAGTAGTAATCGCTAAAGGCGCTGTTGAAAAATTACAGGAGGTTTACGGAGAATAATGGAAAGAGAAGTTATTTTAAGACCTCTTCTTACAGAGAAGAGCTACGCAACTATTCAAGATAAGAAATATACTTTCGTAGTTGCAAAGGACGCAAACAAGACCGAAATTAAACTTGAGGTTGAAAAAAGATTTGACGTTCAAGTAGAGAAAGTAAACACTGCAAACTGCCACGGAAAACTTAAGAGAATGGGCAGAACTCAGGGTTATACGTCTGACTATAAAAAGGCAATCGTAACCCTTAAGAAAGACAGCAAGGGCATTGCGTTCTTTGAATCGCTTCAGTAATCGGAGGAAATAATAATGGGTATTAAAAGATATAAACCGACTTCCCCGGCTCGCCGTTTTATGTCGGTAAGCACCTTTGAAGAAATTACTTGCACGAAGCCTGAAAGATCTCTTTTAGAAGATCAAAGACATACTGCAGGTAGAAATGCTCAGGGAAGAATAACCGTTCGTCATCACGGCGGTGGAAACAAGAGAAAATACCGTATCATTGATTTCAAGAGAAATAAAGACGGAATCAAAGCGGTTGTTAAAACTATAGAGTACGATCCCAACAGAACGGCAAACATTGCGCTTGTCGTATACGCAGACGGCGAAAAGAGATATATCTTAGCGCCTCTTGGACTTAACGTTGGCGACGAACTTATGTCAGGTCCCGAAGCGGATATCAAAGTAGGTAACGCACTTGCTTTAGAAAATATCCCCGTAGGTACTATGGTACACAATATTGAACTTCAACCCGGAAAAGGCGGTCAAATCGCAAGATCTGCAGGTATGTCTGCTCAACTTATGGCAAGAGAAGGAGCGCTCGCTACTTTAAAAATGCCTAGCGGTGAAATGAGATACGTTCCCGTAAAGTGTAAAGCAACTATCGGACAGGTTGGTAACCTTGACCACGAAATCATTAGAATCGGTAAAGCAGGTAAAACGAGACACATGGGTATTAGACCTACCGTTAGAGGTTCTGTAATGAACCCCTGCGATCACCCCCACGGTGGTGGTGAAGGCCGTTCACCTATCGGTCATGCTGGCCCGCTTACTCCTTGGGGTAAGCCTGCTCTTGGTTATAAGACCAGAAAGAAGAAGAGCAAGACTGATAAGTTCATTATCAAGAGAGTAAATTAAGGAGAGGTAGAATATGAGCAGAAGCGTTAAAAAAGGACCTTACGTACACGCAAAATTACTTGCAAGAGTTGAGGCTTTAAATGCAGAAAACAAAAAAACCGTATTAAAGACTTGGTCCAGAAGTTCGACAATATTCCCTCAAATGGTCGGTCATACGATTGCCGTACACGACGGAAGAAAGCACGTCCCCGTTTACGTTACCGAAGATATGGTTGGTTGCAAACTCGGTGAGTTTGCTCCTACTAGAACCTTCAAGGGACACGCTGGTTCTAAGACGACCGGTAAATAATGGAGGTAGGACGAAATGGCAAAGAATATGAAATTAAAGACTCAAAGAATTGAGGAAAATAAAGACAATAGACCGAGAGCAATCGCTAAGTTTATTAGAATCTCTCCTTACAAGGTAAGACTTGTTCTTGACCTTATTAGAGGAAAGAGCGTAAACGAAGCAGTAGCAATACTCGACAACATATCTAACGCCGGTGCTGAACCCGTTAAAAAGGTTGTTTTATCTGCGGCAGCAAACGCTGAACACAACATGCAGATGAACTCTAACGACCTTAAAGTAGCAGTATGCTACGCTGACCAAGGCCCGACGCTTAAGAGAATGCAACCGATGGGACACGGCAGAGGCTTTAGAATTTTAAAGAGAACCAGCCACATCACGGTTATTCTTGATACGATTAAGTAAGGGAGGTCGTTATGGGACAGAAAGTTAATCCACACGGTTTAAGAGTAGGTATTATTAAAGGTTGGGATACCCAATGGTATGCTGACAAAAAAGAATTCGGCGCATTCATTAAAGAAGACCATGATATTAGAGAATACGTAAAAACTACTTATTATCAAGCAGCAATTTCGAGAATTTATATCGAAAGAGCAGCAGGTAGAATTGCAATCTCTATTCATACTGCACGTCCCGGTGTATTAATCGGTAAAGCAGGCGCAGAAATCGAAGTTATGAAAAAACAACTTGCTAAAATCACTAAAGGTAAGCAAGTTGCAGTAAACATTATCGAAGTTAAAAAGCCCGACTGTGATTCTCAACTCGTAGCAGAATCAATCGCTGCACAACTTGAAAAGAGAGCATCTTTTAGAAGAAGTATGAAACAAGCGATTTCAAGATCTATGAGAATGGGCGCAAAGGGTATCAAAGTTATGGTAAGCGGTCGTCTTGACGGCGCTGAAATAGCAAGAAGTGAACAGTATCATGACGGTTCAATTCCTCTTCAAACCCTTCGTGCAGACATTGATTACGGATTTGCTGAAGCACACACTACTTTCGGCTGTATCGGTATCAAAGTTTGGATTTACAAGGGCGAAGTATTGGGCGACGTAAGAAGAACCGAAGGAGGCGAAGCTTAATATGTTAATGCCAAAAAGAGTTAAAAGAAGAAAACAGCATAGAGGCAGAATGACCGGTAAGGTTACCAAAGGTAACGTAATTGCATACGGTGAATACGCGCTCGTGGCTGAAAGTTCGGCTTGGGTAACTTCTAACCAAATAGAAGCAGCCAGAATAGCAATGACGAGATTCGTTAAGCGTGGCGGTCAAGTTTGGATAGACATATTCCCCCACAAGCCCATCACCTCGAAGCCCGCTGAAACCAGAATGGGTTCAGGTAAAGGTACGGTAGAATACTGGGTAGCAGTAGTAAAACCCGGTAGAGTAATGTTTGAAATGGCAGGTGTTAGCGAGGCTGACGCAAGAGAAGCAATGCGTCTTGCAAGTTATAAACTTCCCGTTAAGACCAAGTTCATAAAGAAAGAAAATCAAGAAGGAGTTGAAGGTTAATCATGAAAGCACAGGAAATTCACGGAATGACTAATGACGAATTGACCACCAAGTTGGCTGATTTGAAAGAAGAACTCTTTAACCTTCATTTCCGCCACGCTACCGGTCAACTTGACAATCCTATCGTAATTAGAAATACGAAGAGAGATATCGCAAGAATTAAGACCGAAATACGTGCCAGAGAAATCAAGGCAAACGTTTAAGCGGAGGAGTAGAAGATGGAAAGAAATTTAAGAAAAGAAAGAGTCGGACTCGTAACTTCCGACAAGATGGATAAGACGGTTGTAGTTACCGTAGAGCAAAGAGCAACTCATCCCCTCTACAAAAAGACTATAACTACTTCTAAAAAATACAAGGCGCACGACGAAAATAACGAGTGTGGCGTAGGCGATAAGGTTAGAATAGTCGAAACCAGAAAACTTTCCAAAGATAAAAACTGGAGAGTAGCCGAAATTATCGAAAAGGCTAAATAATAAAAGGAGGGCATAGACAATATGATACAACCACAGACCAGATTAAAGGCTGCTGACAACTCAGGTGCAAAAGAAATTATGTGCATAAGAGTGCTTGGCGGATCGTTTAGAAGAAGCGGTAATATCGGTGACGTAATCGTAGCAAGTGTCAAGACTGCCACTCCCGGTGGAGCCGTTAAAAAGGGTGACGTAGTTAAGGCTGTTATCGTAAGAAGCAGTAAAGGACTTAGAAGACCTGACGGAACGCACATTAAGTTTGACGATAACGCAGCAGTTATTATCGATAACCAAAAACAACCCAGAGGAACTCGTATCTTTGGGCCTGTAGCAAGAGAGCTTCGTGATAAAGATTATATGAGAATCATATCACTTGCGCCGGAAGTACTTTAAGGAGATTCAAAAATGAAAGTTAAAAAGAATGATACCGTATTAGTATTGACCGGTAAAGACGCTGGAAAAACCGGTAAGGTTTTATCTTCAATCCCCGCTGACAACAAAGTAAAAGTTGACGGCGTAAACGTTCAAATGAGAAGCAGAAAGGCAAGAAAAGCTAACGAAACTAGCGCAATCACTCCTCAAGTTGGAGCAATCGACGCTTCTAACGTATTAGTAGTTTGTCCTGCATGCGGAAAAGCAACGAGAGTTGGCTACACGGTAGTTGACGGAAAGAAGATTAGAACGTGTAAAAAGTGCGGAAAGTCTTTAGACGTAACCGCAGAGGCTAAAAAGGCAGCAAAGAAAGCAACTACCGCTAAAAAGACGGCAGACAAGGCTGACGCTCCCAAGAAAACCAGAAAAACCACTGCTAAAAAAGCAGATAAAGCCGAATAAGGAGAATTAAGATGGCAGACAAAAAGACTCAGGTTGCTAAGGAAACTGCAACCGATTCAAAGTATGTTAGCAGAAAGAGAAAATTGTATCAAGAAGAAGTAGTTCCATATCTTATGAAACACTTTGGATACAAGAACGTAAACGAATGTCCCAAACTTGTTAAAATAACCATTAACAACGGTCTTGGCGACATTAAAGATAACGCAAAGAGCGTACAAATTGCACAGCAAGAACTTGCTCAAATCGCAGGTCAAAAGCCAGTACTTACTAAGGCTAAAAAGTCTGTAGCAAACTTCAAAGTAAGAGAGGGCATGAACGTCGGTATTAAGGTAACCTTAAGACAGGACAGAATGTATGATTTCTTTGATAAACTCGTATCTATTGCGCTTCCTAGAATCCGTGACTTCAAGGGTGTACCTTCAAAGTCTTTCGACGGAAGAGGTAACTATGCAATGGGCGTTAAAGAACAACTTATTTTCCCTGAAATTCAGTACGATCAGGTTGAAAAGGTAAGAGGTTTTGATATTTGCATCGTAACGACCGCAAAAACGGACGAAGAAGCAAGAGAACTTCTTAAGGCAATGGGAATGCCTTTTAAAGCTAATTAAGGAGAAGAAGAATCATGGCAAAAACAGCAATGATAAATAAACAGAAAAAGACACCTAAATTCTCAACGAGAGGATATACGAGATGTTCTATCTGCGGAAGACCGCACTCTGTTCTTAGAAAATACGGAATCTGCCGTATTTGCTTCAGAGAATTAGCGTACAAGGGCCAAATCCCCGGCGTTAAGAAGGCAAGTTGGTAAGAGGAGGTTAGAAAGAAATGACAGATCCTATCGCAGATATGCTCACAAGAATAAGAAATGCCCTTATCGTAAAACATGATTCGGTAGAAGTACCGGCATCTAATATGAAAAAGGCAATAGCAAAAATACTTCTCGACGAAGGTTACATTTCAGCATACGACGTTGTTGAAGACGGCGTACAAGGTAAAATCGTAATCACGTTGAAATACGGTCCTAAGGGTGAAAAAGTTATCAACGGACTTAAGAGAGTTTCCAAACCCGGTCTTCGTATTTACGCAGGCTGTGAAGAACTTCCCAAGGTATTGGGCGGTCTTGGAATCGCTATTATTTCCACTCCCAAGGGCGTTATGACAGATAAAGAAGCAAGAAAGTCTAACCACGGCGGTGAAGTTCTTGCTTACGTATGGTAAGGAGGTCCAAATATGTCAAGAATAGGTAGAGAACCGGTAAACGTACCGGCAGGCGTAACTATAACGGCAGACAACGGATTACTTACCGTTAAAGGACCTAAGGGAACTCTTACCCAAGACTACGACGCATCTTGCATTTCCTTCAACGTAGAAGGAAACGTAGCAACGGTAGTAAGAGCAAACGACGAGGCTAACGTAAGAGCGAAACACGGCTTATACAGAGCGCTTTTAAACAACATGGTAGTAGGCGTAACCAACGGATACGCAAAGACCTTAGTTGTAAACGGCGTAGGTTGGAAAGTAGCAAAGAGCGGAAACAAAGTTGTTCTCAACATTGGATTCTCGCACCCCGTCGAAATTCTTGAAACTGAAGACGTTAAGCTTGAATGTCCTTCAATTACCGAAATCGTTGTAAGCGGTATCGATAAAGCAAAAGTAGGACAATATGCAGCAACCGTTAGAAGTTTGAGAGAACCTGAACCTTACCACGGTTACGGTATCGCTTATAAGGGCGAAGTAATCGAACGTAAGGAAGGTAAGACTGCAGGTAAATAAGGAGTAAACTGATATGATAGCTAAATTAGATAAAAATGCAGACAGAAGGAAAAGACATGAGAGAGTAAGAAACAAGATTTCTGGCACTCCCGAATGTCCAAGACTTTGTGTTTATAGAAGTTTAAACAACATTTACGCGCAGATTATCGACGACGTAAATGGCAACACACTCGTTGCTTGCTCGACGAAAGAAAAAGCAGTTGCATCGCAACTTGCAGACAAAACTAAGAGCGAACAAGCAAAGGTAGTAGGTGTAGAACTTGCTAAAAAGGCCCTTGCAAAAGGTATTGAAAAAGTAGTATTCGATAGAGGTGGATACATCTATATTGGAAGAGTAGCAAGTTTAGCAGACGGCGCCCGTGAAGGCGGCTTAAAATTCTAAAAGGAGGAACGAAAATAATGGCAAGAGATAACAATAGACCTCAAAGAAAGAATGATCGTGACGACGGTCTTTGCAAAAAACTTATAGCCGTTAACCGTATTACGAAAGTTGTAAAAGGCGGACGTAAAATGCGTTTCTCCGCTCTCGTTGTAATCGGCGACGAAAACGGCAGAGTAGGCTGCGGAAGCGGTAAGGCAAACGAAGTTCCCGAAGCAATCGAAAAGGCAACTGCACAAGCAAAAAAGGCTATGCGTAAAGTTTCCTTAGTAGGTACTTCAATTCCTCACACTGTAGTAGGTAAGTTCGGTAGAGGTTCAGTCCTCATGATGCCTGCAGCAGAAGGTACCGGTGTTATCGCCGGCGGTCCTGTTCGTGCGGTAATGGAAGCAGCGGGAATTAAGAACATTAGAACCAAATCACACGGCACTTCTAACCCAGTAAATATGGTTAAAGCAGTTATTGCAGGACTTAACGAACTCAAGACTGTTGAAGAAGTTGCAGCACTTCGCGGAAAGACCGCTGAAGAAGTGTTAGGTTAATAGGAGGAACTTTCAATGGCACAAGTAAAAGTAACTCTTGTAAGAAGTACTATTGCATGTCTTCCCAAGCAAAAAGCAACGGTAGCAGCATTAGGTCTTAAAAAAATAAATCAATCAAAGGTTTTTACCGACAGTGTCACGTTGCAGGGACAGCTTAAAGTTGTTTCTCACTTGGTAAAAGTCGAGAATGTATAAGGAAGGTATTAACATGAGAATTGATACGTTACAGCCTGCAGAAGGCGCAAGAACTTCCAAAAAAAGACTTGGACGCGGTATTGGCTCAGGACTTGGCAAGACTAGCGGTAAAGGTCATAAAGGACAATGGGCAAGAAGTGGCGGTGGAGTAAGACCGGGATTTGAAGGCGGTCAAATGCCCCTCACTCGTAGAGTTCCCAAACGTGGATTCAACAATCATTTTAGAAAAGTTTACGCAATCGTAAACCTCGACGTACTTTCCGCATTTGAAGCCGGTGCTGTAGTAGACTACGAAATTCTTTGGGAGATGGGACTCATCAAAGAAGTAAAGAATGCCGTAGGTCTTAAAGTACTTGGCAACGGTGAACTTAAGGTTGCTATAACCGTAAAGGCTGCTAAATTCTCTGTTTCTGCAAAAGAAGCAATAGAAAAAGCAGGTGGCACGGCAGAAATAGTATAACCCACCCAAAAGCGGAGGTAGAAAATGTTTGAGACGTTAAAAAACGCATTTAAAGTAAAAGAGATAAGACATAAGATATACTGGACGTTATTGTTCCTTCTTATCTACAGAATAGGATGTTTTATTCCCGTTCCCGGCGTAGGTACTGAACTTTTAAACAGTAACATCACAGGTAGCGCGTCTTACCTCAATATAATGAGTATGATGACAGGTGGCGCTCTTGCAAACGGAACGTTATTTGCAATGGGTATAGGACCTTACATCAACGCATCAATTATTATGCAACTTTTAGCCGTAGCAATTCCGCCTCTCGAAAGATTATCAAAACAGGGCGAAGAAGGAAGAAAGAAGATATCCGCATATACGAGATATCTTGCAGTAATCCTTGCTATCGTTCAGTCAATAGGTATTTTAGTAGGTTACGGAACGCTTGCAACCGCAGAAGGCGGAGATATTCCTAAACTTTCGGCAATTATAGCCGGCGGTGTAAGAAACGTAAACGGCTTTACTAACTTCTTAAGTTACGTAATAATTATTCTTTTCTATACTGCAGGAACTTGCGCAACGATATGGATTGGAGAAAGAATTACCGATTATGGTGTTTCTAACGGTATTTCACTCCTCATCTTCGCAGGTATCATTGCAACGGTAGGACTTTTCATTACACAACAGTTTAGTCTTATCTTCTCGGATAGTTTCAATAGAACTAACTTACTCTACCTTATTATTTACTTAATACTCGTTGTAGTCGTATTCGGCGCAATCGTATTCGTAGATTTGGCAGAGAGAAAGATAAACGTACAGTATGCAAAGCAAGTTAAGGGAAGAAAGATGTACGGCGGACAATCTACCGTAATTCCCATTAAGGTTAACGCAAACGGCGTAATGCCCCTTATCTTTGCGTTCTCAATCCTTACTTTCCCAGAACTTATCATGACGCTCTTTAACTGGACTAACGCGCTCTCTTGGTGGAGTACTTGGCTCGGTTCTACGTCAAGATATCCTTTCTATGCAATACTTTTAAGTTTACTCGTTGTGTTCTTTGCGTTCTTCTATTCGCAAATTCAATTCAATCCCGAAGATATATCTAAGACCATTCAACAAAACGGCGGATTTATCCCAGGAATTAGACCGGGTAAGCCAACTGCAGATTATCTCAAGAAAATCTCTAACAGACTTACTCTTTTCGGAGCAATATTCCTTGCTCTCCTTGCACTCATACCCACCGTTGTATTTAACTTCATTCCTACCGTAACGAACGGAGGAGCGTTCAGTGCAACAGGTATGCTTATCTGTGTATCGGTAGCCCTTGAATTTAACACGGCTCTTGAATCGCAGATTATGATGAAGAACTATAAAGGATTCTTAAAGTAAGATGAACGTTATATTACTTGGAGCGCCCGGCGCAGGAAAAGGTACTCAAGCGGTAAGACTTGCTGAAAAGTACAACATTCCTCACATATCAACGGGTGACATATTTAGAAGCAATATAAAAGGACAAACCCCAATTGGAATGGTTGCCAAGTCGTATATCGACAAAGGGCAACTCGTTCCAGACGAGGTTACCATACAGATAGTTAAGGAAAGACTTGAAAAAGAGGACTGCAAAAACGGTTATCTTTTAGACGGTTTCCCCAGAACGGTTTCTCAAGCCGAGGCATTAGATACTTTCTCTAAGGTTGAAGCAGTAGTAAACGTTGACGTACCCCTTGGAAAACTTTTAAAGAGAATTACGGGAAGAAGAGTTTGCGCTAAATGCGGAGAATCTTATCACGTAGACTATTTAAACGGAAGTACTACTTGCGCTAAATGCGGAGCAGAACTTATCCAAAGAGCAGACGACAACGAAGAGACCGTTGGAGCAAGACTTGAAGTATATCAAAAATCAACCGCACCGCTTATTGAGTATTACGAAAATAAAGGCGTATTACTTACCGTAGACGGTGACGGCGATATCGAAAAAGTATTCAATTCCATTTGCGAAAAGTTAGGCTAAGATGATACGCATAAAGACAGACGAAGAAATAAAACTTATGCGAGAGGCTTGTAAGATTACCGGCGACGTTTTAAAACTCATTGAGGATAAGATAAAAGTCGGTATGACTACAATGCAACTTGATAAAATAGCGTATGATTATATAACGTCTTGCGGAGCAAAACCCTCGTTCTTAGGTTTGTACGGCTTTCCCGCAACGACTTGTATCTCGATTGACGAGCAAGTTGTACACGGTATCCCGTCAAACAGAATAATCGAAGAAGATATGATTGTAAGCGTTGACGTAGGCGCGTATATAAACGGATTCCACGGCGACGCGGCAAGAAGTTTGTACGTAGGGCACATAAGCCCCGAAAAGAAAAGGCTTATCGACGTAACGAAAGAATGTTTCTTTGAAGGAATAAAGGGTATATGCGTAGGCAGTGCGCTTGGAGATATAGGCGCGCAAGTTCAAGCCCATGCCGAAAAGAACGGCTACTCGGTAGTAAGAGAAATGGTCGGTCACGGTATAGGTAGGGATATGCACGAAGATCCAAACGTGCCTAACTATGGCAAAAGAGGAACGGGAGTTAGGCTGAAGAGGAATATGACTCTTGCCGTTGAACCCATGGTAAATATGGGCGGGTATGAGATAGACCTTAACGGTTGGGACTGCGTAACGAGGGACAAAAAACCGTCCGCTCATTACGAAAATACAATTTTGATAGGAGATAACGGCGTTGAGATATTAACGCTTTAATCCGAAAGAAAAAGACGGCGCACGCACAATTCTGATGGTAAAAGTGTAAACTTTTATGGAAAAGGAAGACGCTGAAAGCGTGTGCAAAACAACAAGTAAAACCGTACCGAAGGGTACAAAATAAAATTGGAGGAATCAACTGTGTCAAAGGACGACGTTATTGAGGCAGAAGGCGTGATTTTAGAAGCGTTGAAAGGTGCTAAATTTAAGGTAAAACTTTCAAACGGGCACGTAATCGTAGCCTACGTTTCAGGAAAACTCATGAGGAATTTCATAAAGATAATTCCCGGAGATTCAGTAAAGATAGAAATGAGCCCCTATGATTTGAACAACGGTCGAATAGTATGGCGTAGCAAAAGCTGACAATTTTGTTAATTTAACTTAAATCGGAGGATTAAAAAAATGAAAGTAAGACCATCAGTGAAACCTATGTGCGACAAATGCAGAGTCATTAAGAGAGAAGGTAAGGTTATGGTTATCTGCTCAAAGAACAAGAGCCATAAGCAAAAACAAGGTTAATTACTTTTGAACTTAAAGCCCGTAAAAAGCGGGAAACAAAAAATATCAAACTTATAAAAAAATTCGGAGGATATACAAAATGGCTCGTATTGCCGGTGTAGATTTACCAAGAGAAAAGCGCGTTGAAATCGGTATCACTTATATTTACGGTATCGGTAGACCGACCGCAACCAAAATTTTAAACGCAACCGGAGTTAATCCTGACACGAGAGTTAAGGATTTAACTGAAGATGACGTTGCAAAATTGAGAGATTATATTGAAAACAACCTTAAAGTTGAAGGTGAACTTAAAGGTGAAGTAAGCCTTAACATCAAAAGACTTATGGAAATTGGATGTTACAGAGGCGTTAGACACAGAAAAGGTCTTCCCGTAAGAGGACAAAGCACCAAGAGAAACGCAAGAACTAGAAAAGGTCCGCGTCGTACTGTTGCTAAGAAGAAGACTGCAGGTAAATAAGAGAAGGAGGATATAAACAATGGCTGTTAAGAAAGTTGTTAAAAAACGTAAAGAGTTTAAAAATGTTGACAAAGGTCAAGTTCATATCAAGTCCTCTTTCAACAATACTATCGTAACTGTTACTGATGCAAACGGTAACGCTATTACTCAATGCAGTTCGGGCGCACTCGGCTATAGAGGTTCGAGAAAGAGCACCCCGTTTGCTGCTCAACAAGCAAGTGAAACTGCAGCGAAAGTTGCTATGGAACACGGACTTCGTTCTGTAGAAGTTTTCGTAAAAGGCCCCGGTCAAGGAAGAGAATCGGCAATTAGAGCGCTTGGCAACGTAGGTTTGGAAGTTACTATGATTTCCGACGTATCGCCAATTCCTCACAACGGATGCCGTCCCCCCAAACGCCGTAGAGTATAATAGGAGGTAGATAGTATAATGGCTAAATATACAGACGCAAAGTGCCGCTTATGTAGACGTGAAGGCGGTAAGTTATTCTTAAAAGGCGACAAGTGCTATAAGACCTCTTGTCCTTTTGAAAAAAGACCTGTTGCTCCCGGACAACACGGAGCAGACAGAAAGAAGGTTTCTGAATACGGATTACAACTTCGTGAAAAACAAAAGACGAAGAGAATTTACGGTGTACTTGAAGGTCAATTTAGAGCATATTATGAAAAGGCCGACAGAATGAAGGGTATTACCGGTGAAAACATGCTTTCTCTCTTAGAGAGAAGACTTGACAACGTTGTTTATAGAATGGGTGTTGCAGTATCGAGATCTCAAGCTCGTCAACTTGTAACTCACGCTCATTTCACCGTAAACGGCAGATCGGTAGACATTGCTTCTTATCAGGTTAAAGTAGGCGACGTAATCGCAGTTAAAGAAACCAAGAAATCGACTCCTTATTTTGAGGCGTTAAAGGGTACTGCAAAGAGCGGTAAGATGCCCAAATGGTTAGACTTCGACACTGAAAAACTCGAAGGAAAGATTATTGCACTTCCGACAAGAGAGGATATTGATTCGCAGATAACCGAACAGATGATCGTCGAGTTGTATTCTAAGTAATATATACCAAAATAAATAATCAGGAGGTATATTTTTCTATGATGGAAATAGAAACGCCAAAGATCGAGGTTGAAGAAAGCGAAGACAGAAGTTATGCGAAAATCGTCGTTGAGCCCCTTGAAAAAGAGTTTGGCTTAACACTTGGCAACGCGCTTAGAAGGACGTTATTATCGTCCCTTCCGGGTGCTGCTGCGCAAGGCATTAAGTTCGCAAGCGGAGTAAAGCATGAGTTTTCTACCATCCCCGGTATTAAAGAAGACGTTACGGAAATTATATTAAACATAAAGGGCATTGCTTTTAAGACGACTACTACCGATTCCGACTTTAAGAAAGTTGTAAGACTTTGCAAAAGCGGACCTGCAGTAGTTCTTGCAGGCGATATCGCTCCCGATATGGAAGTAGAAGTGTTAAACAAAGACGCTTATATCTGTACCATAGACAAGGGCGGTGTGCTTGATATGGAAATAGTTGTAGGAAGAGACAGAGGATACAAAGGCGCAGAGCATAATAAAACAGACGAGATTGATTATATCGCTATCGACTCTAACTATTCACCCGTAAAGAAAGTAAGTTATAACGTAGAAAATACGCGTGTTGGACAAAACACCGATTACGATAAACTCACTTTAGAAGTATGGACTAACGGCGCATTCTCAGGAAAGGAAATTATAAGCCTTGCTGCGAAAATTCTCGGCGAGCATATTGAACTTTTCAAGTTGAGCGACGTTATGAGCGGACCTATCGTAGTTCCGCCAAAGCAAGACATTACGGGCAAGATAAGAGAAATGAGCATAGAGGATATGGATCTTTCAGTTCGTTCGTATAACTGTTTAAAGAGAGCAAATATCCACACTGTTGACGATTTAACCAAAAAGACCGAAGACGATATGCTTAAGGTAAGAAACTTAGGTAAGAAATCGTTGGACGAGGTAATTTATAAATTAAGTACCTACGGTCTGTCATTAAGAGAAAAGGAGGACTAAAAAAATGTCGGGAAAATTAGGTATGACTACCACCCAGAGAATGGCAGTTTTAAGAAATCAAGCTTCTAATCTTTTATGGTATGGCAGGATTGAAACTACTTTAGGAAGAGCCAAAGAACTCAGACCGTACGTAGAAAAAATCATCACTCTTGCTATGAACACTTACGAGGATACCGTTGAATCGACCGTAACCACGAAAGATAAAAAAGGTAAAGAAGTTGTTAGCAAAATTTATAAAGACGGAGCAAAGAAACTTGCTGCAAGAAGAAAGATTATGAGCCTTACTTACGACCTTCAAGAGCAAAGAGGTAAGGAAACCATGAAAGAATTCAAGCAAAGAACCGAGGGTGTTCAACATCCTCTCGTTGAAAAGATTTTCAATGAAATCGCTCCTAAGTATGCGCAAAGAGCAGAAGAACTTAAACAAAGAGGCGGATACACCAGAATTTATAAACTTGGTGAAAGACGCGGTGACGCTGCTGAAGTTGCAATTATCGAATTAGTTTAATAATTGACAATCTATAAAAAAGACTGACGAAACGTTCGTCAGTCTTTTTTGATGCGGTTTTAGAAGTTTAGATAACGCGTTTTATATATTATTATATAATGATTAAGTAATTTCCCTCCTTTTTTTTGAGTTGACGTAAAAAAATTTTTTCACTTTAATACTTAAAATTTGTCAAAAATTGCAAAAAGTGGCGATAATCGACTTATAGGCGGACTTTTGGTGTAAAACAGGGTATAAATTACCTCTAAGCGCGGTAAAATTTAGTAAAATTCCGTAAAAGCAAACTTATATTTTGCAAGAAAAACGCGTGATAATTACTAAATTTTTCCAACTAAAAAATGATTGTAAAAACAAGTAAGTAAAAAGTTAAAAAAGTTTAAAAAAATTTCATATATTTTATTGAAATTATTTGCTCTTTGTGATATTATATAAATATACTATATTTATATGTTAAAATATAGTAAGGTAAGTAGCGAGAAATCGCATAGGAGATGGCTATGACTAAAAGCATCAGCAAGAAAATTTTATCGTTTTTGCTAATAACGCTTTCGGCGTTGGCTTTTTTTGTGCCTGCAATTTTCGGTTCTTCCGTAGATGCGTTGGCGCAGTTTGAAAGCAGTTACGACGCGCAGAAAGAGTATAGCGCAGACGAACTTAACGACCGTCTTGATGCTCTCAAAACCGATATCGCAACTATCAAAGAAGAGATAGGCGATAAGGTTACCGTAGACGAGAATGACGAGGCTTATAATTACCTCGTTACAGCCATAAGTTACGATATGGCGGATTCGTCAACCGATTTAAATGAGATTGCAGAAAGATATTTGTTTGGAAACACCGGTCTTAACGGACTTTACGGTATTTACGAAACGGCAAACAATTTCTATAACCGTTACGTAGCCGTAGACGGAAACGGAAAGACTGAGGTTGCAGTTGAAAACGACTTAAATAAAGAAGTAAACGCAACCTTGATAGAAGAGGCTAAAGTTTATCTTTCGCAAAACTTCAAAGCAAAGTCGTATGAGTCTAAAGACTTCGATAAGACGTTAGTAGACGCAAAGGTTGCTGAATTTGAAGCCGGCGCAGTTGAAAACGCTAAGACGACTAACAAAACTCAAGACGACGTTTTAGCAGTTGAAGTTGCAAAAGTAAATTACTATCGTGAGATTTACTTTGGGGATAAGTACGGTAACGCTTATGCAAACCAAACGTTATATGAAAGCGAAACAGACGTATCCGTAGAAAAGGCTCAAGAAGTAATAGCCGAAATGCAATCTATCTACGAAACCGAAACTTCTTTTGAAGTAGCGATGACGAAAGTTAGAGTTGAAGTTGCTAAGTACATAGACGGCTTAAAAACGTTAAAGTCTTGTATGGAGCGCGCGTACGAAGAAGTTTTAGATACGAAAGCCTCGGCAGAAACTGCTGAAGCAAAGAAAGAACTTCTCGCTAAATGCGAAAGCGCTTTCGAGGCGTATAGCAATCTCGGTACTATCGTTTATTACGAAAAGAACGCCGACGGAGAGGATATTCTTTACAGTTTAAAAGACCTTCGTCCCGAAAACAGCGACAACAAACTTTTCGAAGGGGATAGAGAGGTTGCCCGTAAACTTTTGGTTGAATATAAGGATATCGTAAAAGACGCGGTAGCAAAAGTAGCAATCGAAAAAGAATCCGATTACGGCTTATCGGGCGGAACGCTTATTTCTAAATACCGTAATTACGCTAAAGCCCTTGCAGATTGCCTTGGAGAGTGCGGACTTTTACCTGAAGAAGAATCAGCCCCCGTTGCTAATTACACGGCTAAGAAGTATTCTTACGGCAGTGTAACGGTTGAAAACGGCAGTGATATCGTAAAGGCGTTTGAAGACAGTTTTACCGTAGACGGAGCGTTACAGGTTACGGACAACGGTAGCGCCGTTAGAAGCGAATCGCTTGAAGATAAGAAACTTACGAGTTCAATTACCGTTAAAGACAGCGCGGAAACTCCTAAATACGAAGTAACGCTTACCTGTATGGACGGTGATACTCCTAAGGAATTCTTCGATAGCGGAGCGGTATTGAGAGTAAGAGAGGGTGCAACTCCTTCAATAGAGAGAAACATCAACCTTCTTTTAAGCGGAGATAAAGTAAACGAGGTTGCCTCGAAGATTGACGAAACTACGAGAGCAACTTTAAAAGGTAAAATAGTTCGTTACTATTTCACCGTAACCGTTTTAGAGCCTAACGAATTAGACGGAATACCCGCAGTTAAAGAAATTAAAGATACCGGATATACTTTCGTATTAACGATAAAATTCCTTGACAAAACAGAACTTGCTGAAATAAAAGATAAAACCAGCGTAATCAAATACCGCCACACGACGGTTGAAGAGGTTTATAATATCACTTGGGGAGAGGACACTATTATGTTCAACGTAACCGATTTTACAAATGAAGCGCAAATGGCTATTATTAGCACGGGCACGCCAATGCTTGACAATATCATAACTTATGCGGTATTCGGTCTTGGCGGACTTATCGTATTGTTATTCCTTATTTGGATACTCGTTGCAGTTATTAAGAATTGGAGATATAAGATAACGTTCTATGCAAGAGGCGGTAAGTACAATAAGAGAATTAAAGTTAAATTACGTGAAAAGTTTAATCATCCCGCTCCACCAAGAAGAAAGGGATACAAGTTCCTTGGTTGGTATGCAGACTCTAAGTGTACCGTTAAATTTGCTGCAACTGAACTTACTAAGAGAAAGAATATTAAAGTTTACGCTAAGTGGATTTCTAACGCTGAATACGCTAAACTTGAAGAAAAATATGCTAACGCAAACGCAAATGCAACCGTAGTTGCAGGCGTTCCCGTAGTAGTTGACGCTAAGAAAGATCCTCAAATTGAAAAGATTGAGGCTGAAAAACTCGGCTACGAGGCAAAGAAGGCAGAAGAAGAGAGAAAGACTGAAGAAGTTAAACTTCAAGCAATTAGAGAAATCGAGCAGGCTAAAAAGAACGAAGAAGCACTTGCAAAAGCAGAGCAAGACGCTAAAGACGCTCAAAATAAACTTGACGAGGCTCTCGCTGAAAGAGATGAGCGCATTAAAGAAGCAAGAGCGGACGAAAGAACTAAGTGTCTTGAAGAAATTAAGGCTGTAAACGCTGATAACACTAACGTAGAGGATTACGAAGAGGCTATTGCAAAAGCAAGAGACGAAGCAAGCCAAGAAACTGAAGACAGACTTAGAAAAGAATACGACGAAAAAGCAGACGAGCAAGCAAGAATTAATGCTGAATACGCTGAAAGAATTAAGGCTTTAGAAGAGGCTAATGCAAGAGCAGAGGCTGAAGCAAAAGCAAGAGACGAGGCGGACGCTAAACGTCAAGCGGAAGAAGAAGAGAGAATTCAATTGGCAATCGCGGCAGGACTTGCGGCAAAACTTGCTGAAAACGAAGTTGCTAAGGAAACTGAAGCTGTTGCTGAGCCCGTTGTAGAAGAGGTTGAGGAAGTTGAAGAAGTAGTAGAGGAAACTCCTGCATTCGATACCGACACCGTATTCGATAATATTAAAGCAGAGGTTTACAGTTATACCGACGCAAGCGACCTTGGATACACTCTTGAAGCAAACGTACCTGCATGCGCAATGAAAGTAGTTGGAGAAACTATTGAACTTGAAGTAAATCTTGATTTAGCGGATTGCGAAAAGAAAGGTTACAAAGTAGTTGCAGGCGAAAAACTTCCCGTAAAATTCGTTCTTACAAGCGAAGACGACGTTGACGAGGCTTACGAACTTGTTGAAGAAACTATGTTCGTAAACGGTCTTAGAAAGACTAAGAAAGCGGTAATTACTAAGGCTACCGACGAAACTCGCGCAAACGGATTTGAATACGGCGTATCAAGTGATAGGGTTGCCGATACTCCTGAAGAATTCTATAAACTCTTAAGAGTATACGCTCAATCTTTCGTACTTGCTGACGACGGCGAAGTTGAAAATAAAGCGCTCGTTAAGATGTTCCTTGCAAGAGGTAAGGTTTATATGTATCTTAACTACACCGCAGAGGGCTTAAACGCATGCGACGAAGAAATGGCAAACGACGGATATAAGACCTTCATGACGGTTAAAAATGCTGACGACTGTAGAAATGCTATCAAGGCAATTTCGGCAATGATGAAAGAAAACGGACTTATCCGTTATCCGTCACAAGTAAGCGTAGCCGACGACGATTGCAAGAGAGGCTTTACTTACACGTTATCTAAATAATTAAATAACAAGCGGGAAAAACCCGTATCCTCGAAATATCGGGGTACGGGTTTCCTTGCGCTTAAAGAGCAATAAAAAAGAGGTTATAATATGAGTGAAAAAGTAATTCTTACCGAAGAAGGTTATCAACAACTTGAAAAAAGACTTGAGGAGTTAAAGTTTGTTAAACGTCCCGAGATAACCGAAAGAATTAAAGTTGCAAGAGATTTCGGCGACCTTTCCGAAAATGCGGAATACGACGCAGCGAGAAACGAACAAGCCCGTATTGAGGGTGAAATTGTTGAAATCGAGGCTAAACTTAAGGTTGCAGAGATTATCAAAAACAGTGGAGCAAAAGACGTTGTATCGGTAGGAAAAACCGTAGAAGTATTAGACGTTGATTTTAATGAAGTTAGCGTTTACGAATTAGTAGGCACTACCGAGGCGGATATTGCAAAAAATAGAATTTCTAACGAATCACCGCTTGGCAAAGCCCTTATCGGCAGTAAAGTAGGCGACGTAGTAACAGTAAAAGCGCCTCAGTGCGATTATCAGGTAAAAATAGTTTCTATTAAAGAATGATAAAAACGGACTGTCGCTTTGACAGTCCTATTTTTGTATTAAGAAGTTATTAATTGGCGGTAAAAAAGTATTTTAAGATATATTTTACGGATTGTGTGGGAATAATAAACCTAACGGAAGAAGTCAAATGGATATAAAAATAAACGGTAGCAGACTTAAAAATATGTTCAGCTACGACTGGGTAAAAATATTAATATCAATAATAGCGGGAATTGTCGTATGGTCGTTACTTTTTACGACTCTCGGTACTCGTATAACGGTTGGCGAGGAGTTTTATTTTACAACTTATGAAAAAGTTCAATCCGTAAGTCATTCAAATAACGGTAATCTTTTAAAGAAGTTAAAAGACGAGGGAATTTTATCGTATGACGTTTTGGAGTGGCACTCGACAACTATAACCAGCGCAGGTCAGTATAGCGCAAGTTATATGCTTAACTTGCGTACGACAACTAACGAGGGCGACGTAATAATTATGAGTGACGGCCGTGGAGAATACGTAAAAGAAGGCGAAGAAAACACGACTGCGAAATCTATGGAAACCGCAATAAATTCTCGTTATTTTTATAATATAGAGGAATTTTTAAACGACGCTAAATCCTACTGCATTGATAACGGGTTTATTACCGTAAACGGCGAAGATTATTCAAACTATACCGTAAATAACGCAACTATCGAGAGGTATTTCTTAACTGAAAGAATAAATAGCGCAGGTAATTATAGAAAGACTTACCGCACCGAGGCAAAAAAGCAAGAGGGCGTAAAAAACGAAATAATCCGTATAGAAAACGTCTATAAGAATTGGCTTTCGGTAACAAACGCCATAAAGACGGCAAAAGACGAAGGCAACGATATTATTTGGTACGGCGAAATAAAAAAGTACGACAGTGAAGGCAAAGAGATTGAAGGACAAGGAGAAATTAAGCCTTTTGGAATAGACCTTTATAAACTCAATAAAAATTATAAAGACCGTAAAAAGATTGAAGACAGTTGGTTTACTTACACCAATAACCCAGAAGGCGAGGGAGAGAGAACGACTGCTGAAGGACTCGTTTTGTGTGTGTTCAATTTTGAGAGCGCACAAAGAGATATGCAATACGAATCGCTTGCTTTTATGAATTATATAATAAAGACGTACAGTGGGTATTAAGATGGGAAAAGGTTTTTTTATAACTTTAGAAGGTTGTGAAGGATCGGGTAAATCAACTCAACTTAAAATGCTTGAAGAATATTTAAAAAAGAGCGGAAAGAGTTTTATTTTTACCAGAGAACCGGGCGGAACTCCTATTGCCGAAGAGATAAGAAAGATTATTTTAGACGGCAAAAACGTAGAAATGGAGGACGAAACGGAGGCTTTATTATACGCCTCAGCAAGAGCGCAACATATAAAGGAAAAAATTATTCCGTCAAAAAATCAAGGCAAAATCGTTATTTGTGATAGATATATAGATTCCTCTTTTGCTTATCAGGCCTATGCGAGAGGTCTTGGTATGGAATTTATAAAAGGGATAAACGTTTACGCCGTACAAAACTGTATGCCTGACTTAACCTTATTTTTCGATATTTCACCCGAAGAAGCATTCAAAAGAAAGGGTGGGGCGGATAAAGACGATAGGTTAGAACAAAGCGGACTTGAATTTCATAAGAGAGTATATTTAGGATATAAGAAATTAGCCGAAGAATATAGCGACCGTATAGCCGTAATAGACGCAAGGCAGTCGGCGGATAAAGTTTTTGAAAGTGTTATTGAAATACTAAGAAAAAGAGAGATAATATAATTGAACTATTTAGAAGAACTTATAAAATCTACTAACGCATATAAGATAATTAAAGGCGACAAAAAGAGGGGAACACTCTCTCACGCCTATCTTATCGTATGCCCAGACGGTGAGTTTTTGCGCGACTATTTAAAGGTGTTTGCAAAACTTATCGCGTGTGACGGTGACGGTTGCGGTAACTGTAGAGTTTGTAGGCTTATTAGTGAAGAAAAGTATGCGGATTGCAGTTTTTATCCCGAAAAAGACGGAAAGATTTTAACGGCAGACGTAGACGATTTGATTTCAAAGACGTATATAAAACCGATAGAAAACGCAAAGAGGTTATTCGTACTTTCAAATGCTGAAAATATGAATAGTTCTGCGCAAAATAAGATATTAAAAACCTTAGAAGAACCGCCCGAAAACGTTTGTATACTTATAGGCGCAACGGGAGATTACACTCTTTTACCGACGGTGAAGTCGAGGGTAAAGCGTATAGATATTCCGCCTTTTGGCGATAAAGTGCTTAAAAACGCGCTTATAGGCGAGTTTACCGACATAAAAAAGTTGGACAAAGCAATTTCACTTGGCGGAGGAAGACTTTCTAACGTAAAGAGAATTTACGAAGACAAGCAAATAGAAAAAACGGCTGACCTATGCAAAGAGATTTTGGCAAAAATGAAGTCGTCAAAAGAGGTTTTAGTCTATTCTTCTAAGATTGACAAAGAAAATATGACGGCGTTTATCGCTGAAATGAAAGTAGAAGTAATGCGAGTATTAAAACTAAAAAGGGCGGGGCTTTTAAACGATACCGATTTAAACGAGTTTAAAATAGGCGCGTTACTTGCAATAGAAGATATGCTTTCGGCAAAGGAAAGGAGTGTGGCGTTTAGCGCGAATACGCAAATGACTGCGGATTCTATTCTTTTCGGTATTTTGGAGGAAAAATACAGATGGCAAAAATTGTAGGAATAAAATTCAAACATAGCGGAAAGGTCTACTATTTCGAGCCTACTGCAAAATTTTACAAAAAAGGCTCGGGTGTAATAGTTGAAACGGCAAGAGGAGTTGAATACGGAAAGGTTGTAATAGAACCCAAAGAAGTTCCTGACGAAGAGATTGTTCAACCCTTAAAACCGATATTAAGACCTGCAAGCGACGAAGACGAGGCAAGAGTAAAAAGAAACGAGGAAAAAGTTCCCTCTGCGCTTAAAATTGCTAACGAAAAAATAGTTGCAAGAGATTTGAAGATGAAACTTATCGACGCGGAGTTTACTTTTGATAATACGAAAGTAGTATTCTATTTTACGGCGGCAGGAAGAATAGACTTTAGAGAACTCGTAAGAGATTTAGCCTCGGCGTTTCATATAAGAATTGAACTTAGACAAGTCGGTATAAGGGACGAAACGAGAATACTTGGGGGAATTGCTCCTTGCGGAAGAGTTTGCTGTTGCGCAAGTTGTATGCCTGATTTTAGAAAGGTTACTATAAAGATGGCAAAAACTCAAGGACTTTCATTAAATCCAACTAAAATTAGCGGTCTTTGCGGTAGACTTATGTGTTGTTTAGAATACGAAAACGACCATTACAGCGAAACCTTTAAACTTATGCCAAAAATCGGTAGCGAGGTTGTAACTCCCGAGGGAAAAGCAACCGTAATTTCCAATAATATGCTTAAACTTTTAGTAAAGGTTAAGATTGAAAACGGGGACGGCTCGCTTATATTTAAAGACTTTAATCTTAGCGATATCAAAGTAAAAAGGGCAAACAGAATAGAAGACGAAGACACTTCAAAAGAAGAGAAAGAAATGAAGGACCTTCTCGATTAAAAAGCAAAAATAAAATAAATTTAAAAAATTACGAAAATTTATATACAAATATATTTTTTTGTGGTATAATAAAACGAAAGGGGAAAGAAGACGTTTCTTCGCCCTAAAAAACGGAGGTAAAAATTATGGCATACAAAATTACTGACGCATGTATTAACTGTGGAGCGTGTGCAGACGCTTGTCCCGTTGCTGCTATCAGCGCTGGAGCAGACTCCTACGTTATAGACGCAGATACTTGTATTGGTTGCGGTGCATGTGCAGCAGCTTGTCCTGTTGGCGCACCCGTTGAAGACTAATTAGTATTACGTAGAGGCTCGCTAAATGCGAGCCCCTTTTTCTATGTGGCTACGTTGTGACGTTGCCGTCTATATCAAGTTATGATTTTAAAAGAAAACGAAACTTTAGAAGATTTACTTATAGATAATCTTAAAATAATACAAAATAAAAACCTTTACCGTTTTTCAAGCGACGCCGTACTCTTATCCCGTTTTGCATCCTTTAAAAAGGGGGATAAAGTAGCCGATTTTTGCGCAGGTAGTGGGATAGTCGGTATGCATTTCTACGCTTTAAATAAGGACGTCGAGTTAGTTGACGGATATGAAATTCAGCCCGAACTTGCCGATACTTTTCAAAGAAGCATAGAATACAACAACTTGGACGGTAAAATTTTTTGCCATAATATGCCTATTCAGGAAGTACCGAAAGATAAAAACGGTTTTTATTCGTTAATACTTTGCAATCCGCCCTATAAAAAGAAAAATTCGGGCGAGAAAAATCCCGAGGGGCATATTGCTGTTTGTAGGCACGAAATTGCCGTTACTTTAGAGGAAATAGTGCAAATTTCGGCAAAAAAACTGCGCCACGGCGGAAGACTTTGTATGTGCCAAAGGGTTGAACGGCTTACCGATTTACTTTACTTAATGCGCGAAAATAAAATTGAGCCGTATAGATTGCAGTTTGTAATAAGCGGACAAAATCAAAAGCCGTATTTGTTTTTAGTAGAGGGAGTAAAGGGTATTACCCGTCAACTTACAGTACTTGAAACGATAAAAAATTAAGGATAATTATGTTATATTTTATATCAACTCCCGTTGGGAATTTAAAAGATATTACCTTGAGGGCGTTAGAGGTTTTAAACGAAGTGGATATAATCGCTTGCGAGGATACGAGAACTTCGCTTAAACTTTTAAACCACTACGAGATAAAAAAACAACTCGTTTCATATCATAAATTTAATGAAAAACAGTCGGGTGAGAGGCTAATTGCCGACTTAAAGTCGGGTAAAAATATCGCCGTAATTACGGATGCGGGAACTCCCGTAATTTCAGACCCCGGTAACGTCTTGACGAAAATGCTTGTCGAAGAGGGTATAGAATATACCGTAATCCCCGGCGCAACGGCGTTTGTGCCGGCGCTTATACTTTCGGGTATGGACGCTCAAAGATTTGCCTTTATTGGCTTTTTGCCCGAAAAGAAAAGGGAGCAGGACGAACTCTTTTTTAAATATAAAAATCTCGATATGACGTTGATATTCTACTGCGCTCCGCACGACTTGAAAAAGACTGTTGAAACCCTTTATAAGGGTTTAGGCGAGAGAAAGGCGGCGGCAGTAAAGGAGATTACCAAACTCCACGAAAGCGTAGAGAGGTTTAATTTAAGCGAGGGCGTAAGCGAAGAAAACCCAAGAGGGGAATACGTCATTATCGTAGAGGGCGGAAAAGGTGAAGAAAACCCAAACCTATCCCTTTCGGTTGAAGAGCATATCAATTTATATATTGAAAAGGGTATGAGTAAAATGGACGCCGTCAAGACCGTTGCTAAAGAGCGTAAACTTCCCAAGTCGGAAATATACAAATACACGTTATAATAACGGATTATAATATTTAATATTAATTATGCAAGAAATATTGCATAATAATACACAATATTTTGAATAATGAATAAAAATAAAATAAAAATGAAAAAATCCTAAATTTTTATGCAAAAACGTTTGACTTTAAAAATTTAAAGTGGTAATATACTGCTTGTAAATTGAAAAGACAAAAGCATACGATTTAGGAGAGATTTAAAATGAAAAAACTAATCACTTTATTTTTAAGCATTGTTCTTACAGGACTTACGGCGTTTACGTTTGCATCATGCGGTAATACCTCGCCAAACACTGACGGGGCTATATACGTTGACACGAACGCATTTTTTGCTCCTTTTGAATATTACGACGGCACGGAGATTAAGGGCGTAGACGTAGACATTATGGAACTTGTCGGCAAAAAACTCAACAAAAAGGTAGTTATTGAAAATACCGATTTCTCGGTAATAATTGATAACGTTGCATCAGGCACTAAATACGACTGTGGTGCGGCAGGTATTACTATTACTGAAAAGAGAAAAGAGAAAGTTGCATTTTCAACTCCGTATTTTACGAGTGTGCAATACGTTATAGTTGAAACCGGCAAACTTGAAAAGAGCGGTACGACCGAGGAAGGTGTTGACTACGTTTTATGGAGTGAACTTAAAGGCAAGGCAATCGGCGTACAAACGGATACGACGGGAGATATTTACGTTGGAGATGAAATCGGCTTAGAAACGGGCGCTTTATATAACAGTGGGGCAACTAAAATAGGTTTTGATAACGCACAACTTGCAGTTGATGCGTTGAAAACTCAAGTTGATGCCGTTGTCGTTGATAAACTCCCTGCTGAATTTATAGTAAATAAAAGCGAGGGACTTAGTTGTTTTGCTTTATACTACGACGCAAATACCGCAACTGAAGAAGAGTATGCAATTTGCGTAAATAAAAACAATACCGAACTTTTAAACGCAATTAACGAAGTATTGGCAGAACTTGGCGAAGAGGGAATAAACGAACTCGTTGCAAAGCATCTTGGATTAGAGGATTAATGAACTCGAAAAACCGCTTTTTTATAAAAGCGGTTTTTACTGTGAAGTGAGGAAAAATAATGATAAACAACTTATTGGCGACCTTATTTGAAAATATAGGCGAGATATTTTCAGAAGTAAAATACCTTGAACTTATTTTAGAAGGGTTTGAAATTACTCTTAAAATTTCGATTGGCGCGGCTATTATCGGTCTTATTTTAGGAACTTTAGTGGCAATAATAAAAATAGCAACCGAAACGGGCAAAGGTAACAAATGGCTAAAAATTCCAAATGCAGTGTGTGAAATATACGTAACGGTCGTAAGGGGCACTCCTATGGCTTTGCAACTTTTCTTGATGTCTTTCGTTGTGTTTGCAATAAGAGGATTTCCGCAACTGGTAGTTGCAATAATTGCATTCGGCATAAACAGCGGTGCTTACGTTTCGGAAAACATAAGAGCGGGCATTATGTCGGTTGATAAAGGACAAACGGAGGCAGGAAGAGCGTTAGGTCTTTCAAGTAGCCGTACTTTGGTAGGAATAGTTATTCCGCAAGGTGTTAAAAACGTAATACCTGCTATCGGTAACGAACTTATAGCCTTAGTAAAGGAAACGTCTATAGTTAGCATGATAGGTATGATAGATTTAACGCAAGCGTCTAAAATTATCGGCTCGGGGCAAAATCTTGCCTCATATTTAGCGCCAATGCTTGTAGTTGCTATGTGCTATCTTGCCATAGTGTATTTTTTGACTTTCATTATAAAAGTAATTGAAAGGAGGTTGAGAAAGAGTGATAAGCGTTAAAAACGTATATAAAAATTTTGGCGGTTTACAAGTTTTAAAAGGAGTAAATCTTGAAATTGAAAAAGGCGAGAAAGTAGTACTTATCGGTCCGTCGGGATCGGGGAAAAGCACCTTGCTTAGATGTCTTAACCGATTAGAAGATGTTTCGTACGGCGAAATTTGGTTTGACGGAAAGATGATTACTCCTTCAGGGCCTTATCTTCACGACGACGTTATAAAAGTTTCAAATACGTATAAAAAACTACTCAAAAAGGGTGAAGACGAAGAAGTTCTTTTAGAGAAAATAAAGAGTGAAAGGCTTTTAAAGAAATGGGAAGGTTTTGAATTTAAAAAACTGCTTAGCCAAAAGCAAAAAGAGTGCGGAATTGACATAAACCTCGCCCGTAGAAAAATAGGAATGGTTTTCCAGCATTTTAATCTTTTTAATAATATGACAGTGCTAAAAAACCTAACTTACGCGCCCGTAAAACTTAAACTTCTCACAAAACAAGAGGCTGAAGAAAAGGCTCTTTCGTTACTTGAAAGAATTGACTTAAAAGATAAAGCAAACGTCTATCCTGCAACCTTATCGGGGGGACAAAAACAGCGTATAGCAATAGTAAGGTCTTTAATGCTTAACCCTGAGGTTATGCTCTTTGACGAGCCGACTTCTGCCTTAGACCCCGAAATGGTAGGAGAGGTGTTATCGCTTATGAAAGAACTTGCATTAGGCGGAATGACGATGGTTGTCGTAACTCACGAAATGGGGTTTGCGAGGGACGTTGGGTCTAAAATCGTATTTATGGACGAGGGTAAAATTACCGAGGTTGCAACGCCGGAAGAGTTTTTTACAAATCCAAAAACGGACAGGTTAAAAGAATTCTTGTCGAAAGTTTTGTAATTTTTACTGAAAAAGTATAATAATTGATTAAAAGTATTGACAAAATTTTTAATATAAATTATACTATAAGTATCTATTATAAGTAGGGGTCTAATATGAAAAAGGTTTTATCGGTAATTGCGATATTGATAATTTCAACTCTTTGTTTTGCGGGTTGTAATTTCGTTAAAGATAAAGAGGCAAGCACGGCGACTTCAAATGAATATTTTGATTTTGCCGAAGTAGAAGGCGGTTATTCCATTTCAGTAAAAGAAGGCGTAACTCTTCCCGAAACTGTACAACTTCCGTCAACTTACAACGAAAAAGACGTCGTTGCAGTTGCTAAAAACGCTTTTAAAAATAACACTACGGTAACAAAAGTCGTTATCCCCGAAGGGTATAAAACGATTGGAAGCGAGGCGTTTGCTTTTTGTACCGCTCTTAAAACTTTAGAAATCGGTAGCATTAGCGGAACGACTGCTAAGGGTACGGTAATTGGTATGAGCGCGTTCAAAGGCTGTACTTCATTATACGACGTAAAACTCGGTAAAGACGTAAAAGAAATTGGCGCATACGCTTTTTATGAAACGAAAATTACTTCCGTTGTTACCTTGAAAAACGTTGAAAAAATCGGCGCTTGCGCTTTTGCAAAGTGTTCGTCACTTTCAAGATTCTACGTTCCTGCAAGCCTTGTTGATATAGCAGAGGACGCTTTCGAGGGATCTACAAACGTTAAGTTTGAAATAGCAGAAAGCAATACCGCATACGACGTTGTAAATAATGAACTTGTAAAATTATAATAAGTAATAAGCCACACGAAAGTGTGGCTTGTTTTTACGGAGAGATTATGGAATACGATTTTTTTGCATATCTTAGCAGAATGAAATATATAAAGAGATGGGCGCTTATGCGTTCAACCGTCGAAGAAAACGTAAAAGAACACAGTTGGGACGTTGCGGTTATTGCGCACTCTTTGGCAATTATAGAAAATAAGATTTTTGGCGGAAAGGTAGACGAATATAAAACTTTTGCTTTAGCGACTTATCACGAGGCGGGAGAGGTAATTACGGGTGATTTGCCAACGCCAATAAAGTATTTTAACAGCCAAATAAATACGGCATACAAAGATTTGGAAAAACTCGCTTGCGAAAAACTTTTAGATAAACTTCCCGAGGAGCTTAAATCGTCGTATGCTGAATTTATTACTCCAAACGAAACTTCAATAGAATATAAAATAATGAAATCCGCGGATAGAATTGCCGCATATATAAAGTGCGTTGAAGAGGTTAAAAGCGGTAATAAAGAATTTGCAAAGGCAAAGAAAACGGTGTGGAAGACGATAGAGAAAAGCGACTTAAACTGCGTAAAATATTTTGTCGAAAACATAATGCCGTCTTTTGAGAAAACTCTCGACGATTTAGAAATTTAAGAATAAGACACCAAACTTAGGTCAATAATAAGACCAAGGAGGTGGATTTTATGAATAGATTAAATCCCGGAGATAATGCTCCAAAGAGCGGAACTTACAAAATTTTAGACGGTAGCGGAAAGCAAATCGGTACTGTTGAGGTAAAAAAGGGTAATAGAATGCCCCCAACGCAAAGTTCGGAATATTATTACGAATTTGAAGGATAAAATTTAATAGAGAAACGGCGATTTTCCTTAATTGACGAAAAAATAGGGAAAGTCGCCTTTTTTTGTTGACAAAAAGTTTAAGTGAGAGTAAAATACAATTAAGTTCATAACGTTACGAGTTGCTAAAAATAAGCAGAGAGTAGGGGAAGTGCGGTGAAAATCCGTCGCAACAGCCATTACCGTAAAGTCGGGTAACCTACCGTAACTTTAATTTCTTGGGTAAACGGAGAGAAAACAGCGTTCCAAGTTTTTGTGGTGCGCTTTTTTTATAACGCCCGAAAGGGTGTATTTTTTTAGGCGGAAACGCCGAAGGAGTGAACTTTTATGAGAAAATTTTTCAATTTAACCAAACTATTCGCGGTTGCAATTCTATCAATTTGCTGTATTTTATGCGCAGGTTGCGAGAACACCTCTTTTTTGGGTGAAAGTGGTGAAAAGACAAGTGAAAGCAGTCAAACAAGCGTTTCGCCCGTCGTTATTACCGTAAACGACGATTACGAAGTGGCAAACGGCGATACTTTAATAGATTATATGAATTTATTAAAGACCGACGGAAAGATTAGTTTTACCGTTGCCGACGGTTTTGTAACCTCAATAAACGGCATAGAAAATCCTGCCGATGGGTCAAAGTGTTGGATGCTCTATACTGACGATACCGAAAACACAAATTCGGCGTGGGGAAGCGTTGAAGTTGACGGAGTGACCTATTATTCAGCAGCGATAGGCGCGGACGTAATACATATTAAAAAAGGGTGTACCTACGTCTGGTATTATCTTTCTTTCTAATGTTTAGGTCGGCAAAGGAAATTGCCTTTATAGGGGTTACGGTTGCCCTTTTAATAGGCGGTCAACTGGTTTTATCCGCAATAAGCGGAATAGAAATCGTAACGGTTATTTTTGCCGTTTACTGCTTTATATTCGGCGTTTTTAGAGGGGTTGTAACGGCTACCGCATTTTCACTTGTAAGGTGCATAGTTTTTGGGTTTTTCCCTCAAGTAGTCGTATTGTATCTTATATATTACAATCTGTTTGCAGTTGTTTTAGGACTTTTGGGTAAGTGGCTTAAGTCTTCGTCCTTGCCAATGAAAATTGGGGTAATTACGCTTGTTTGCGTGCTACTAACGATTGTTTTTACTCTCATTGATAACCTATTAAATATTTGGGTTTTAGGCGTTATATCGCCAACGGTAAAGAAAATTTATATTCTTCAGTCTATTCCCGTTGCAATAACGCAAGCCGTATCAAATGCAGTAATCGTTCCACTGTTATTTTATCCTTTGTATAAGGTATATACAAGCGCAAAGAAAAGATTATGATTTATTTTTAAGATAGCGCCCGTCGGCATTTTGCCGACGGGCGCTTTGTATAAAATGACTTAATTTAAGACAAATAAAAAGCGGAGCTAAAAACTCCGCTTTAATTGTTAGTTATTGTCAGGATTGTCGTAGTCGTATTCTTTTTCGTTGTCTTCAGCGTCGGGAACTGCTACGTCGCCACCCTTTGAATATCTGTTGTTTTTGTTGTAACCTTGGTGATAATAAGTCTTGGTCTTGTTCTTCTTGCTCGTCTTCTTGCTGAACGATTTTCTTACGATAATCGCTACGAGAGCGCCAATAAGAGCGATAGCAATTAATATCGAAGTAACTTGTAACCATCCGTAGTTGTCAACGGTTTCAACGTTTTCGTCGCTCGTAGATTCGGTAGATTCTTCTTCCTCTACAACCTCAGCAGGTTCAATAACGTATTTAATAACGTCAAAGTTATAGTATTGAACGAGTTTAGCAGTTGAAGAAGTGTTGTTTTTAACAGTACCAAAAGTAGTAATTTCTAATTCTTTAGCAACGTCGTATCTGTCGTTACCGTCGTCGTCTTTAAGACGGTTAGTGTCGTTTTTAGCGTCGGTTTCGTTTTCGTAGTAGTAAATTTTACCGTCCTTTTGAGTGAATTTATCGGGAGCAGTGAAATTGTAATCGGCTTCAAAAGCGTTCTTTACGCTGTCAACTGAACTGTAAGAAGTTGACGAAGTTCCTGCCGAAATAGAGTCGAATAATGCAACACCTGCGTTGTTAAGACCGAATTCAAGTCTTAAATTTAAAGGTTCTTTACCTGCAGTTACGATAAAGGTTACTTGCGCGTATCCGTCAAGGAAAGTAGAACAGTCAACGTTTGAAACTTCAACTTCCATCTTGTAGTCGCCCTTTACGTTGTAAGACATAACTGCTTTATCGCTCGTAGACGCGTCGCCCATATTTACGAGGTTTACAAACGCCTTAGCGTCGCCGTGTGCGTAAACTTTAACGGAGAATACGTAAGTTGACTTTGCAGAAACGGTTACGCTGTTTGCCGCAACGTAAACTTGTTCGTTTGCTGAGTTTTGAACGAGAAGTGCTTGTACGTCGGTGTTTTCGTTTTGGATTTTACCTTTTACAAAAGCAAGAGCATTTTTAAGATTATCGTTAGTATAAAGGCTTGCGTACTTACTGTTTACAACACCTACGGTTGCAGTCGTAGAATCGGGAGTGTAAAGGTTTACGCTCGTAAGGTCGTTAAGATTTACGATTTCGCCTTGTTCCATACGGAGAGATGCGTTAGTACCAACGGTTATAGAATAACTGTCTTTACTTTCACTCTCTTCATCATCTTCGTCTTCTACGTAATCGTTATTATATTTACCGGTAAGAGTACCTTTTTTAGCCCTCGTATCAGTAGAAGTATCTGCGATAGAGTAGTTGTCTTCGCTAATGTCTTCATATTCAAAATCTTTGAAGATTGCATATCCAATAGGAAGAGTTTTAATATCGGTTACGCTTGCTCTGTCGGTAGGACCGAAAGAGAACTTAATAGCGTATTCCATATTGTCAGCGGGGAAGTTGTTTGCAAGGTAGAAAGTGTATCTTGCAAAGTCACCGTTTTTATCGTTTTCGTAATCTTCAGTAGAAACGTTATCGAAAGTAGCAACAGGGTTTCCGGTAATTTCGCCGTTTACAACGTTGTACACGGACATAGTTGCTTTAGTGTCGGCGTTACGAGCGGAAATTTTTGCCCAGAAAGAAATTCTTCTATAAGTTTCGTAGGGAAGAGTGAAAGTCTTAGTCGTATAAGTGTAAGACGAACCGATATTCTTTAAAGAACTGAAATCCATATAGATAGCGTTCTTGAAAGTATTGCCGTCAACGGTCGTATCTGCAGTAACGTAACCTGCGTTACCCTTAGCCTCAATTTCGTATCCGCCGTTAGGATTGTTAATGTTAACGTTATTGAAAGCGCCGTTTCCACCGCTTACGTCTAAAGATGCCGAAGTACCTTCTGCTAAACTGAGGTTAACGGTAGTTTTAGTAGTGTAAGCGCTTGCGTCAACGATAAAATCTTCGTTAGCGGTCGTAGCCGACTTGGTTACGGTTGCGGTTGCAGTTGCAGTCGTATAGTCTTCTTTGGAAACGTAATCAAACGTAATACTGTCAAAGTAAGCAAATCCGTTACAAAGTTTTTCTTTGTTGTGCTTGTTGCCTTGTCCAAGACCTAATACTAAAGTATAAGTAGTTGCCTTAGTTTGGTTTGGCTCAAGATAGATAACGTAATTTATCCATTGACCTTTAGTGTCAATGTTTTCAATCATAAGAGGATCGTAAGTTGCGTTATCTTCACTAACGACGTTATTCTTAACTTTAATATAAGCGCCTGCTTTTGCGCCGAGGTAAGTGGTGATACCGTCCGTTCTTACCCATACCGAAAGTTTACCGTATTGACCTGCGCTGAGTTTTAAAGAGGTCGAAGAGGTGTAGTAATGAGCGGTATACTCAGTGCTGTGAAGCATAAGAATTTTCGTTCCTGCCTCGTTAGCCTCTGTATTTTCGTCGTCAGCGGTTAAAGGCGTTTTGGGGTTTACGGTGTTTTTGTGGTTAGAAGAAAGTTTGCCGTACGCCTCGTCAGCAGTGTCAATCATACCTCTTGAAGATGTAGACGCAGTTGCATAGGGAGCGCCGTCGGTCGTATAACTCCAACTCGAAGGAGTTGCGGGGAAACTCGAACTGCTTGAAAACTCAAAGTCGCCGTTTTTAAGAGTTTGGTTATCCGTCTTAGTTTCCTTAGATTCCGAAGTGGACGTCGAATCGGAAGTAGATTCCGAAGTGGATTCTCCGCCGTTATTGTTACATGCAATAGCAAATACCATTACGAAGGTAAGCATAAGCACGGTCAAAAACGTGAGAAGTGTTTTTAAGTTTAATTTGCTTTCAGTTTTGTTCATAAGTCACCTTTTGCACAAATTTGAATTTTTAATCCATTACATTATACAATATTTTTTCGCTAATTGCAATTTATTTAAGGCAATATCGCTAAATTTTCATAATAATTTATAATATTTTTTGCGCGCGCGATAGAACTTACCTAAATTTGGAGCATAAAATTTCTGCAAACAGGAGATAATAAAAAGGTAAAACGGCGTAAAATTTAAAAAAATTAAATTTTACGCCGTGAGAAAAACAGAATAAAAGTGAGAAAATCGACTTATAGGGGCACTTTTATTGGTTTAAGAGGTGAAAAATGAGCGAAGAAATCAAAAATAAGGTGTATATGGCTCTAACGGGCGCTTTGACGGGGCTTGCTAACGGCTTTTTCGGGGGTGGCGGAGGAATGATTGTCGTTCCGCTTATGAGTTTTTTATTGAAGATGAAAACTAAGACTGCGCACGCAACCGCCCTTGCCGTAATTTTGCCTATTACCGTCGTAAGCGCAATAGTGTATTTTACAAGCGGTAATTTTGACTTTGCTACGGGAATACCGTCGGGTGTCGGCGTCGTTTTAGGGGGAATAATCGGGGCGTGGCTACTTGGAAAACTAAGCGCAAATTGGCTGACTAAAATATTTGCGGTCGTAATGCTCGTTGCGGGGGTGAAATCACTGTTTTTTTGATTATGGGAAAGATTATACTTTTATTTGTTACGGGAGTTTCCGCCGGTGTTTTGGGCGGAATGGGTATGGGCGGTGGCGCAATTTTAATTCCTATGCTCACCGTGTTTTTTGCGGTAGACCAAATAAACGCTCAGGCGATAAATTTAGTTGCCTTTATACCTATGGCAATAGTATCGCTTATAATTCACGTGAAAAACGGTAGAGTTGAAAAGAAGGGACTGCTTTGGATAATAATTCCCGCGGGGTGCTGTTCTTTGTGCGGAAGTTTGCTTGCTTTAGCGGTTAAAGGAAGTTTTTTAAAGAGATGTTTCGGCGCTTTTTTAATTTTACTGTCGGTATTTCAGTTTTTTTCTAATAAAATACTTGAATTACTGCAAAAAAAGAAAAGCAATACGAAGAAGGGTGAAAGCGGGGAAAAAATTGCAAAGAAATTTTAAAAACGCCTTGAAAAATAAAAAAAGACAATGTATAATATGTTATGTAATAACATAGGCGTGAAAAAAGATTTAAAAAATAGGTGTTTTTGGCGTAAAAATTCCTTTGCAAAAAGCAAATTGCACAATAAAGATAGAAGATTGCACAAAAACCTTTTTTAGACCTTTTCAAAATTGAAAAACCGTGATATAATAACGGCGTTATAAAATGAAATTCTATGCAAAAAATTATAGCGAGAGGAATAAGAATTGGAAAAGATAGGAATTATTGATTTAGGCTCGAATACTGCAAGACTCGTAATTGTTGAACTTTTAGGCGACGGACATTTTATCGTAGTTGATCAACTTAAAGAAAGCGTAAGACTTGGAAAGGACATGGAAAGGGATGGCTTTTTAAAGCCACAAAGAATAACCGAAACATTAAAAACTCTCCGTATGTTTAGAAAACTTTGCGACGCATACGGAATTGAAAAGATAATAGCGGTAGCAACCGCTGCCGTAAGACGCGCTAAAAACCAAAGAAGTTTCTTAGAGGAAGTTGCAACGACTTGCGGTATAAAACTCCGCGTTTTATCCGCTGAAGAAGAGGCAATGTACGTCTATAAGGGCGTTATCAACACTATGGATATTCCAAAAGGAATAATTTTTGAAATAGGTGGCGGTAGCACTAAGATAGTAAGATACAATAGAAAGAATCTTTTAAACTATGAAACTCTTCCCTTTGGCGCGGTAACTTTAACCGAACTTTTTGCGAGCGACGGATTAACTCCCGAAGAGCAAGCGTCTAAGATTGAAGAATTCTTCACCGAGCAGTTAAAGAGAATTGAGTGGCTTAAAGATATAGACCCTGAAACCCAACTTATTGGTGTAGGCGGATCTTGCAGAAGTCTTTGTAAGATTAGCAAGATGATGAGAAAGAGCCCTCTTAATACTATACATAATTACCGCATAAACGGCGAAGAATTTGACAATATCTACAATATGCTTAAAGGTCTTGACCTTGATAAAAAGAAGAGAATTAAAGGTGTTTCTTCTGCAAGAGCAGATATTTTACCCTCTGCGCTTGCCGCAATTAACAGTTTTATCAAGTATATGAACTTTAACGAAATGGTAATTTCGGGTTGCGGGCTTAGAGAGGGTATTATGTTTAATTACGCAATGCCGTCTACGATTGAAAAGCCTATTACCGACGTTTTAACTTACAGTCTTAATACTTTAGTTAAATATTATAACTGCAACGTAAAACACGTTGAACACGTAGTTAATCTTTCAGTTCAACTTTTCAAACAACTCCGTGTGCTCCATAAATTCCCAAGACAGTATCTTAAAATATTAAAGGTAGTAGCAATGCTCCACGACGCAGGTACGTCTATTAGGTATTACGACTATCAAAAACATACCGCGTACATAATACAAAATGCAAGCATTTACGGTATGACCAATAGGGAAATCGTTATGGCGTCACTCGTTGCGTCAGTCCACAAAGGCGACGATTTTTCAATGAGCGAACTTGCCCGTTATAAAGCCTTTATCGGCGAAGAGGACGTCGATTCTATTAGAAAACTCGGTATTATGCTTAGAATTGCGGAGAGTTTAGATAGAAGTATGTCGTCTTGCGTACAAACTATAAACTGTGACGTTTTAGGCGATTCGGTAATTATGAAAACCGAAGTTGACGGCGACGCGTCGCTTGAAATTAAAGATGCTTTATCGGCGTCGTTTGACTTTAGAAGAATATTTAGAAAAAATCTCGAAATTCTTTAAAAGTTAGCCTATAAGTCGATTATTTAACGAAAATAATTATAAAAGAGAGAGGAAAACCGTTTCCTCACTCTTTTTTTGCGCTTAAAACAAGGTGACGGCAACGGCGACAAAATATCCTCAAAAAGAACAAAAGTACCTTAAATACGCTATTTGCAGTTTGGTATAATTTGCTTATGGTCGTCTATTTGGAATGGGTTTTTCTTGACAACTTCATAATAGACTTTTTGCTCGTTTTAATTACTCGAAAGGCGCTAAAATTAAGAATAAGTAAATTACGCATAGCGCTGTCGGCTTTTTTCGGGGCAACCGTAGCCTTAATAATTCCGTTTTTAAAACTTTCAACGGCGGTAACTTTTCTTTTAAAAATGCCGATAGGACTTTTAATCGTTTTGATAAGCGGAAAATTTAGGGGGATAAAGGAGTTTATATATTGTTTTTATTTGTTCTTGTTTTTTACTTTTTTGTTCGGTGGAGGAGTAACGGCTATTTTTTGGGGGTTAAACTTAAATTTCAACCCGCTAAACTATACCGTAGAAAGCGAAATTCCTCTTTTTGTAAGTGTTTTAACGGCAGTCGGGGTATATCTTCTATGCAAAAAGACGATAAATAGAATTTACAGGAGAAAAACGCTGTTAAATTTCGTGTATAAATGTCAGTTTTCATTGGGTGGCGAAGATTTTGAATTTTTGGGCTTTTTAGATAGCGGAAACAGTTTGTTTTACGGAGCGGACTACTGTCCTATCGTCGTTTGTGGAAAAAACGCCGTTTTAAAATTGCAAAAGACGGGCGCATTAGAAAATACCAAAAAAGATATCGTATTCGTCAATACTGTTGGCGGAAAAACGCTTATTTCTGTTTATAAAACTCAAAAATTTTTGATATATAACGGGCTTATCCCGAATATATTATATAACGTAATGATTGGCGTGCCTGAAAAATTTGTCGATTTTAAAGAATACGATATTTTATTAGGTTCGTCTATGGTGGGTGGTTGATATGTTTGATTTATTGATAAAAGTGCTAAAAAAGGTTTTCGTTCAAGAAGAAAACAGCGTACATTACCTTTCGGGAACTGAGGCTCTTCCACGTCCTTTTACCCAAGACGAAGAACAAGAACTCTTGTCAAGACTTGAGGGCGACGGCGAAAGCGTCCGTCAAAGCCTTATAGAGCATAATCTACGCCTCGTAGTGTATATTGCAAGAAAGTTTGATAATACGGGCGTTGAACTCGACGACCTCGTTTCGGTCGGCACGATAGGTCTTATTAAAGCGGTAAAAACCTTTAATACGGGAAAAAATATAAAACTTGCAACCTACGCCTCTCGCTGTATAGAAAACGAGATTTTAATGTATCTAAGAAGAATAGTCAAGATAAAGGGAGAGGTGTCTTTAGACGAGCCGTTAAACGTTGATTACGAAGGGAACGAGTTACTGCTTTCGGATATATTGGGAACTGAAAGCGACGTGGTTTACAAGGATATTGAACTTGGCGTAGAAAAGGAGATGCTACGTCAGGCAATAGAAAAACTTTCGCCGAGAGAAAAGCAAATAATGAGTTTAAGATTCGGTTTAAACGGTGAGGATGAATTAACCCAAAAAGAAGTTGCCGACCTGTTGGGTATATCGCAAAGTTACATATCAAGGCTTGAAAAAAAGATTGTTTTAAGATTAAGAAAAGAATTTATGAAACTTGCTTAAAACATAAATAATCGACTTATAGATAGGCTTTTTATATAAAACACATAAAACAACGCAAATTCTACATACTTTTTTCGGGTACATACTTTCAAAGGAGGTAATTATGCGGAAAGTAGAAATTTGCGGTATAGACACTTCAAGGCTTACAAAACTTACACACAAAGAAAGCGAAGAGTTGCTCTTTAAAATTAAGGAAGGCGACAAAAGTGCGAGAGACACCTTTACGGTTGCAAATATAAGACTTGTACTGTCGATAATAAAAAGATTTCCTCACTCTAAGGTTTCTGCCGAGGATATGTTTCAAGCGGGAATGATAGGGCTTATTAAATCGGTTAAAAATTTTGATTTATCAATAGGAGTTAGGTTTTCAACTTACGCCGTACCAATGATATTAGGGGAAGTAAAGAGGGTAATACGCGCACAAAACAGTTTAAGAGTTTCAAGAAGTATTCGAGATACGGCGTATAAAGTGTTACAGGCAAGAAGTGAGATAGAAGCGGAAAAGGACGATACCGCAACTATGGGAGAAATTGCCCAAAGACTCCAAATTGCTGAAAAGGAAGTGGTTTACGCGTTAGACGCAATATCCGATCCCGTTTCGCTGTACGACCCAGTATATAACAAAAACGGCGACGCCTTACTTTTAATGGATCAAATAGGCGACGAAAAAAACACGGATGAGAAATGGACGGAGAACGTTGCTCTTGAAAGTGCGCTGAAAAGACTGGACGAAAGGGAAAAGAAGATAATTTATATGAGGTATTACGAGGGGAAAACCCAAACTGAAATATCTAAAGAAATAGGGCTTTCACAAGCCCAAGTTTCTCGTCTTGAAAAGACGGCGCTTTTGTCGGTCAAGAATAAAATGGCATAAAAGACGGGCTATAAGTCGGTTAATCGACTTATAGCCCGTCTTTTTTGAGTCGTGTTTCCTAAAAAATTGGTCGATTGCTACGGCAACCTCTACGGACTACAAGAAGAAAATTTGCTTACAAATTAAAATGTTTTATGACAAAATATCTTATATAAACTACAAAAAAGCACAAAATTTGATAAAATTGTAAAAATTTATTGACTTGATAAATATTAAAGTATATTAAATTATTATATGCGCGCGATATACGTGCGCAAGCGCAAAAAGGAGAAAGCGTAATGTTGCCATGGATTTTAATGCTTATAGCAAGTATAGTTTTTTTCGTTGCTATTGTGGCGATTATCTTGCCTCGTATGACTTTAAAAGGGAGTTATGCAGACCAACCGTTAAACGATAGGGGTATAAAAAAAGAAAATATAAACGGTGAATGGTCTTTTGTTTTTGAACCGGAATTAAAAACGAGAAAATTTATAAAACAATACGCTTTGATAAAAAGTAAAACTGATAAATACGCCGTTTTAAATTTTGTAGACGACTTAAATTATATCAATTACGATATAGTCGTTTACGGAAAGGAAAACCGAGTGCTTACCGTTATTAATGTAAAAGAAAGGGTTAAAGTAACGCGAGTCAGTGAAAAGATTGCTCTTCCAACGGAAACGGCGTACGTAACTATTCTTGTAAACGAGGCTGACGATAAAACCTTTGACAACGTCGTTATCAACAGACCTAAAGGAAAGATTGTTGGACTGTACTTTTTGTTGAGCACAATAGCAATTTTTATTGAGAGTTTTTGTGTTAAAATTTGTTTGTCGTTTATATTTGCAGGTGTGTTTAGAGAGAGTTATTTGTTAGACTCGTACGGGAATTACGTAACTATGGGTTTGGCGGTTATTATTTCCGTAATTCACGTACTAATAACCTTAATTTCAGTAAGAAAAAGGAAAAATCATTAAAAGAGGAAAGTTATAATGGCTCTTAAAATATTATCAAAAGGAAAATATGCGGAAAATCAATCGAGTTTACCGATAACCGTAAAACAGTATATATTTGCCGACAAAGACGGTAAAAAACAACTGTATTTAAGGGTTAAAAACGAGAGAGGGGAGACCGTTACGGGTGTAAAATACGCAATAGTTCAAATAAACGCAAGGGGGCAGGAAATAGCAACCACTCAAGTTGCGTTTACAAATTTAAAGGGAGTAGCAGGTTCGCTACTTTCTCTTAATAAGCCCATAGAGGTAAGAAAAGAGTGTGTCGATTTTAAGGCCTATTTAATATCGGCAAACTACGGAAATTACGTTTATTCAATAAGAAAAAGTAACGCCCACCTTACTTATAAGGAAGAGGTTAATCGTAAAAAACTTGCAACTTATCAAGTCAACGAAAAGGTAGGGGCGAAAGGACGCAAGATAAACGTGATAAAAATAAAAGCCCCGTTAGTCGGCTTGTTTACGACAATTGCCTTAATTTGCGTAGTTGCGTTTATGACGTTGACGGGCATTGAAGAATTTAAACAAGAAAATAGAGGCTTTACGCTAAAAGGCTTAGAGTACAGAATAGAAAGTTTTGAAGATAAGACCGTTTACGTAAGCGGATATTTTGGTGAAAGTTCTAAAGTCTACTTAGCGGATAAGGTTGAAGATTATACTATTTTAGGAGTTGACGATTACGCCTTTGAGGATAACGAAACTATTAAAGAGGTTCAAATCATAGGAAATCTTGCCGTTTCAAAAGGAGCGTTTAAAGATTGCCGTAGATTACTATTTGCCAAGCGATTTAAGTTTACTTGAAAACTTTGTTGCAAGCGAGAAGTATAAGCAATTTGAACTCGAATACCGCGCGTTTGTTTACTCTAAATATTTGCAAATCCCTGAATCAACGAGGGCGTATATGCTTTCGCTTGGCTTTAATGCAAATGATAAGGATATAATAAATAAAGTAGCTGAATTTATTCAATCGTCTGCCGTTTATAATATGAAATACGACAGGAATCTCGATAAGGAAGAAGATATTGCAGTGTCGTTCTTAAGAGATTACGGCGAGGGTATTTGTCAACATTACGCAACAGCGGCAACTATGCTTTATAGAGCTCTTGGAATTCCTGCGCGCTATACGATTGGATACGTTGCGCCAACCAAAGAGGGAGAATGGAGCGAAATACTTTCAACTCAAGCGCACGCATGGGTAGAAGTTTACGTAGACGGTATCGGCTGGGTGCAAATGGAAGTTACAGGCGGTGGCTTTGGTATTGGAGGAAACGGTAATGGCGGAAACGGTGGAGGCGGAAACGGTTCGGAAGACGAAGCGCCCGAAAAAATAGTAGTCGTTCCGCATAGCAAAAAAGCGTCGATACTTCAAGTTTTCGTATTAGATACAGTCGGTCTTGGTTGTGACGTTAAGAATTGGGATTATTACGCTGAGAAAGGCTATACCTACAAAGTAAAACTCAATGGTAGACAAGAGGGAATAGGTTTCTCGTTTGTTACCGTTTCGCAGTTTGAGGTATTTGATGAAAACGGAAATGAAGTGACCGACCTTGAAATAGTCACTGAAAAAGGCACGTTGACTATAAATAAGGCGGTAATTATGATTACCTCTGCAAGCGAAGAAAAAGAATATGACGGAACGACTCTTGAAAATCCAACGTTTACCGTTGGGGGAGTGTTGGGAGAAAATCATCAAGTATTCTTAGACGTTACGGGAAGTATTAAAGACACGGGAAGCGTTCAAAATACGATTGACAAAGACTCGTTTAAAGTCTTAAACGGCGATATTGACGTGACTTATATGTATAGTCCAGAATTTATTGAAGGCATTTTGACCGTTATCGGCAGAAAGATTACTGTTGTAACGGCAGGAGCAGAAAAGTTCTACGATGGAGAGGCGCTGACAAACGGCTATTATGAAGTCGTGGGCGAATTGGTTGAAGGTCACGAAATAAAAGTAGTAGTAACGGGTTCGCAAACTGAAGTCGGTCAAAGTGACAATACGGCAGTTATCACAATTACGTGTAACGGTGAAGACGTTAGCTCGGTTTACTCTATAACCATTAATTTTGGAATATTAACCGTAAAAGAGAGAAAAACAATAGAAATAAAACCTGTAAATAAGGTTGAAGAGTATACGGGCAACCCCATTGTTGCAGACGATATTGAAAGTGTTAGCGGTTTAGACGAAATTTTGGCGCAAGGTTATACTTACGGCGAACTTGTTTTTTCGGGTAGTCAAACTGAAATAGGAGAAAGTGTAAGTCAAATCGTTAATATCCGTATTTACAATGCGCTTGACGAGGACGTTACCGAAGAATTTAATATAATTCGTCACAACGGTATACTAAGGGTAACTAAAAAACAAATAGTTATACAAGTTTACGCAATATCCAAGGTATACGACGGTAAGCCTATTTCATATCAAGAGGAAGATTGGTTTACCTTAAGTTGTCCAGCGGATGTAAATTTAACCTTCAAACTTAGAGGCTCTCGAACGACTGCAGGAACGATTACCGAAGATGAAATTAAAACGCAGTCGACGTTTATAGTCACTAACGGATTAGGCGAAGACGTAACCGATAATTATTATCTTAAACTCGTAGGAAAACTCTTAACCGTAAAAGCAAGAGTGGTTGAAATAACTACGGTTTCTGCGACTAAAGAATACGACGGAACTCCGCTTTTTGCGTATGAGTATTGGATTTCTAAAGGTTCGCTCGTAGAGGGTGAAGAGTTGTTCGTTGTGATGAAATCTCAATTAACCGAAGTTGGAATGCAGAGAAACTATATCGACGAAATAAAGGTTAAAGATTCGGCTGGGAATGACGTCACAGAGTATTATAAATTTAATATGATTTTTGGCGACCTTATTGTGACTGAAGAATAGTTTTTAACTAACGCTCCCTTTTAGTTGGGGCGTTAGTTGGCTTATAAGTTGATTAACTTGATATTTTCGTGAAGTTTGTTTGTAAAAATATCGTGGAATAATAGAACTCTTTTTAGCATATAATGTAAAGAGGTTTTATTATGGATTACAATTTAACGGACTTAAAAAAGAAAAACGTCATAAACGTTTTAGACGGACGGGATTTGGGTAAAATTACCGACCTTATCATTTCGTATCCTGACGGAAAAATAAAAAGTATAATCGTACCGGGAAAGAAAACTTGCTTTTTCCCTTCCGCGGAACTTATTATTTCTTTTTGCTGTATTGAAAGAATTGGAGACGATACGATTTTGGTTAAACTTTGTAAAAATCCGCACGAGAAATTATTAGAGGAAGAGGAATAACCCCTCGTATAAGTTGATTAATTGATGTTTTAACGCCGACGAACAAGTTTTCGTCGGCGTTTTTATTTAAGATTTATGGAGTAACGTATAATATATAAAGTTAATTATATATTATAAAAAACGATTGAAAAAAAAAGGCAGTTGTGTTATAATAAAATATAACGTGGGTAATTTTGGAGGAGTAGTTTGTTTAAATTTAACGAAATTCTCAGCGAAGATAAAGTGAAAGGTTTAAGCAGTATTGTTTTGGCGTTCGTCGGGGATGCGGTGTATTCTCTTTTCGTAAGGGAAAAACTCGTATCTTGTAGCGACGCAAAAACGGGAGAATTAAACAAACTGTCCTCGTCAGTCGTGTGTGCTAAGGCTCAGGCAAAAACTGCGGACAAACTGCTACCGCTACTTACCGAGGAAGAAAGCGATATTTTCCGTCGGGCAAGAAATGCTAAAAAGGGCGCAAAAGCAAAAAATGCAAGCGTCGTTGAATATAACAAATCTACGGGCTTTGAGGCGGTCGTCGGGTATTTATATTTACTCGGCAGATACGAAAGGCTCGATTATCTTTTAAACGTAGAGGTTGACAATGAAAATTGAAGGAAGAAATTCGGTAAGAGAACTTTTAAAAACAAAAAAAACTGTAGATAAAATACTTATTGCAAACGGTATGAGAGGCGCTGAGGCTGAAACTCTATTGCGCGATATAAAAAATTCGGGCGTTAAATACCAATTCGCAGACAAATCGGTGTTGGATAAAGAGAGTGATACGGGTAGACACCAAGGTTATATCGCTTTCGTTTCCGATTATAAATACGCTGAACTTCAAGACATTATCAACGTTACTAAGTCTAAAGAGGAGTGCTTGATAGTCGTTTTAGACGGAGTTGAAGACCCCCACAATCTCGGCAGTATTATAAGGGTGTGTGAGTGCGCAGGCGCAGACGGACTTATTATAGGTAAGCATAGAAGCGCAAGCGTTACCGACGCCGTTATGAGAATTTCGGAAGGTAGCGCAAACCATTTGCGTATTGCAAAAGTAGTAAATATCAACCAAGCAGTTGAAAGTTTAAAAGAAAACGGCATTTGGACATACGCGTTAGAACTTGGCGGTGGAGATATTTATAAAACTGACCTAAAAGGAAAAGTTGCAATCGTAGTCGGCGGAGAGGACACGGGTGTTAATAAACTTACTCTTAAAAAGTGTGACGGAGTTATAACCATTCCGCTTGCAGGAAAAGTCAATTCTTTAAATGCGTCCGTAGCAACAGGAATTGGTGTTTTTGAGGTTGTTCGTCAAAGAAGAAGTTAATGAATAATGACAGTAAAAATGGCGTTAATCGACTTATAGCCCGATATAAAGCGGGGTACGTTGACGCTTTTGATAAAATTTGCGAGCAGTTTGGCAATATGGTTAAGTCTATCGCAAGAGCCTATTTTTTAGTTGGCGGTGATAGAGAAGACTTATTGCAAGAAGGGTTTTTAGGACTTTTAAAGGCGGTAAACGGATATGAAGAAGAGCATGGAATTGCCTTTTCAACCTACGCCTATACGTGTATTTTAAACAATATAAAAAAGGCGGTTAGAAAGGCTAACAGTAAGACAAATTTACTGCTTTCAAATGCTATACCGCTTGAAACGGTGACGTTAATAAACACTAAAAATCCTGAAGATTTAATGATAACGACTGAAACGGGCGAGGAAATAAAAAACGAGGTTAAAAAGTTATTATCGCCGTTTGAGTATAGAGTTTTTGAACTTTATTTGTCAGGGCTTTCTTATAAAGAAATCGCAACCGAAACGGAAAAACAGACAAAATCAATAGATAACGCGTTAAAAAGAATTAAGGAAAAAATAACCGAAAACTTTAAAGCGTAAAGGAAAAGAGGAAAATATGGCATATCTTGCGCTATACAGAAGATTCCGTCCAAATGGTTTCGACGGACTTATTGGACAGGAACATATAGTAAGAACACTTGCAAACCAAATAAATACGGGAAGAATTGGCCACGCCTACTTGTTTTGCGGTACGAGAGGAACGGGAAAAACCTCTGCCGCAAAAATATTTGCAAAGGCAATAAACTGTCTTTCTCCAAAAAACGGCTCGCCTTGCGGAGAGTGTGAGGTTTGTAAGGCTCTTGCCGATCCTTCTAATCTCGATATTCTTGAAATGGACGCAGCGTCAAACAATAAGGTTGAAAACGTAAGAGAAATTCGCGAAAAAATACAGTATCCACCCGTCAGTGGAAAGTATAAAGTTTATATAATCGACGAAGTTCATATGCTTACGACCGAAGCGTTTAACGCTCTTTTAAAGACTTTGGAAGAACCGCCTAAACACGCCGTATTTATCTTAGCAACGACTGAAGTTCATAAACTTCCTTCAACAATATTATCCCGTTGTATGAGATTTGATTTTCGCATTATTCCCGTAAAGGAAATAGCAAATTTAATCGGCAAAATTTACGACGAAGTTGGGAAAGAATACGACGGCGACGCCATAACCGCTATCGCAAGGGCTGGAAACGGCAGTGTGCGTGACGCTCTTTCAATTGCAGATATTTGTGTGTCGTATAGAGACAGTAAATTAACCTACAACGACGTTTTAGAAGTGCTCGGCGCAACCGATTCTACTAAAATTACTCAAATGATAAATAAAATGGTCGTATCTAATACGGGCGGAACATTAGAGGACGTTGAAGAACTTTGCGAAACGGGAAAAAGTATTGGCGTATTGTGTAAAGATATTATTTCAAGGCTTAGAGAAGTAGTTATTTGCAAAACGTGTAAAAACGGAAAAGAAATTTTAGAACTTCCAGAAGACGTGTATTCGTCAATAAAAGAAATAGCCGAAAAAGCGGACGAACACCGCTTACTCCGCATAATTGAAATCTTTACGGAGGCTGAGGGAAATTTAAGATACAGTTTGAACCCAAGAGTCGTGCTTGAAAGTGCGTGTATTAAGGCTTCAGAGCCTCAAAACGACTATAATATAGACGCTCTTTTATCTCGTATTTCAAAACTTGAAGAGCAGTTAAAAGAGGGTGCGGTTGCTATAAAAACCGAAGTGAAAAGTATTTCTGAGGTAAAGCCCGTAGTAAAGGAAAAGCCTAAAAAGATTGAAGAATATCCCGTTTTTGATGACGGATATCCCGACGTTCCCCCCGAAGAACCGTTTGAACAAGGTGGTTTTTACGGTGACGTTGTTGCTGAAAAAAAGGTTGATAAACGACCTATAGGCGGGGATTTTATCAAAAACGAACCACAAAAGGATGAAATCAAACAGGTAGAAAAGGATAATGGCGAAAACTTAAAGCCTTCTACTGACGTGGGCGGTATGACGGCAGGAAAAATTTGGGGTAGAGTCGTAAGGCAATTAAGAGCGGATAAAAATATCGTGCTTTGGGTTGCTTGCCAAGAAATGGAAGCAAGACTTTCAGGAAGAACGTTAAAAATAATAGCAAACGACGACGCAGGATACCAAGCGGTAATAAAAGAGGCTAACTTATTAGCCCTTTCAAAAACAGTAAAATCTATTGGCGATTACGACGTTGAAATTGTCAAAAACGGAGAAGAGTCGGTTGACGAATTTACTGAAAACGTAGAAAAAGTAAAAAATACCTTTAGCGGAATAACCGTTAAAGTTGAAGATTAATTAAAAGGAGATATATATTATGGCAGGATACAGAGGCGGATTCGGCGGAGGTTTCGGAGGCGGAAACCAAATGCAACAACTTATGAAACAGGCTCAAAAAATGCAAGAGCAAATGGCAAAGGCTCAAGAAGAACTTGAAGAGGCTGAAATCGTTGGAGAAAGCGGTGGTGGACTCGTTCAAGTAGTAGTAAACGGTAAAAAGGCAGTACAATCGGTTACGATTAAGCCCGAAGCCGTAGATCCCGACGATATCGAAATGCTCGAAGATCTCATTATGGCTGCATTAAACAACGCTTACGACGAGGCAGAAGAATTGTACAATGAAAAGATGGGACAATTCGGTGGCGCAGGCGGTTTATTCTAAACCATGAGTGCGTTTATTGAACCTATAGGCAGACTTATTAACCAATTAACTAAACTTCCGGGGGTTGGGGCAAAGACTGCTCAACGTTATGCTTATAGAATTATAAATATGACGGAAGACGAGGCAAAAGAGTTTGCTGAAAGTATAGTTAAAGCCAAAAGCGAGGTGCATTATTGTTCGGTTTGCGGAAACTACACTGATAAAGAAGTGTGTAATATTTGCGAAACGAGGGACAATTCGGTAATTTGCGTAGTAAAAGAGCCGAAAGACGTATTGGCGATGGAAAAGGCGCACGAATTTAAGGGCGTTTATCACGTGTTGCACGGCGTAATAAGTCCAATGGAAGGAATTACTCCAAACGATATAAAGATAAAGGAATTACTTGGAAGAATAGCGGAAGGCGGAGTAAATGAAATTATAATGGCAACCAATCCCGACGTAGAAGGCGAGGCGACGGCAATGTATATATCGTCGCTTGTCAAACCGTTGGGGATAAAGGTGACGAGGCTTGCGCACGGCATACCTATCGGTAGCGAGATAGAATATGCGGATGAGATAACGATATCGCGAGCGATATTAGACAGAAAAGAATTGTAAAACGAAAAGCGCGGACGGAAAGCCCGTCCGCGCACAAATTTTTTAAAAGGTTGCGAAAAAGATGTTAAAAATCGTTGACCTAAAGAAAAAATTATGTTATTATAGGTAGGCTAAAACTTAAAAATGAATGGAGAAGTACCCAAGAGGCCGAAGGGGCTCCCCTGCTAAGGGAGTAGCATGAGTGATCGTGGCACGAGTTCAAATCTCGTCTTCTCCGCCAAATAAGAACGCAGAATAGGATACAAGAAATTGTGCCTAATCTGCGTTTTTTATTGCTTTGTAGGGGTATTTTACCCTTTTCAGCATTAAATAAG
>SVIB01000039.1 GCA_015055505.1 Clostridiales bacterium
AAATTATCGGTTTCGCATGCAACAAAACAAAATAAAATTGCCAAAGTGAAAACAATAAATAATAACTTTTTCATCCGTTTTCTCCTTATACAAATTAAGTTTAACATAATATATATAAATAATCAAAAATATTTTTATTATTTCAAACAACCCACGTAACATACTGTTACATTTAAATTGTAACATTGTGTTACAATATTGTCAAGGAATTTATATATATATGGAAATGATTGGATTAAAACAAATACGAAAAAAGAGGAAGTTAAGTCAGTTAAAAGTGGCTATGGACTTATCTATTAGCCGAGAAGCGCTTTCTTATTATGAAAACGGAAAACGTAGTCCTGACGTAGAAATGCTCGTTACACTCTCAAAATATTTCAAGGTGTCGATTGACTATTTAATAACAGGTAAAGATTTTGATACAAACCCATAATACAAACGGCAGATGCAAATTAATTTGCATCTGCCGTTTTAGTTATTTTTTATATTTAAATTCCTTTCCGTTTAAGTAATATAAAGGACTGTCTTCGTTAAAATAAAGCACGGTTTTATATGCAGTTAAACGCTGTTTTGTCGCGTGAAAACGGCGATTAACCGACTCATAGCCATACTTTCCGTCCCCAATGATAAAGTGACCTATATATGCTAAGTGAGCCCTTATTTGGTGAGTTTTCCCCGTTATTAACTTAACTTCTAATAACGAAGTTTCCCCGTTTGACTTTAAAGTGGAATAAGAAGTAATTATTTTCTCCGCGCCGTTTTCAGGTTTAGCGTAAATCTTTACGATTCCGTTTTGCTCGTCCTTTTTAAGATACGCCGTTACCGTAGCGCTCTTTTCCTTTGGCTCGCCGTAAACCTCAGCAAGGTAATACTTATCAAAAGTCCTTTCTTTAAAACCTTTTAACAACTCTTTCTCACTTTCGCCGTTTAATGCAAACAACATAATTCCGTCGGTATTTCTATCAAGTCTATGTATAAATCGTGCCTCACTATAACGGTTTTTTATAAGAGCGTAAAAATCTTCGGCGGTAATTCCCTTAGGTTTTACTATAACGAGTATATTTTGGTCGCCGTATAAAAGGTTTTCAGCACGCTTATCTTCACCGTCGTAATAGACTTCTATTTTATCTCCTTCGTTGGTTTTGAAATCGTCCTTAACCCTTACACCGTTTACTTTTACGTCCTTTTTTCTCAAAAGTTTATTCGCTAAAGAATAAGAAACGACGCCTTTATAATATTCAGTTATCTCTACGGTAAGTTTCCTACCTTTTGAATAAAACGTTTTCATAATAACAATCCTAATGAAAAATATGCAAAATAACTCAACAAAAGTGCGCCTATAAGTTGATAAACGGCACAAAACACGGCAAACCTAACACCTATGTTTTTCGCATACGAAGCGAGCGCAGTAAGACAAGGAGTATACGCGTAACAAAAAACGGTTAGCGAAACGCCTTGTATAACGCTTAATCCAATACCGCTTGGGAAAAGCATTGCAAGGGTAGACGCAACTCCTTCTTTTGCAAACACGCCCGACAGTACGGCAACTGAATAGCGCCAATCGGTAATTCCTATTGGATAGAATAACCATCTAAACGGTTTTCCTAAAAATGCCAATAGCGAATTTTCGACGTTACTGCCGTTTAAAAAGGTAAACGAAGTCGATAAATTTTGCAATATCCACAAAAAAGCCGACACGATAAGCACTATACTTGCAAGTTTTATTATAAACTGTATTGCCGTTTTTTGCAAGGATTTTAATAAGTTTTTAATACTTGGAAATTTTAATTCGGCTATTTCGGCGACAAAGTTTTCAGTTTTTTGTTTAACTATAGTATTTTTTAGCAAAAGAGAATATAAAAGCAAAAGAAAAATAGACAAAATCCAAACGGCGCATATAACGAAAAAGGCTTTTTCTTTAAAAATACTACTTGCAAAAAATAAATAAACGGGTGTTTTTGCCGAGCAACTGATAAAAGGCAACGATAGAACAGTTCTTAGTCTTACTCCTCTATTTTCTATGCCGTTTGCGGAATTTACTGCAATAGCCGTGCAACCAAAACCGCCGAATAGAGTATAAACCGCCCTACCGCTAAGCCCAAATTTACCCAAAATATCGTCTGCAACCGCCGAAAAACCTGATAAATACCCCGACTGATCTAAAAAATCAATACAAAACCCCAAAGAACATACTTGCGGTAAAAACACGAGCACCGAAGTAATACCAACTAAAATTCCGTCAATTAACAGTCCCACCAAAAACGGAGATAATATTAAACTAAACACTCCTCTTAACGTAGGCGCTATTTTAGTTGATATGGACCACTCAATAATATTACTAATAGCCGTAATGGGGCTTTTTTGCCCAAAACAAAGCCAAAGAGTAAATACAGTTATTGCAAAAAACACGGGAAACGCCGTAAACTTTCCAAAGAGAAACCTTCTTAATTTAACTTTGTTTTTTTGAGGAGTATAAAAACCTTCTATATTACTTCCCTTTTTAGCAACGTGTACACCTTGCAAAATCTTATTTATTAATTTATCAACAGAAACTTTATCTATTGCATCACCAAAGACTGCCGTTGCGCCTAAAAACGATTCTGCTTTTTGCTCGTTTATTTTTCCGCCTTTTTCCAAAAAGTCCGCGTATAAGTTGATAAACACAATTATTGGCTTACCTAAAGACTTTAATTCTTCCAATAATTTTAGACTTCTTTTAAGGCGTTTAGCATCAACAGTCAATATGATTAAGTCGTAATTTTTGGCATTTAAAATTTGTTCGGCACAACGTTCTTCGGCGCTACTACCCATCAAAGTATACAGTCCCGGCAAATCAAAAAACGTCACTTTTCTTCCTTTCAAGTTTGTTGTTACCCATTTTTCTTTAACCGTTACGCCATGCCAATTACCAACTTTTTCATTACTGCCAGTTAAAGCGTTGAACAATGTCGTTTTCCCTGCATTAGGAAGACCGACAATCATTATTTTTTGCAATTTACCACCTCGATTTTATTAGAAATTTCATTTCCAATTGCAACTTCACTACCCTCGACGTCTATTAACACCCCACCGCCACCAAGATTTAACAGTACTTCAATTTTTGCGCCTATAACTATCCCGAGTTTATAAAGTCGCTCTACGTCTTTTTTGTCAGCGCTTATTTCTTTAATATAATATGAGGTTTTTAAACTCTTACTTAGTTTCATAATAAATTATATGAGATTTTTGAAAATCACTTGACGGATATTCAAAAAAATTATATAATGTATTCGACAATTTCGCCTAGGGGTGCTTATTTTAAGCTGAGATTATACCCTTTGAACCTGACAAGGTAATGCTTGACTGGAAAGAAGATGAAATAATTGGCAGTTATACTCCTATGCTTTTTGCGTGGGAGTTTTATTTTTTGCGCGCACGTAAAACCCCAACCAAAGCATAGAGATAAAAGCAAATTTTTTCCTTGGCGAAAAAAGGAGATTTATGTTTAATTTGTTGTCGTCAACTTATTTTGTTGACGTTTTAACCCCCTACGTCAAGTGGTTTACGATAGGTATCGTTGCCCTTCTCGTGTACACCGGAATAGTTTTATTCCTATCAAACAAAAAGATTTTCGGCAAATATGCTAAAATTAGTTTAATATCCTTTGCGTTTTACGCTTTAGCGGTAGGAATTACCCTTCTTATTTTAGAAATCGTAAAGCATTACAACAGCGGATATCTTGAGGAAAACTGGGTAAGTAAAGATATTATTCCTTTCGTTTTTATTCCAACGCTAATTACTCTTTCAGTTGCGCTTATCGGCGGAATTGCAATCTTCGTAACATTAAAACGAAACCGCGAAAAATCTAAGACGATAACTTTTATTATCGGCGGTTTATTTTTAATTTCGCTTATCGTTACTCTCGTTTTGATTTTCATTTATTACTCTAAAAACATAGTTGGCGACGGATATTACACTGACGAATCGTCCAAATTTAGCAGTCCTGCGCTTTACGTCTTTGCAGTTTTGCTTATTATAGTTGCCCTGCTGTGCGCTTTTGTCTTTGCAAGAAAAGACAAAAACCAATTTGACACACACTGTATTTCAACCGCGGGAATTTGCGTTGCGCTTTCATTTGCTCTTTCATACGTTAAACTTTGGGAAATGCCTCAAGGTGGCTCAGTAACCCTCGTTTCAATGCTCCCAATTATGATTTTCTCTTACGTATACGGAATGAAAAAAGGTCTTCTTGTCGGCTTTATATACGGACTTTTACAAGCAGTTCAAGACCCATACATAGTTCATCCCGCGCAATTTTTACTTGATTACCCACTTGCATTTGCGCTTACGGGCTTTGCTGGGATACTGTCTTACACTAAACTCTTTAAAAATTTACCCCAATTAAGATTTGCAATAAGCGCAATAATCGGCGGTACTTTCCGTTTTATTGCTCACGTCCTTGCGGGTACGTTTGCTTTTGGAGCATACTCGCTTGAAAGCGGTCTTTCGCCTTTCGTCTATAGTCTTGCTTACAATTCGTACGTATTCGTAGACGTTGCTCTCATTTTAGTCGTTGCCTTTTCAATTTTCTCTTCTAAAGCATTTAACAAAGAAGTAGAGAGATTAAATCCTAACGCTTACAATTAACGTATAGGCGCTGTCATAACGTATGACTGAGAAAATTTAAAGGGTTAGATACGAGTAAGGATGGATTTTTGCGAGGTTTTTGCAAGGGAATTACCTTGTTGGTAATCGGAATTGCAAAAAACCGTAAAAAGACTATCATTACGAAGTATACAACCCTTTAAATATCAGTCACGAGTTGTGACAGCGCCAAAATTTAAAAGCGCCCAAAAGTTAAAACTTTTGGGCGCTTTTTTGCTAAATTTACATTATATATTAGCCTATAAGTCGATTATTTAACGGTTGTGGGATTTTACTTAATTCCTCACCGTAATAAATTTCGCCTTGTAACGGCTTATATTTATCAGTTGAAAGCAATCTCTTTTCAATCAATTTATTGCCTTTGTATATTTCTAAATACCCCTTTGAAATTGCTCCGTCTTTAGGATATACGGATACTTTTTCTTCCCCAATCAATAAATCGACTGTTGGAATTCTACTCGGTAAAGGCGGGGAAATTTTTTCAACCGTTTCATATACTCTTTTATAGGTGTACTGCGGTTTCTCTCCGTAAATACTAACGGTAATGCTATCACCTTCAACTTTGGCAATTAAAAAAATATGGCTTTTTGTATTGTTGACAAATTTTAAATCAGCATAATTTCCGCTCACCATTGCGTCAAAAGACGGCTCTAAATAACTGACGAGCATACTGTGACTGTGTCTTTCGGTAACGTTTAATCCCGCAAGAAGCACGGCGTTATATACAGTTGAGGATACTTGACAAACGCCACCGCCAATTCCGTCCACAAATTTACCGTCTTCTATAATTTTTGCACCTTTAAATCCCCTTTCTTCCGTCCTCTCGCCAACGGTAGCATTAAAAGAAAATTCTTCGTTTGGCGCAATAATTTTTCCGCCGATAATTTTACTGCAAAGTGCAATATTATGCTTTCTCTCTTCAGTCGAATACGGAAACGTTGTAGTGAAATAAGACCGCCTATAAGTCGATTTTTGGAGATTTTCAACAAAAACCTTAGGATGCAAAACAACCTCTTTTGCAGTAATATTTTCCGCGCCGTTTTTTAAAGCGTATTCTATTTGTAAAAGTAAATCTTCCTTGTCTATCCCCTTACCGTAACTCTCCTTAGTAAATTCAAACGGATTTTCTCTTTCGGGGTAAATTTTAATTTGTGCGTCTTGCGGTCTAATTACAGTATCCAGAAAAATCCCATCAACTACTTCTTCGGCATTTTTTAAATAGGGATGACCGTCAAACAAGTCAATTTCGGGGTAATAAAACCTATAGACTTTTCCCATTGCATTTATCGTTAAACTGCTGTCAACAAACGGCAACGTATACGCCTTAGCCGTCATACCGCCTAAAAAAAATATACCCGCCAACAACAGTAGGACGGGTATCAAATTAAATTTTTTAAATTTTAATCTTCCCGACATCAATATAAGTATGTAACGGGAAAATTTTGTTATGCAAACGGATTCAGTTTAAATTTTCGTTTGCCTTAGGCTTTTCAACCTCAGTATTTTGCTGAGTAATGATTGGAAGAACGTATGGCGGAACGTTACAGTTTGCAGTAATTGACGCAACAGACGCGCGAAGGAAAGGATATAAAGTTTCCATCGCTTCCGTAGCATACACTTTGTCATCAGCCTCTTCCTTAATTGTAAAATTGGCAAACATTTCTACGTTTAAATTAAAAGGAACGGGGCTTGAAATATCTTCGTTTATTCTTGCTGAAAGATTAACGAAAAGAGTATTATTGTTTTTACCAACCTTGCATTCTACTTTTGGAACTATATTATATTTAGTGCCGACCTTAACGTTTCCGTTAAATTTGATTTCTAAATTATTTATACGATAAAATAAAAGTTGTACATGTTTTTCCATTTTTCACCTAAAAACCTTTCTATAAGTCGATTATCAACTTATTTACTGATAATTTCAAATAAATTTTCCTTATATCTTAAAAGAGATTGTTCGATAATTTCAAGAGCCTCTTTCTTCCCTTGTACGGTATGCACGGCAGTGTTTTTCCCCTCTAATTGCTTATAAACAGCAAAGAAATGTTGCATTTCGTCAAAGATATGTCGAGGCAAGTCGTCAAAACCCTTATAAGTATTGTAGTTTGGGTCAGTAAAGGGAATTGCAATAATTTTTTCATCCGCAGCGCCGTTGTCTTCCATAGTAATAACACCGATAGGATAGACCTGTACGAGGCTTAAGGGAACTAAACTTTCCGAACATAGTACCAATACGTCCAACGGGTCACCGTCCGCGGCTAAGGTATGAGGAATAAAACCGTAGTTTGCGGGATAGTGTGTCGACGTGTATAAAATACGGTCAAGAATAAGTAAACCGGTCTTTTTATCAAGTTCGTACTTTTGCTTGCTTCCCTTTTGAATTTCGATAACGGCTATAAAGTCCTCGGGAGTTATTCTGTTTGCTTGTATATCATGCCAAATATTCATAATAATATAATAACTTATTTGCTAATATTTGTCAAGACTTTATACGTAAAGTAAAACTTTTAGGCTAAAAACCGTTTCATTTTTAGGCAAACTTAAAGGGCAAACGTTATTGCGTTTGCCCTTTAAGTTTATTTTGAGGAGAAGCGAGTCATTCCATACGGGATAAACCCGAAAACAAGGAGGGAGGGACTCGCCTGTGTGAGCGTTAATCATTAACTTTTCCTTTTCCGCAAATGCTACGTAAATTTTCTTCAACCTTAGCAAGAGCGTTATACATAACGGCTAAATCGTTTTCAGTAATTCCTGAACTTGAACTTTTTAAAACCGTGTCTACCTTTTCACTTATTCCCTTTGCGGTAACAATTCCCTTTTCCGTTAAAATTAAAGGAGAATTATATCTTTTCGCCGAAACGGTTTTACAAGATAAAAAACCGTTCTTTTCAAGAAAATCAATAGAACGCGACATTGCACCCTTATCTTCGCAACACGCGTCACAAAGTTCTTTTGCCGTCATACCGTTATTTTTATATAGCTAATACAGACAGCACACGTGAGAACTTCTTAGTTTGTACTCCGCAACTTCAGCAGTTTTAATCTTTCTTATTAGCCTACTTATATTTTGAATAAGAGCCGTGAAAGTATCAAATCTTTTATCCATTTATATCCTCTTGTTGACTTATCAACAAGTTTATTATAATAGAAAGAAGTTGATTTGTCAACAAGTTTTAATAATTTTTTTAATATAGTAAAAACTCTTTGACAAAGAGCAATAAATTTGATAGAATAAAGTAGCAAAACTTAAGGGGACGTAGCTCAGCTGGTTAGAGCGCTTCCTTGACATGGAAGAGGTCATAGGTTCAAGTCCTACCGCCCCCACCAAAACAAAAAGCACCTTTTAGGGTGCTTTTTGTTTTGGTGGGGACTCAACCGACTTGAATTAAAATCTTTGATTTTGGTTCACATTTCCGTAGGAAATATTGCCGAGGACTCCCCTTGGGAAACGGCAAAATCCTACCGCCCTTCCTTTTATCTTTGCACCTTTTAGGGTGCTTTTTGTTTTGGTGGGGACTTAACCGACTTGAATTAAAACCTGAGGTTTTATCCACTTTTTTTAGTTTTGTCTTTACTTAAAACTAAACGTGAACAATCAGCCTTAGGCTGACGCTTTAATTTTAGTTATAAAACGATACTATCTTTTTGTTGCTCGTAAATCTTAACAAAAAATTCCAAAAATCAAGAAACATATTTAGGTTGTTTGACTTTTTAAAAATAAAGGTTTATACTTTCTTGCGGTTATAATATATAACCGCTTTTTATTATACTAAAGAAAGGACTGTTTTTATGTCGGTAAAATCTCACGTTCATCACGAAAAAACTCACGATAATCAACTTATAGGCGAGTTTTTACATAATATAACCGCTTTTTGCAAAAAAAATACCGTTATGATGATTGCGCTTTTGGCGGCTGTTATTACTTCTATAATAGTTCCCCCAAACGCAAGTTATATTGATTATTTTGACTTTAAAACTTTAACCTGCTTATTTTGCGTCTTGGCGGTTGTGTGCGCGCTTAAAAATATTAGATTTTTCTATAAAATTGCGCACAGTATCGTTCGCCTTTTTAAAACTGCAAGAGCAAGTGTTTTAGCTCTCGTTTACGTAACCTTTATTGGCTCTATGCTTATCGCAAACGATATGGCTCTACTTACCTTTCTTCCGCTTGGTTTTATTGTTTTAACTTCAACGGGTAAACAAAAATATATGGCGTTTACTTTTATAATGCAAAATATTGCTGCAAACTTGGGCGGAATGCTCACTCCCTTTGGCAATCCGCAAAACTTGTTTTTATATACGAAATTTAATATTCCCACTATTGAATTTATGTCAATTATGGCGTTACCCTTTATAATTTCAATTACCCTTATTACGATTTGCTGTTTGATTTTTGTAAAAGGCGAAAAACTTGAAATTGACGAAGAGGAAATCTCCCTTCCCCCACTTAAAACGGCAATTTATCTTATCCTTTTTGCTTTATCAATAATTATCGTTTTTAGGGTTATTCCTTATTGGTACGGACTTATAATTATTCCGCTATTTTTACTAATATTAGACCGAAAAGCCCTTACCGAAGTCGATTATCCATTACTTTTGACATTTGTATTCTTCTTTATCTTTTCAGGAAATATGGGTAAAATCGAGCCGGTTAAAAATCTATTTTCTTCACTTCTCGACAAAAACACTTTAATTGTCAGCGCGCTTTCGTGTCAAGTTATAAGTAACGTTCCCTCAAGCATTTTGCTTTCGCAATTTACACTAAATTATAAAGATTTGCTCCTTGGCGTAAATATTGGTGGCGTAGGCACTCTGATTGCATCACTTGCAAGTTTGATAACTTTTAGAGAATACGTAAAACACAATCACGGCAAGGACGGATATTATATTGCTATTTTCTCGGCGTTTAATTTTGCTTTCTTAATAATCCTTCTCGCCGTGTGTTCTATTTTTTAAATTGTTTTCAATTTAATATAAAATTCGCAAAATTTTACATTTTCTTATGTTTATTGTGAAAATTATGTGACATTATTGTGAAATTTCCGTGATATTATAAAAATATCGGTGAAAACATCTTCACAAAAATCTATATCTATTATATATTTGTGTCATAAAGTTAGGCTGTTGTACGTAATATTTATAACGTATTATGGTCTTTTTGCTTTTTATAAAAAATTTTCTGAATCTAATTACGCACGAAAGCGCATTGAGGAGAACACTATGAAAAAGATTTGTAAAGAAGAAATAATTTTTTGTGAGTTATCGCATTACGAAACTCCCGACGTCGAAATTATTTCTATGCAAAGTGACGTCTTAACAAACGGACTTTCAACTGACGTTGGTCAAAGCGACATTTGGGGCGAATTGTAAGGAGGACAAAAAATGAAAACTGTATCATTTAAAAAGTTATTCGTTACTACCCTTGCCTTGGTTGCTATTTTCCTTTTTGCTTTTAGTTTCTTTGGTTTTAACTCTACTGAAACGGTTGCAAAGGCTGAAGGCACATTAGCGTCAACCGTTTACCAAACCGACGGCGCGTCCGTCCGTGTTTTTGATGCGTTAAAAGATTCTAATGGTAACACTTATTACGAAGAAACGTCTAGACAAGGTATTCGTTTCCACATAGAAATGGGCGCGGGCTACGTATACGGTGGAAAGCCTATACTTAACACCTCGGAAAAGTACGATAGAGGTTCGTTCAAAATTAACGAGGGTTTTAAAACTTATACAGTAGTAATTCCCACTCGTTTAATTCCTGACGGACAATCTCTTTCAGATTCTACTGATAACACGTTAAAGATAGACACAACTGAATATTGGTTTACCGATAAAGACGGCAACTGGGAATCTGTTGCCTACGTTTACGGTGTTCCTGAATCCCGATATACTGATGATTTTTCTTATATGGGAATTATTTGCACAGTTGCTGAAGACGGAACTGAAACGGTAGTTGCTCAAACTGACGTTCAAAAAAGATGTCTTTCGTACGTTGCTAAAATGGCATATAACGACACCATAGATAAAAACAGTAATTACTGGGGCTCTTCAGAAAACGACGATGCTGCCGCACCGCTAATTAAAAAATTCGTTCCTACTTATAATATTACTTATAATGTAAACGGCGTTGAAACCACCGAGGAAGTTTTATGGGACGATACACCAAAAAATGTTCCTAGTGGTGAAGGTGTCAAAGGCGCATGGTACGATACAAAAAACAGCGAAGAAGTTAACGTTTCGCAAACTATGTCGTGGTCTAAAAACCGTACGCTTGAATTACACACGACCTCTTCGGAAGAATTCGTTTTGACGGGTGTTGCTTCTAAAACTGATTTTGAAGTTGATAACACGACCTATCAAGGCGTTAAAGTTTTTGCAACCTTACATAGAGAATCGTTTGCTAATAAAACGAAAATGGACACACACGCTGTAAACATAGAACACGTTCGCGCTGAGAACGTTATCGACAGCACCAATTTAGTTACGGGCGTTTGGACTTTAGAAGAACAAAACAGTCTTGGCGAATGGCAAATGCTTTTATTCTTTGCGCTTGATACAAGCACTCTTCAAAACGGTGACAAGATAATAATAAAAGGCGACTCTATTTTCTACGCAAATAACGTTATGTATAAACTCACTGAAGATTACGTCATTGATTATACAAAAGAGAACGACGTAGAAGACTACGGTATGTACTTAGGTGATTTGTACAACTCTGACGTAAAAGGGATTACAAACTGCTCTGAGGACTCCTCGGGTAAAGATGGCGAACCCGACGAATTTACCGTGCGTGTAGAATTCTACGAAGACGTTATGATAAACGGCGAGTTTACGTTTGAATTCGGTCCTGATTCGGACACGGAGAATTATCGTTATCCCGTATATATTAAGTGTGGCGAAGACTCGAGCAAAATAATTCCTGTTTCCGGCGGTAGATATTACTGGAACGAAGGTGACCACAAAATTTTGGAATTAATCGGCACAGGTGAATACGCTAATAAAGTATTCGGTTGGCACAACGGAGACGAATTAATTGGCTTACCCGGTACTATCGTTAAGCAAAACGGCGGTTACTATATCTTTAAAGACGAAATGTACGGCTATTTCTTAGCAAACGGAAACGTTGACAAGTGGGGCTACGCTCTTGGCGACTGGGTTGTCGGTACCCAAAAAGCCGAATTCACGACGAGCGAATTTGCCGCAGAGGGTTCGGTTACCGAAACGACCGACTACGGCACGCTTGCAGATGAAATCCGTATCAATACGACAAATCATTGGTTCGGTCAAGCAAAAGTTAATATACTTACGACTGAAAAAATGTTAGATAGCGCACCTTACGCTATTTATTGCACGTCAAAAGACGGTACTGTCACTAAAATAGACAAAGTTAGATATCACGGTCAAGCAAAACCCGAAGGCGGCAATTATCAAATTCTCGGTCTTTGTGGCGACGGTAAATTCACGGCAGGCGACGTGGTTACGATTGCGGAAGGCACTCGTTTCTGGTTAGGCACTGAATATTACACCTTAACTGAAGAAATTAACTACTATTATAATGGTAATTATTGGGTTCAAAATTACGACGAAAGCACGATGGGTACGTTATCTTCGGCAAGTTTTGGCGACCGTGCGCATAACAATGGTGCTACTGAAATGCGTATGTACTTCACTGCTCCGCTTGCAGGATATACAACGACCGACGGCGGTGCGTTCGACGAATTGAAAATCGGTACGGGTAGTATTACTTTCAACGGTAAGTCTCTTTCGTATGTAAGATATCAGCGTTGGGATGCAAACTCTACGTGGCTTTCCTTCGGTGGCTACAGCGGTGAAGTCGCGTTTGGCGATAAAGTGGTTATCGAGGCAGGTACGACAATTTGGGGTGCTAATGTTGCATATAAGTTCACGGAAAAGATAGAATGGATTTACGCTGCTAATCCTGATCCAGATCGTACGTGGTCGCGTGTGCGTGGCGGCGTTACGGTAAGCGCAACGGCGGACAATGCAACGGTTAGCGGCGCAGGCACGTTTGCGGTTGGCGAAACGTACAACTTGAACGTAGCGCCTACAGGCGATTATCTTATTTCTGCGGTAATCGTTAACAATAAAGTCTTACCTTTAAATGAAAGCAACACTTATACGTTTACAGTTGAACAATCGAATACGATTAAGATAGAAACGGTTGTTGGTCATAAGGTTTACTTCACGACTCCTGAGGGCGCAGTTGTAAACGGCGGTGCAATTAGTAACGGAGGATTTGACGTAGTTGCTCACGGTAATGATTTTACGTTTACTGTTTCTGTAAACGAAGGTTATAAACTTTTAGGTGTAACGGGCGCAACGAACAACGGCGACGGTACGTATACCGTAAGCAACGTGACGGCTGATACGACGGTTACGGTTTCGGTTGAAAAGCTGTACAAGGTGACCTATTCGGGAGAAAATGCGAATTTTGAGTCAAACGTATCTAATGGTGCTTGGGCGGATAATGGTACGATTGTGAACATTACGATAACCCCTAATGACGGTTACGTTGTTACGGCAGTAACGGG
>SVIB01000002.1 GCA_015055505.1 Clostridiales bacterium
AATATTGCCATTACTGGGTACACGCGTAAAAATCTTTTTAAGTACCACTTAATAAAACCACCTTTTATTTCAGCAAGACAAAAGCCGGATACCGCAAAGAAAATAATATTACCAAGCATTCCCCCATCCGCCATAGCGGATATCGGCCAAATGTTAGAGTAATGCGAATTTGTTATTAAAATTGTCGCTATAACTTTTAGATAATTGACAAATTGATACCTTTTCGCTCCTAAAAATTGTTTTTCTTCATTTCCGTCTATTTTATCTTCACTTTGCGCTACAGCAACTTCCTCTTCAGTGCTTTCCTTTTCGACTTCTACATCCGCAGTTATAGCAACCTCTTCTAAATCGTTCACTTCCGCCGCGCCGTTATCTTCGTTTCCTTCGTTAGTAAACACCGACTTTATCGTCATAAAGAAAATTTTTATATCAAGCCATAACGACAAATTATCAACGTAATAGTTATCATATTCAAAACGCCTTTTTACGGTATTCGTCTTTCTTCCGTGTACTGCCGCCCAACCTGTCACACCCGGTCTAACGTCAAAACGCTTTAATTCTTCTTGCGTATAATTTTCCCATTTCTTTGGATAGTAGGTAAGCACGGGACGGGGACCTATCAAAGACATATCACCTTTCAAAATATTCAAAAGTTGAGGGAGTTCGTCAATGCTGGTTGCTCTTATGAATTTACCGACCTTCGTTACGCGCTTATCGCCTTTCGTGCAAAAAACACCGCCCTCTTGCTGTTCAGCGCCTACGCACATAGAACGGAATTTATACATCCAATAAACTTTACCGTTTTTACCAACTCTTTCTTGCTTAAAAATAACGGGACCTTTGGAGTCAATTTTTATTATCAAAGCAACGATTAACATAGGAATTGCGCCGATAATTAATGCTATCAGCGCAACTAAAATATCAAAAAATCTTTTAAAAAAATGCTTATACATATCTCCCCATTTAACTCCTTAAAAGACAATTTCCACTAAATATAATTATATTGTAATATATTTTATATATAATGTCAAGTTTATTGGGAAAATAATCAATATTTCACTCTTTTTATCAGCGGTTTTATAATTTTTGCAACCGCCAAATTTAAATAACACTCCTTTTTTTGTAGCCTACTTTCTTGTGTTTTATGTTAAAAACCGCAATTAATCAACCTATAGGCAGACTTTTTAGTAAAACAACATAAAAAAACCGTTGTGAAATTTTAATTCAAAATTTTCACAACGGTTAAGTTTTTATTTAACTTTTCTTAGTAGTTGCCCGTCCAATTTGAAGAGCCCCACTTTGAAACGAGTTCAATAACTTCACTGTCACTATCAATATCCCAAGTGCCGCTTATTGCAACGGTTACACCGTTATAAGTCCAAGCACTAAACTGAGCCTCATCAGATTCTGCATTAGGTAAGGTATACGTCTCACCGTACGTTACCGTTATTTCTTGTATTGGTTTACCTTGATTGTCTACTGTAAATTTTACCGTAAACTTCTTCGCCGTCTTCGTCACGTTAACGGTTACGTTCTCGGTTACGTTTGAAAGTTTTGCTAAGTCATCTGCGTTCCATTCTACTTTGTAGCCTTTTACAGGTTCTAAAGCGGGAATTTGACTTTCCAAAATAGCCGCTCCTTCCTCAACACCTTCTATAACAATATCAGCTTTGCCGTCTTGCTTAAAGGTTACGGTATAAGTTTTAACTACGTTTTTAGTCCACGTTGCAACGAGTGTTACGTTTTTAGCAATAGTCCATTTTCCGTTTATTACAGCATTACCTTCATAAGTCCATCCCATAAACGTATAGCCGTCTCTTTCAGGGGTTGCAAGAGTTACGTCACTATCGTAAGTAACGTCTTGCGGTTGAACCGACTCTCCGCCGTTTACGTCGTAAGTTATCGTATACGTGTTAGGAGTTTCTACCGCATTTACAACTACGTTTTCAGTTACGCTTGTAAGTTTTGCCAAGTCTTCTGCTTTCCAAGTTACGTTATAACCAACTTTTGCTATCGGGTCAGGAATATTTGTAAACGAAGTGTTTTCTACTATATCAGTATAAGTTTTACTTTCACAACCTGCCTGTACGAAAGTTACGGTAAATTTTTCAAGAATTTCTTGCCACGTTGCAACGAGTGTTACGTTTTCAGCAATAGTCCACGTTCCGTTTGTTACAGCGTTTCCTTCATAAGTCCATCCTGTAAACGTATAGCCGTCTCTTTCAGGAGTTGCAAGCGTTATATCACTATCGTAAATAACTTCTTGATTTTCGGGAGTTACAACGCCTTCGTTCGCATCGTAAGTTATCGTATACGTGTTAGGAGTTTCTACCGCATTTACAACTACGTTTGCGGTAATATTTTCAAGTTTCGCTAAGTCTTCCTCTTTCCAAGTTACGGCATAACCAACTTTTGCTATCGGGTCAGGAATATTTGTAAACGAAGTATTTTCCACAATGCCAGTATATTCAACTTTTTCCTGTCCGTTTTGGATAAACGTTACGGTGTAAGTATTTACCACTTGCTTTACCCAACCTGCTACAAGGGTTACGTTATCGGCAATAGTCCATTTTCCGTTGTTTACTGCTTTTTCTTCGTAATACCAACCCGTGAAATCGTATTCAGCACGTTCAGGGGTTGCAAGAGTTACGTCACTGTCGTAAGTAACTTCTTGTGTTTCAGGAGTTACAGTACCTTCGTTCGCATCGTAAGTTATCGTATACGTGTTAGGATTTTCAACTGCGTTTACAACCAAATTGGACTTAACGTTCGTTAAATCAACGTCTTCCCAAGTAACGGTGTAACCGACCTTTTCTTGAGTGTTAGGAATATCATTTTCTAAAAGATCTTCCCCACTCTTAACAGTCTTAACAACATCTTCATATCCGTTTTGTCTAAAGGTAATAGTATAAGTTTCGTCTTCGTTTGCACCCGATCCAAAAGAACAAGCAGCCAACGAAAAACATGAACACAAAACTAAAACCAATGCAAGTAAAAGTTTCTTCATAAAATTCTCCTTTTAAATTTTAAGATTTTATTACACTCAAAATCACTTTGCGCGCAATAAGGCCTACGCCTCGCAATTATAATTGTAACACAACAAACCAAACCCGTCAAGCCCTTTTTAAAAAAACATTATTATATAATAATCTTTTATTACAGTATGTTAAATCAAACGAAAACAATGCGTTTACCGATAAAAAACACTAAAAGTGGGGCTATAGGTTGATTATTATGAAAATTTTAATAAAAGATATAAAACAAATACCGAAATATATGCTTGCTAAAATCAAGAAAGTTGACTTAATAACAAACAAAGACCAAACCGCCCAAAGACGGTTTTACGCTTATCTCGCTTGTTGGAAAAAACAACTCGTTAAAGTTACCGTTGCGGTTAGAACGAAATATAAACGTTGGCAATGCAAACAAGTTGCAGTCCACTTTCTTAACTCTAAAACCAGTTACGTAAAAGACTTAATCTTTTACCCTATAGGCGGTTATCAAGTAGGTTGGTACGATTTAGGTCTAGATAAAACTGAAAAGTTCTACGAGGACGGACTGTGGAATTTACTTATAAAAACAGTAAACGGCGAATACAAATGCAAGAGCGAGAACGTAAGAGAAATTGCCTTTTATAAAACCGGAGTTATATTGTAATCTATATTTTACGCTTAAATTTAACGGCGAAAGAAACAAAAAGCCCCCAAATGCGAAGTGAACCCCAAAGTTTAGACAAACTTTTGGGGTTCACTTCGCATTTGGGGGCTTTTATTACGCTTGCTTTTAGCTGTTTTTAGAAGCTTTGTTTAAACGTAAATGAGAACTTTATTTATTTTTTTCTTGCTCAAATATATCTTTAACGGCAAGCTCTTTTTAACCTTCAAGGCTTGACGTGGACAGCATTCAACACACTTTAAGCATCTAATACAATTTCGGTTTATCTTACCCGATTTTATCGCTCCAAATGAACACCGCTCGGCGCAAAGGTTACAACCGTCGCAATCCTCGCTTTTTCGTATCGTAAGCGTAAGCCTGCTTCTCAGCTTTGGGAAAAGATTAGCAAAAGGATTTTTATGTAGCTTTGGAAGCCGTATATACGAAGGCTCTTTAATTTTCTCTATAATAGGCTCTAATTTTTCAAAATCGCAAAATGCGCTATCATTATTTATATAGGAATGCTTTGTGGGAATATACGCCCCCGCAACTATGTTTTTTTGATATTTATTTTGAATTTCGTATAGTGCGTTCCCACAGCCCATTTTTCCGTAAGTGGCAATAACCGTTAAATTGTCAACAGATACCTTTTTAAAAAACGTCTTTACTGTGTCTGGGATATTTTGACAATGTACGGGAAAGACGAGAACAAGATTTTGATAACCTTCCGCTACGCCCGTTTCCATATCCTCAAGCGGATATCCCAACCGATCTGCAAAGTACGTCGCAACCGCTTTACTCTGCCCTGTATTTGAATAAAAAACTACCGCGTTCATTTCTCTATGTACTCTCGCATAATCGCGCATTCGGGTATTTCTTCAAGTGAAAAGCCAAGCGAGGATTTTAGCTCTGACAAAGCTTCCTCTCGTGATAGATTATTGCTTCGACTTGCAATCGCGATTTCAAGCGCGCTAAACGGAATCATTGCGCTTCTCATATGATAAAATCTTGAAAATTGCGAATATTCTTTGCATTTTTCTATTTTACAGCTTGTATGCAATCCTTTGTCGGTTTCTTCGGGAGCAACCCAACCGCACTCACGGCTAATAGTATCCTTTATTTTTCTCCACTCATAAACGCCACCGCATATTTCATCAAAATCCACTTGCACAAACGCAGGGATATTCCCAGACCAAGAGGACGACCTAATCGCTCTTTTTAATGGCTTCAAAATATTCGGTACTTCTTTGATAGCTTCGCAAACGTTATAGACAAGCTTGTTGGAATATCCCGCCAAATTCTTAAGCTTGTTGTCGCCGTACGCAAGTTGTTTCATTGTGGCAAGAGTATGAAATTGTCCCTTTTTGAGCGGTGGATGAAGGGTTAATATTCTACCTACGTTAAAGAAAAAGTTTAACGCTTTTTTTTGCGGAAAATTATAAGCAATTTGAGGCGCCATATGATTGAAATATAAGCCAAGTAACTGCGCAGGCTCATTTCCCGCAACGAAATACGGTACTTTGTTTGCAACAAGCTCGGGATAGAACAAAACGTAGGCTAAAGACGGGCATGCGCAGGTGTTTTCACTTAAAGAATATAGCTTTTTATACATCCTTTTTAAGTCGTCATTAGAAACCCTTCGACTGATAAATTCTACCGAATTAAGCAACACCTTCGCATTTTCAATGCTCTTTTTCGCGCAATCTGACATATATGGAATTTCCCAAGTAAGCGCTAATACTCGTAGCTTTAAAACCTTAGACAAATAGTAAAGCAAGTAGGTAGAGTCCTTTCCGCCCGTATAAAACACGGCAACGTCAAAACGCGATTTCTTTGAGATAGGGAAAGTATTCATAATCGGAACGATGCTTTTTAGATTTTTTGTCTTTTCTGCGGATTGACAGATCGGGCACTTGCCCTCTTCGTCAAATTCTATGCCCGCAATCATAAAATCATTTGCTATACAAGTTGAGCAAAACTGCGCGTCGTCCAAGCTTGAAGGAATTACTCTTTTGTTTTCGATTTTTACAATCTGCGCGCCTATGAGGTTTTTCAAGATGCTAATTTCGGCATCTGTCAAATCGCATGGCAATTTTTCAACAAGCATTTTTTGCTTTTTAGTAAGCTTAACAGTATTTTTAAACATATTAGGCTGATTTCTCAAGCCGTAATACTTCAAAACTTTGTCTTCAAGCTTCCATCTGCTTTCAATATCATAGCGCAACATATTCTTTTCGCTCCTTTTGTTCTATTATTGATTTTATCATTGATTTTGTGATTTGTCAAAGGTCAAAGCTTGTTTTTTACGGATTTTACATGGAAATAACGGCTTCTTTTTTGCTATGCAAAAAATAACCGCCCATTCGGACGGTTATTATCGTTTTTTGGTTATGATTTTTTTGTAAGGCAAACCAGCGTTTCCACGTGTTTGGTTTGAGGGAACATGTCGTATGGCTTAACTAAGTCAATCTCGTATATAGGATTTGGCTCTTCGTTTTTAACAAGTTCACCATCTTTTCTTGTCAACGTGTCAGTTAATAAACCAACGTCCCTCGCTAAAGTCTGCGGTGAACAGGATATGTAAATTACCTTATCAGGCTTTGTTTCTTTTATAGCGTTAATAAGTTTTTCGTCTACGCCTTGTCTTGGGGGATCTACAACTAATACGCATTTTGCATTTTCCGCTCTCTCCCTCTTCATTATTTCGGGTAAAACGTCCTCGCAAGGCGCACAAATATTTTCCATTTTGTCGCCAAGACTGTTAATATTCTTTAACGAATCAGCGCACTCTACCGCTTCTTTTATAATCTCAATGCCTATTGCTTTTTTAGCCCTTTGCGCAAAGATTGCGGTTAACATTCCCGCTCCGCTGTATGCGTCTATTACTACCGTTTCGCTATCAACTTCCGCGCTCTTTACCGCCTCTTGGTAAATTCTTCTTTTTACGTTGTCGTTCACTTGCATAAAAGACGCGGGGCCGATTTCGTACTTTATTCCGCAGTCGTTCGTTATAACTTTATCCTTTCCAAACAGACAAATAAACCTCTCGCCAAGGATAACGTTATTGCCGAGTTTATTTATATTTACAAACAAACTAAAATCGTTGAAATACTCCTTAAGTGTGGCTATAAGTTCATTAACGCAAGGTAACACGTCTCCGTTTATAACGAAAGTGATGAGTAATTTCCCGTCAACAGCCCTTACTACGACGTGTTTTAAAAGCCCGTCGCCAGCCCTGTCGCTGTAAACTGAAATATTGTTCATTTTGACGTATTTCTTTATTGCTTTAATAACTCTCGTACACCATTCAGGGTGAATAGGACAACCGTTTATAGGTACTATTCTATGACTGCCCGACGCAAAAAAACCAATTTCACAACCAAAATTTTCCGCCCTTACAGGGAGTTGAAGTTTGTTTCTATATCCGTATTCAAGTTCACTTCTTTCGGTTAAAGGAACTTTCGTATCTATAAATGCAATTTTTGAAAAACAGTCTTTTACCGTCTTCGTTTTAAGTTTTAACTGCAATTTATATTTTAAATGTTGGAGTTGACACCCACCGCATTTCTCATATACGGGGCACTGAGGTCTAACTCTCTCCTCCGCAGGAGTATAAATTTCGATAGCCTTAGCAAATACCACGTTGTTTTTTGCTTTTAGCACCTTATATTTTATCTTTTCATTGGGGAGAGCGTACGGAATAAATACTGTATAATTACCCTCTTTTATAATTCCCTCTCCGTTAGAACCGAGTCGGCTTACCACCCCAACGAATTCTTGGTTTTTTAACATTTCATCCACCTTAAAGTTTAAGTTTTTCTATCGTTTTATCCATCATAGCCTGAAAACGCATCATCAGGAAATCGTAGGCAATAAAAAGTACCGCGCCTACAGCGGAAATAATTATATAAGCGTATTTTTTAAATATTTCATTATTTAATAGACTTTCTTCAAATAAAAAACCGCTAAAAAGCCAATACACTAAAAGCAGTGAGGCTACAAACCATACGGTTTTTATAATTACGCCTATAATTTTATTAAAATTTTTCTCTCTCAAAATAAAGTTTACCGTGGGATGAAGCCCGAAAAATATACCGTAAGTTAATACGATTTCAGGTCTTACCCCAACGAAAAATATGAGTGCAAGCAAAAGCGTACCAAAATAAGTAAAAACTCCGCCTTTCCAACTTTTTTTTGCAAGCGGTAACATAGTACAAAGACTTGCCATAAATATTGCCGAATAGTCTAAAACCGACAAAAACACACCCGCTGTCAAAAACAATATTGAAAACGCCGACGAAATTGCCGATAACGCTATAATCTTTGACCTTTTCATTTTAACCGCAAGAATTACAACAACAGTTGAGCATCATATTACAAATTGCCATTTCGCAACACCATTGGCAACAACCGTCACCGCCCATTTGTCTTGGCTCTTCATACTGCTCGTATTTGTTCCCGTCGCCTGAAGTGTAACTTGTAAAAGACTTATTGGACTCCGTTTTTATCCTTTCGTTTAATTTGGCATAAGAATTTTTATACTTTTGATTGTCTGGGTCCATTTGAATTGCTATTTCAAGCTGTTTTTTGCTCTCGTTATTCCAATTCTTTTTGAAGAATACGACTGCTTGAAGATAGTGCCACTCCGCATTTCTCTCGTTGAACTTATCAAGTTCGTACTGAGCGTCTTGAAGTTTTCCCTCTTTTATAAGTTTCTCTATTTCTTGATACGCGTTATTTCCCTCTGTAAAAAATTCCGTTCTTTCCCTTCTTAAAGAAACGAGGTCACGGTAGGCGTTTTCAAGTTCGGTAAGTTTTCTTGCCGCCTCGTTGCCTGCCTCACCTTCTAAAAACCTATCTTCAGCATACTTTGCTTTTAATTCTTTATAAGCAGAATCTAACTGTTCGTCTGTGCAATTTTCGTCAAGCCCAAACAACTTGTAATTATCCATTATCTTTTATTTCCTTTTTTAAAATTTTAAGGGTTACGCTTGGTATTCCCCTTAATATTATATTGTCTATTAAATCGTGGTTAAAGTAAAATTTACATCCGCTTAGCGCAACTTTTAAACTTGCAAAAATTTCGGAAAAAGCAAAAGAAATTTCTTTACCGTGCCCTTCGTAAAATTCCTTTACGGTAGGTTTTTCCCCGTAGGCGTAATATAACGGATTATAATTCCCCTCTTTTACGTCTTTTTCGTAGTCGTCAAGCGCATCTATAAGATATATCCATTTTCCAAGATAATAAAACAGTTTTTTAACTTCGTCAGTCGCTTTTTCTTTTAAAACGTACACGCCAAGTTCTTCCATCATCTTAGCAAAAGGATCGCAAATCATATCTATACTACTGCACTTTTCTCTTTCCAACTTAAATAAATCGCCGTAGTTTTTTTCAATGATTGCAGATATTTCGGGACGGGATTTTAATACTTTTTTGTGCGATTTCTTAAAAAACGCAAGTTTTATCTTACCGCCGTTACCGTCTAAGATATCGTCACGTATTTTATAATACGCAAGTTCAACGTTTATCGCCGCCGAAAGATCGGTCAACGCGTCCCCTTTTCCAACCATAGGACGCTTTTTTATCCAATGCGTTACACATCTTTGCCGAACGATTTTTACGTCCTCGCCTGCAATATTATGCACGAGCGCAGAAAAAAAGGCAATATCGTAGGTTAAAGAAAGCCTTGCCCTTTGTGAGCAGTTTCTCCCTATACTTTTACACACCCCGCAATAAAGGGCTTTATAGAGCGTATCGTCTTTTAAATAGAGATACGGCATTTCGGGTTTTACGTAACCGAACATAATTACTCCCTTTTAAATTAAACGCTAAAATAAAGCGGGGCATAAAACACCACTCTTTTAACTATACTCTATTTTTTTCAATTTGTCAATAAACTTTAGGGCAGTTAAGCATTTTACACAATTCTTTCATTGATTTTTTAATAAAAAAATGCTCCGTTTTAGTTTTTTGCCCTTCAACGGTAATAAAAGTACAAAAAAAGCGGAAGGTATTATCTACCTTCCGCCGATTACTTTATTAAATTTTAAGTATTAACCGATATAGTCAAGTACGAATTTTGGAAGTTCGTCTTTTGCCGCACTTACGGTAAGTTCAACGGTAATACCGTTAGCGTTTGCAATCTTAGCGATATTGCTAAAGAATTCTTCATAAGCGCTGAGATTTTCTTCACCCGTAATTCTCTTTAATCCGTCGATAAATACGTATTCGATATCGTTGTTGCCAGCAAGAAGTCCTTGAACGAATCCGGTAAATCCAACTACGGACGCTACGTCGTATTCTTCTGCGTAAACGCATTTAACGTTAAGGTCTATATCTACTGTATAAATCTTTTTATCAGTTATAAAAACAACGTTACCTTTTGCACTCTTTGCAGCAGCGTTGATATCGTCTTTAATAATTTTTGTTTTGCCAAAGCCCTTAGGGCCGTAAACTACTTTAATCATAGAACGTGTCCTCCGTTTCTCTTTTCTATATTGTAAACCAATCAAAATAAAATTTCAATAGTTTTCGGGAAATTTTTTGTAGTTTTTTCTAAATTTTTTCAAAAATTTTAAGTTCACGCAAAATTTTCCGCTTTTCACTCTTTAATTAGCCTTAAGTTTTTTCAAAAATGCCGAAATTCTATCTATTCCTTTCTTTATATCCGCTGAAGATACGGTATAGGAAAGCCTTATACAGTTATCGTCGCCAAAAGCAAGACCGGGTATTACGGCAACCAATTCTTCTAAAAGCGCGTCGGCAAAACTTACGCTACCCGTAATTTTCTTTCCGTTATAACTCATACCGTAAAACGCCGAAACGTCAATAAATACGTAAAAAGCGCCTTTGGGCGGTAAAAATTTTATACCTTCGACTTTTTGAAGTTCATTAATTAAAAGGTTCCGTCTTACGCTAAACTTTCTCGCCATGTCTTTCGCAAAATCGGATTTTTCCGAAATTGCCCTAACGGACGCGTATTGCGACACCGTACAAGCGTTACTCGTGGTATGTCCTTGCATTGCCGAAACGGCTTTTGCAACCTCTTTAGGCGCAACGAGATATCCTATTCTCCAGCCCGTCATAGCGTAACTTTTAGATACGCCGTTTATAATTACGGTATTTTGGCTGGCGTAAGGAGTTAAAGTCGCTATCGAATAATGCTTTTCGCCGTCGAATATAAGTTCTTCGTATATCTCGTCCGAAATAATTGCAAGATTGTTCTTTTCAGCGATTTTTGCAATATCGGTAAGTTCTTCCTTTGTATAAACCGCACCCGTTGGATTACACGGCGAATTAATAATTATCGCTCTCGTTTTGGGAGTTATTGCATTCTCAAAAGCCTCAATAGTCAACTTATAGCCCGACTTTTGGGATGTTTTGACGGGAACGTAAACACCGCCTGCAAGCGCGATTTGTTCGGCGTAAGTTATCCAACCGGGGGTTGGAACGATTACCTCGTCGCCATCTTCTATAAGAGCGCACATAACGTGGTAGAGCGAACTTTTTGCGCCCGTAGACACGACTACGTTTTCGGGAGTACAGTCTATACCGTTATCCCTCTTCATCTTTTCAACAATCGCCTTTTTAAGTTCGGGTATTCCTGCCGTTGGAGTATACTTCGTCTTTCCGTCGCGAAGGGCCTTTGCCGCCTCGGCTATTATATATTCGGGCGTATTGAAATCAGGCTCGCCGGCAGTAAAAGCAACGACGTCTTTACCCTCTTTTTTCAAGGCGTTTGCCTTTGCTGAAATTTCAAGCGTTACGGACGGCTTTATTGCGCCGACTTTTTTTGATATTCTCATATTAGTCCTCCTGCGAAGAAAGTTTTGCCTCTCTGTCTGCTATTGCAAGGGCTTCTATCATTCCTCCTATATCCCCCATCAAAAATTCTTCAAGAGAATATATCGTATAACCTATTCTATGGTCCGTTATTCTGCCTTGCGGGAAGTTGTAGGTTCTTATTCTTTCCGACCTATCGCCCGTTCCTACTTGGCTCTTTCTATTTGCGGCGTATTCGCTTTGATACTGCGTGTTGTAATAATCGTAAAGACGGCTCTTCATAACTTTCATAGCCTTTTCACGGTTTTTTATTTGCGAACGCTCGTCTTGGCAAGTAACGACAATTCCCGTTGGAATATGCGTCATTCTTATACAAGACTCGGTTTTATTGACGTGTTGACCGCCCGCACCCGACGAACGGTAGGTATCCACCTTTAAATCCTTTTCGTCAATATGAATTTCTACGTCTTCAGCCTCCGGAAGAACGGCAACCGTTACGGTTGAAGTATGAATTCTGCCTTGAGATTCGGTATCGGGTACACGCTGAACTCTATGAACACCGCTCTCGTATTTAAGTTTACTGTACGCGCCCTTTCCGCTTATTGAAAATACTACTTCTTTAATTCCGCCGAGTTCGGTTTCGTTACTGTCAATCTCTTCAGTCTTCCAACGGTTGCTCTCAGCGTATTTTACGTACATACGGTAAAGTTCGTACGCAAATAAGGCGGCTTCTTCACCACCTGCGCCCCCTCTAATTTCAATAATAACGTTCTTGTTATCGTCGGGATCTTTGGGAAGAAGTAAAATCTTGAGTTCGTCGGTAAGATCTTGGAGTCTTTTCTTGCAAGAATAATATTCCTCTTCAAGCATTGCTTTCATTTCGGGGTCGGTTTCACTCTTTAAAAGTTCTTCAGCCGAAAGTCCGTCTTCTTCAATTTTTTTGTACTCAAGATACTTGTTTGCCGTCTCTTCAATTTCCGCTCTCTCTTTTACGTACTTTTGCCAACTTTCCATATCCTTTATTACTTCGGGGTCTGCAACGAGAGTGGACAGTTTTTCAAATCTTTCGAGTATTCCTTGTAGTTTTGAAATCATATAAGTTCCGCCTTTACTATGCGTTCTATTCCGCTTAGGTCTTTTATTATTTCTGTGCGATAATCAACTCCGAGAAGGGTTTTTACACTTTCTGCTTGGTCTATACCAACCTCTAAAAGAAGAGTTCCGCCGACTTCTAAAAAGTCCTTTGCTCGGCTTGCTATAATCCTATAAAAATCTAATCCGTCCTCTCCGCCGAGAAGAGCCAACGCAGGCTCGTAATCTTTAACTTCAGTTTGGAGAGTTGGGATATCTTCTATCTTTATATAAGGCGGATTTGAAATAATAAGGTTAAATTTTCCTTCTATATTTTCAAACATATCGCTCTCAACGATATTTACGTCAAGGTCGTATTTTTTGAAATTTTCACTTGCTAAAGAGAGCGCCTCACTTGAAATATCGCTTGCCGTGACGGTTGCGCCCGTCTTGGCTTTTATTACGAGTGCGATTGCTCCGCTTCCCGTACAAAGGTCCAGTACAGTTGAATTTTCATTGACCGTTTTTAAAGCAATTTCTACAAGTTCCTCGGTTTCAGGTCTTGGAATTAACGCCCTTTCGTCAACTTTCAAATCGTATCCGTAGAAATTTGCGCTACCTAAAACGTACCAAAGAGGTCTACCTTTCAATCTTTGTTTTGCAAGTTCTTCAATTTTATCTATTTGCTTTGCCGTAACGAACTTTTCTCCGCTTAAATCACTGCGTTTTAAACCCGTTACCTCGCAAATAAGCCACTCAGCGTCCGCACCGTCGTCAATTCCGCCCTCTTTAAAGGTGTTCTTTAACTTTTCAGTGTATTCATTTACCTTTTCGGGCACGACGAATTTACAGCACGGTTCGTTTTCGTCGGCATCCATCTTTAAAACCTTATTAAAAGCCGTTATGGCTACCTCTATCATTTGATCGTCGGGTTCGCTCGTCGTAATTCTTTGAATTAAAAGTCCGGGGACTTTTAACGGATATACGAGCGGACTGTCCGTTTTTGCAAGCAATTTTAAAAGTTCATAAGAAAGCCCTGCAACTAAGGGTAAAAGAGCAAGTTTTGATAAAAGTTTTAAAAATCCGTTAGTGAGCATTGGGAATATCGCACCAAAAACGGAGAAAACTAAAATACTTACGAACATTACGAAAAACATAAACGTCGTTCCGCATCTGTCGTGAACGCGCCTGCACGTTCTTACGTTTTCTACGGTTAATTCTAAACCTTTCTCGTATGCGGTAATGGTTTTATGCTCCGCTCCGTGATACATATACGTACGTTTTATATCTTTCATAAGTGAGGTTAAAAGAACGTAGCCTACGAATATAAGTATACGCACTAATCCCTCGAAAAGATTTACCCAAATAAGTTTATCCGTTACGTAGGTAGAAAAAAGCCTACCTAAAAAGTGAGGAATAACAAAAAATAAACCTATTGAAAAGGCAAGCCCTAATACAACGCCGAGAGTAATAACTACACTCATAATATCAACCTTAAAGGTTTTTGCAAGCCATTTTTCAAATTTACTCGGCTCGGTTGCCGTTTCGTCTTCGCCGTATACTTCCGCCGAGCGCATTAATATTTTAACCCCCGTCACCATCGACGAGAAGAAATTTACCATTCCTCTAATTACGGGCCACTTTGCAATTTTTTTGACTTCGCTTTGAGGCTTTAACCTATCCGCCTCTAAACGAATTATTCCGTCGCTATCTCTAACGGCGGTTGCTATACCCGATTTTCCGCGCATCATAACACCCTCTAATACGGCTTGACCGCCGATAGAGGTTTTACATGCACCGTTTTTAGTTTTACAGTTTTCTTTTTTGCTCATAATTTTAAAATGATTTATTGTAAATGATAAAGGTTACTATTTATATAATATTAGCTTATTTAAGATTGTTTAAATTCAAAACACTTAGAAACAAGGAGCGTGATGCTCCACCCTTATTGCTACCGCCATAGTTCATAGCCAGCATAAAAACCTCAAACAAAAGATTTTGCACAGCAAAAAATTTTGTTTGAAAAGGAGCAAACGGCTGAAAGGTCTTGCGGATTACTTTCAGTAATTCGCTAACAAAAAGCCGATTTGCGACGCCGTGACGCTCCACCCTTATTGCTACCGCCACAGTTCATAGCCAGCATAAAAACCTCAAACAAAAGATTTTGCACAGTAAAAGATTTTGTTTGAAAAGGAGCAACCGATTGCAAAGTCTTACCGTTTGTCTAAAGCCAAACGGTTGACAAAAAATCGTGTTGCGACGCCGTGACTCTCCACCCTTATACCACCTTGTTCGAGTATGTTTTAAAGGCTTAGATGCGAGTTTACCAAGGCTCGTGAGCCCGAAAAGATTTGGTAGACCTTGTTGGTCACCAAAGTTTTGAGGGCGAAACAGCAAACGAAGGTAAACGAAGTATATAAGCCTTTAAAAAAAGAGCCCTAAGTACACAAAAACTTAGGGCGAATAACCGAACTTTGCGGCATAAAACTCGCCGACAAAAGTTTTAGATACCAAGAAAGTTGAGAAATTCTCAACTTTTTGCTGTCTAATATTAAAGACTGTATCTTTTCTTGAATTTATCAACACGTCCGCCGGTATCGACAAGTTTCTGCTTGCCGGTAAAGAACGGATGACATTTACTGCAAATATCTACCTTAATGGTATCAACATTTTTAGTCGTGCCGGTCTGGAAAGTTTCTCCGCAAGCGCACTGAACGGTGACAATTTTATAGTTGGGATGTAATTCCGCTTTCATTTTTTCACCTCACAAGATTTTAATGCTAACATATTATATATTATTTTCTTCCGTATGTCAATCATTTAAACTTAAATTTAAAAATTTATTTACATTTTGCAATTATTCCGCTAAAACGGTCAGTATTTGTAATTTCATTTAAATTTCAAAAATAAATAAATGCTTTTTTTAGTTGCAAAAAAACTTCAAATATAATATACTTTATCTATAAACGAAAAGTTAGGTGTTTTATGATTGCTTGGAGACTTTCCGATTTTGGAAAAATTGAAAAAACTGATAATCGCGAAGCCTTGGAAGGAATTGACAGTGTAAAAGTAAGAATTACGCGCGCCCTTATTACCGAGGACGATATTGCTATTGCGTGCGGTGAAGACAAAACCATAAAACGCCCGATAATTCTTGGAAGGATGGCTGTCGGTCAAGTTTCCGAACTTGGTCAAGACTCGGGCTTTTTAGAAAAAGGAACGAGGGTATTTTTATCCCCCGTTAAACAATGCGGTAAATGTTATCACTGTACTAACGATAACCCTGAGGATTGCTACGATTTTAGGATAGCGGGTAAAAACGTAAACGGGTTTTTAAAAGATTTTGCAGTTTTAAATACTTCAGACGTATATTCTTTACCTGCAAGCGTAAAGGACGAAGATGCGATTTACATTGAATATATTGCGCTCGCGCTTTCAGTAATTGACAAACTAAAAGTTGAAAAAGGTCAACACGTTGCCGTTATGGGGGCAAACGTTTTCGGCTCTATTCTTTCGCAACTGCTTATTTATTATCAAGCAGTGCCCATTTTACTTGACGAGGATGAAAGTAAACTCCGTCTTGCCAAAAAATCGGGCATATACTATACGGTAAACGCAAACGCAAAAGCCGAAAAAGAAGTTTGCACTTTAACCGGCGGAAGAATGGCTAGTAAAGTTGTATTTGTGACAAGGTCTGGACTTAATAGCGAACTTGCGTATAAACTTGCCGCTCCTTCTTCAACCGTTGCTTACGCAGGCTTTACTTACCCCAACTTAAAAACACCCGTAAACGTTGCTATGTCTAAACAACTTTCGACCGTTTGCGTAACTAACGGATACGGCAACTATCTTACGGCAATAAACCTTTTGGCAAATAAAGCGATTGACCTTTCTAATTACGCTCTTCCCATCACCAAAATGGACAATATTATTTCAAACGTAGAGGAAATGTCAAACGCCTTTAAAAAGAAAGAATCTTTTTCAAATTTATATATCAATATGTTAGGTTAAAATTTAAGCCCAAGTTTAATAGACTTGGGCTTTTATATTGCAAAAACCTATCAATAAGTCGATTATCGGCTCAACATTGCTTTTATCTTGTCGTATAAATCCCCTGCGCCGAGAATTAAAACAAGGTCGTTTTTTCTCACTTTCTTTTTCAAGGTTTCAACTAATTCTTTTTCGTCTTCAAAATACGCACTGCTTGTAAGCAAGTCGCTTAAATCTTTCGCTCCACCGCCTGCCATATAATTTTCCCTTGCCGAATAGGTTTTAAAAAGCGACAAGTTATTGACTTTATTCAAAACCTCGATAAATTCTTCTTTTAAAAACACAGTACGGGAATAAGTATGCGGTTGAAATACAACGAAAAGTTGCCCCTTGCACCTCTCTTCTGCCAACTTCAAGCAAGCGCTAATCTCAGTTGGATGATGAGCGTAATCTGCAATAACGTCACACCCGTTTATGTTGCCTATTTGCTCATACCTTCTTTTTACTCCTTTAAAACTCTTCAATCCTGCTTTAATCTTACGAATAGGAATTCCCACTTCGTATGCGCACGCTATAGACGCTAAGGCGTTTTTTACGTTGTGTTCTCCATATACGTTGAGTTTTATTTTTGTAATCTTTTTTCCTTTTATGAACAAATCGAAGGAATACACTCCCCTTTCTTCTTTTAAATTTTTTGCCGTGAATTTCGATTCGTTATAGATAGAAAAGCCAATTTTATTAGCGCCTTTATATTCGTTTAATACGTCGTCGTTTACGCCGATAATCGACTTATAGCCCCGTTTTATAAAGTCAAGATAAGTATTTTTTAATTCCTCTTCGCTTTCATAACAATCCATGTGGTCTTTACCCGTGTTAAGGCAAACCGCAATATCGGCAGTAAAACGGTTTAAGTTCTTTTTAAACTCGCATACCTCGCTTAAAAACACTTCGTGTCCGCGGTTTATAAAGTTTCCGTACACGCTGTCTTCACCGCCGACGTGAGCGGTAAACGGCACGTTTGCTTTTATGAATATATGCGCAAGCATTGATGTGACCGTAGTTTTTCCGTGACATCCGGCAACGCCAATAACCGTTCCAAAATTTTCGGCTATCATATTTAAAAGTTCTGCGCGTGAAAGCACGTAATAACCCAACTCTTTTGCTTTTTTAAGTTCGGGATTATTTTCGTCAATTGCATCACTAAACACTACGACGTGAACTCCGTCTAAATTATTTTCGCTATGCCCGACGAAAATTTTTGCTCCTAATTTTTCAAGTTCTAACAGTCTTTCATTTGAAGTTCTATCGCTACCGCTTACTGAAAATCCAGACGAAAGACAGTATTTGGCAAGTGCGCTCATACTCACTCCGCCAACGCCTATAAAGTGTACCAACATCTCTTTTTTATTCTTTATCATATAAAATATTATGCATAATAGGAGAAATTGTTTACAATTTTATTAAAAAACTTGAAATTTTGCCAAAAAATTTTAAAAAATTGTTGAAAACATAAAAAAAATAGTGTATTATATAAATAGGAAATAAATGATTAGGGAGATATATCATGAAAATTTCGGACGTAAGAGTACGTATAGTACAAAAGGAAGACATTAAACTTAAAGCCGTAGCATCCATAACTATTGACGACTGTTTTGTAATTCACGATATCAAAGTTATCGAAGGTAATGAAGGCTATTTCGTAGCAATGCCATCCAGAAAGACAAATGACGGTGAGTATAAAGATATTGCTCATCCCATCAACACCGAAACAAGACAAACCGTTATTGACGCCGTTTTAGAGGCTTTCAAAAACGAACTTGCAAAGGTGTAAAAAACCCAACGGGTATTAAAATCGCATAAGAAACGGGCTAACCTTTTTCCTTAACGGATAACGCGTTAGCCCGTCTCTTTTTATACTCAAATTAAAAGAGGGAGATTGTTTTCTCCCTCTTTATCTTTTATTTTATGCCTATTATTTGATTTGGATTTAATTCAAAAATCAAGTCGGCATAGTCTTTTCCGTACTTAGATTTTACTTTATCATAGGCGTGCTTAAAATAATTTACTCTATTGAAATGGTAGTCGCTTGCAACGACATCAACAAGGCGTTTTTTAAGAAGTTGTTTCGTAAACTTATTTTCCTCAGGATACGACTTTTTTACAACCGACGCTGCGTTTACTGTAACTACGACTCCGTTTTTACGAAGTTGTTCTACCATTTCTACCGAACGGAAATAAGAATACCTCTCTATATGGGCAATTACGGGATAATACCCTATCATCCTTACCCTATAACAAATCTCATCAATATCAGTTTCTATATCGTAAGGAAATTCAAGTAAAACGAATTTACCGTCCGCCAAAGGCAAAAACTGTCCGCTTTCAAATTTTTCCCCAACGCCTTTATGTACCGTTATCTCTCTACCTAAATAGAGGTTTATATCATACCCTTTTTCCTTAACTTGCGCTTTAAAATCATTGAATACAGACCGCACTTCGTCAGCCGAACAAGCGTATACCCCTCTTCGGTAATGCGGTGTGCATATTAAATTTTTCACGCCTTGCTTTATCGCCTCTTCAATCATAAAAAACGAGTTTTCGAAGTTCTCGCTTCCGTCGTCTACCAAAGGCAATACGTGGGTATGAATATCAGTCATGATAACACCTATATAAATTAAATTTTAAAGGTCGCTTTCGTATCCGTACTGAACAGCATCAGGCGAAACCATCGTCATTGCCGTACCAAGAATGGGAACGTTAACCCTTTGTAAAAGACTAACCGCATCTTTTACCGCACTTCTCTTTGTAAAGTTTGCCGCTACGGTCAGTAAAATGCCGTCCGCAAATCTTGCTATGTGCATATAGTCTGAGGTCAACAAAACGGGTGGACAATCCAATAAAACGAAATCATACTTTTCTTTTAACTCAGCAATAAGATTGCTCATTTTTTCAGAGTCTAACACGAGTGATGCATTACGAATTTCTTTTCCTCTCGTAATCACGTCAACACCGTATTCGGTAGTTTTTATAATATCTTCGCTACTTACAGCACCCGAAACGTAATCGCCAATACCCACTGCCTCGTCAACCGAAAAGACCGCGCTTACTTTAGGACGTCTAAAATCAAGGTCAACGATTACGACTTTTTTATCGTTAAAACTTAAAGAAACACCAAGGTTGCAAACGGTAGTCGTCTTTCCTTCGCCGGGTATAGACGCTTCAACCTGAACTGTTTTTACACCGTTCATTCCAAGATATAAAAGGTTGTCTTTTAATCTGTTGTAACTTTCGTCCAAAGTCGTTCTTCCGCCTTTGGTTATCATTATTTTGTACTCGTAAGAGGCTTTTTTCTTCCTTATAAGTCCCGTAAAACTGCTTATCGACTTTTGTGCCATTTCAGTTTGCCTCCTTGTTTTTGTTTTTAGCAGGCGAAACTGCTTCAATCATGGAAAGAACCTCAATACCAAGGTCGGCTTCAAATAAATCTTTATCGCTATACGTATCGTTTAAAAGAATTTTTAAAAGTACGAATAAAAGCGATCCAAACGCGCCAAGGATAAAGAAAATTGCCATATATTTAAAGACTTTAGAGCCTGCGTCACTTTCGGCGTCACTTGCAGGAGAGGTTATTTTTAACTTGCCCGCAAATTCTTCATACGTATATTCGCCGTCTTTATTTTCGTTTACGGCAGCAATCATATTTTCAATGACTTTTTGTAAAATTTGCTTTGCGTCTTTATTTGTCGTTGTAAGCGTTAAGTCCATCATTACCGTATTTACGGAAATTCCAAGACTGCTTTCAAGTTCTTTAGCGGTGATTTTTCCTTCGTGATGCTCTGAATTGTAATCTGTTTCTACTTGTTGAAAAATTATTTTATTGGTAGAGTCTAAAAACGCTTTCATGGTAGTTGCAAGTTCTTTAGACTGTGTAATATTTCCACCGTCTTGATCTGTAGACGATACCATAAGCGAGGCTTTTGAAACGTAAGTCGTCTTTACGAAAAACTTACCGAATACCCCACCGATAGCAGTACACAAAAGAGTAATTGCTACGATAAGTAAAAAACTGTTTTTAATTTCTTTGATAAGAGCACGTACCGTAAACTGACTACCGCCCTCTTCTCTAATTTCAATTTCTTCCATTTTTTTGTCCCTTAGTTTTATTGGTTTTCACCTATTATAATAATATCATTTACTTATAAAAAAGTAAAGTAAAAATTAAAATTTCCCGCCATCTTCGTTGCGATATTTAAAAATATACAAATAATCGACTTATAGGCTCACTTTTTACCTTTTTGTTTTCTTATCTTCTTTACTTCCAATTCAAAACCGTTATCTTTAGGAACGTAAAAAACACTTCCTACTAAAGAGTCGGGTAAATACTGCTGATCAACGTATCCGCCGTAGTCGTGAGGATATTTATACTGTCTACTTCTCGCCTTAGCGTCGCTATCGGCAAACACAGAATTTCTAAGGTGAGCAGGGACGGTATCGTCTTTAGTGCTTTTTGCAGCCTCTTGCGCTCCGTTCATTGCTATTATTACCGAATTTGACTTGGGCGCTTCGCAAACGTAAATTATCGCTTGCGACATTGGAATAAGCCCTTCCGGATAACCTATATTTAAAAAGGCAGTGAGCGCCGACGTCGCAACGACTAAAGCGTTAGGGTCTGCCATACCTACGTCTTCCGCCGAGTGAACGACAAGCCGTCTTAATAAAAGCAACGGATCGCACCCGCCCTCTATTAATCTATGTGCGTAATACAGCGCAGCGTCGCTATCGCTACCGCGCAAAGATTTGCAAAACGCCGAAAGCATATCGTAGTAGGAATTTTCATCATACGATAACGCCTTTCTCTGTATCGACTGCTCCGCATCTTTTAAAGTAACCGTTATCTTTCCGTTTTCGTCGCCTTGAGTTGTCAACACCGCCAACTCTAACGCGTTATAAGCAGTTCTTAAATCTCCACCGCTCATTGCCGATATATGGCTTACAGCCTCGTCTAAAACCTCTAAATCCAAAAGACCATAACCGCGCTTTTTGTCGTTAATCGCCTTATAGAGGCACTTTTTTATAGTTTCCTCGTCTAACCTTTTAAATTCAAACACCCTGCATCTCGATACTATTGCAGGCGTCATTGACGCGTAGGGATTCTCGGTAGTAGAGCCTATAAATATTATAGTCCCCTGCTCGATTGCGGGAAGCAAACTGTCCGATTGGGTTTTGCTAAACCTATGACATTCGTCAAGTAAAAGATAGGTCTTTTTGCCGAACATCTTTAAATCGTCGTGGGCTTTTTCCACTGCTTTTTTTACGTCTGCAACACCGCTTGATACTGCGTTTAATTTAACGAAGTTACCGCTCGTTGAATTTGCTATTATGTTTGCAAGCGTGGTCTTACCCGTCCCCGGCGGTCCCCAAAAAATACAACTTCCTACCTTGTCAAGAGAAATTGCTCGCCTTAGTAAACTGTTCTCTTCACAAATATGAGTTTGCCCCATAAATTCCCGAAGTGACTGAGGTCTCATTCTCTCGGCAAGAGGTTGCTGTTCGTTTTTTTGATTATTTTCTTTTAAGGTATCAAATAAATCGTACATATTTTCCTATTCTATATCCGTATCTTACGGAATAAGTTTTATTATGAAAAAGATTTTTAAAGCCGTTACCGTTATACTGTTATCTTTCTTTTTGTTATTAACCGTTTTAAACCCCGACAAATACGTAAATAGCGCGCTTGACGGAATTAAACTGTGGGCATTAGTCGTTTTACCTGCGCTTTTACCTTTTTTCTTTATTACCGCATTGTTAAGCAAATTAGGTTTAACCGATTTTTTAGCCAAAACACTCAAAAAACCGTGCGCTAAACTATTTCGCTCGGGAGGATATTGCGCTTACGTTTTTTGCATGAGTGTTTTATCAGGCTACCCAGTAGGCGCTAAAATCATAGCCGATTTAAGCAAAAACGGACTTGTAGGACAAGATGAGGCGACAAGACTTAGTTGTCTATGTTCAACTTCAGGACCTCTTTTTATCGTTGGAAGCGTTGGCTACGGTATGTTTCACGATAAAAACGTCGGATTTTGCATTATTATTGCACACGTTCTCTCCGCCGTTTTTTGCGGTCTTCTCTTTCGCTTTTACGGAAAAGATAACCCAAATAAAAACTTTTTACTTAATAAAACCGCGGTTGGAAACGTCTTATACGACTGCGTTTATTCTTCGGTTATATCCGTGCTTATCGTCGGCGGTTTTATATGCGTTTTTTCTACTTTTATAACCGCTTTTAAAAGCGTAAACTTTTTTCTTCCTATTACCGCCCTATTTAAAAACTTAATACCTAAAGACCTTTTATCAGCCTTTTTATACGGATTTATAGAATGTACGACTGGTTGCAAAATGCTCGCTTTGTGTGATTTATCGACTTATAGCGTGGCTTTTACGTCCGCATTAATCTCATTAGGCGGTCTTTCCGTTTGGGCGCAGTCGATTGCGTTTTTGTCTTCTGCTAACGTAAACGTTAAAGTTTTTTGCCTATCAAAGACAGTTCAAGCAGTAATTGCTTTTTTGCTTTCGCTTATACTCTTTCCCTTATTCGTCTAACCTATTAATCTTTAAGTAAAGGTAATATTTCGGCAGGCATATACTTATCAACCGACTTATTAAAAGAAAGAAGTTCTCTAACGGCAGTTGAACTTACGCTTAAGTTTTTTACACTGCACGGCAAATACACCGTTATAAGTTCGGGCATCATATCCGCGTTTATATAGTTCATTTCGTTTTCGTAATCGTAATCTTTGCCGTTTCTAAGCCCTCTAACGTTATAGACGGCTTTTTCTTTTTTCATAAGGTCGACTAAAAGTCCGTCGTGATAAACGACTTTTACGTTTTTATATTTTTTGCAAACCGCCTCTAAAAAAGCAATTCTTTTTTCAATGGAAAACATGGCTTTTTTCGTGACGTTTACGCAAAGAGCAACGACTACCTCGTCGAAAAGCCCCGACGATTTTTTAATTATTTCTTCATGACCGCTCGTAACGGGGTCAAAAGTTCCTGCAAATACCGCTTTTCTCATTGTTTAACTCCGTAAAACTCAAAGTGGGCTATACCGTATTTCCTCGTATTTTTATGCTCAAGCCCTTCAATTTCTCCTACTTGAAAATCTTCGCTATGTTCGTAAATTATCACGCCACCGTCATTTAAAACGCCGTTTTTCGCAAGCGTTTCTAAGACGGGAGTAGCGTCAATACCGTAAGGCGGATCAAGGAAAATAACGTCAAATTTTTCTCTCGTAGTACCGGCATACGTAAGTGCGTCCTGACATACGATTTCGGCGTTTTCTTTAATCATTTCAAGATTAAATTTCGCAATTTGAACACTCTCTTTTGAACTGTCGACAAAAACAACCTTTTCCGCTCCGCGGGAAATTGCCTCTATACCCATATTGCCCGTTCCGCAGTAAACATCTAAAAACGTGCTCCCGTAAATTTCGGTCTGTAAAATATTAAATATCGCCTCTTTTGCTCTATCGGCAGTAGGACGAATTTCTCTTCCTTTAAATTCTTTTAACACCCGTCCTCTATGTTTTCCCGCTATTATTCTCAATTTAATCCTCCGTTACGATATGAGTATACTTTGAAAAAAGACAACCGCAATAATTTTGGCGGTATAAATCATACTCTTTGGCAAGTTCTACCGACCTCTTGTAGCCGTTTCCCTTTTTAAAGTCGGCATACAGCCAACTACAGCCGTACTCTTTAGCCATCTTCTCGCCGATAGTATTGATAACTTGCGAATTCTTATGAGGGCTGACGGTAAGCGTCGTACAAAAATAGTCAAATCCGTTTTCTTTAGCAACTTTTGCCGTTTGCCTTAACCTATCCTCAAAACAAAGCGAACACCTCTCTCCGCCTTCGGGACATTTTTCATACCCCTCGGTCATAACGAAAAATTCCCTCGAACTGTATTTCCCCTCTATAAGAGGTACTGCTTCTCCGTACACGGTTTTTAAAAACTTTTTTTGCTCGTTAAGTCTAACGTAATACTCTTCGCTTTCCGTTATATTGGGATTGTAATAAAAGACGGTAACGTCAAAATAAGGAGTTAATCTTTCAAGCACCGCAGTTGAACAAGGCGCGCAACAACTGTGCAGTAAAACTCTCTTTCTTTCCCCGTTTAACTCTTTTACCGTTTCCTTTAATAGATTATCGTAATTAATTTTATTCATAAAAGTCCGTCTATAAGTCGATTATTTACGTTGAAGGCGTAATTTTTTCAAAAGTTGCTTATCCCCTGCAACTATTCCGCCACCAACTACGGTTGCATTTTCAGGATCTTCAAAACAAGTAGATCTAATTGCAAGAACTTCCCTTGCGTAATATTCAAGTCCGGGGATTTTACTCGTTCCGCCGGCAAAGAATATTCCCGATCTTCTAACTTCCGCTGAAACCTCGGCAGGAAGTTTCGCCATAAGCATCTCGGTAATTTCAAATATTTTATCAAAGAAAGAACGTATTGGCATCATTACGTCTTCAGAGCCAATAGAAACTGAACGAGGTTTTCCCGTTGCGAGGTCGCTTCCGTTTACTTCCATACGCATATTATCTTCTTCAAAAAGACTGCCGACTTCTATCTTTATGCGTTCAGCCGTAAGCATACCTATCTTTATACCGAAATACTCCTCTAAATGGCGTATTATCATAGCGTCAATATTTCTTCCGCCCATATTTACGTTTACGCCCGCAATAACGCCGTCTAAAGAAACGGCGGCAATATTCGTCGTTCCTCCACCAACGTCAATAATAAAACACGGAGTTGATTCCGAAATAGGAATATTAAGCCCAAGCGCAGTGAGAATAGGAGATTCTATATAGGTAATCCCGTAAATTCCCGCTCCGTTTAAGACTTTTTCGTATTTTTTTATTTCTTCACCGAGCGCACCGCAAGGCACGGCAACAACCGCTTGAGGACGAAAACCGAGTTTACTTAAAGTAATTTTGTTTATAAAAGTTTCCATCATCTTGGTAGCAACCTTTTCGTCAGCGATAAGACCTTCGGCGATTGGGAAAACGACCGTACTCGTACCTGCGGTTTTTCCGTAAAGACGTTTTGCCTCAGTCCCGACGGCTTTTACTTTACCTCTTGGAGAAACGGTAAGCGCAACGGCGCTTGGCTCAGCAAGAACTATTCCCTCGCCGAGTTTGTATATATTCGTATTTACACTGCCAACGTCAATGGCTATTGAATTGTTTCTCATTTTAAAAACTCCTTTAAGGTATCGCTTAAATATTCTATTGGAAGACCTACGACATTGTCGTAATATCCGTCACACTCTTTGACAAGATTAAATCCGTCTTGAATACCGTATGCTCCAGCCTTACCTTGCCACAATTTACTTTCAATATATGCGTCTATAAGTTGATTATCAAGGGTATTAAAGGTAACTTTGGTAATTACTCTTCCCGTTTCACGCATACCTTTTGAGAGTATTGCGTATCCGGTTATTACCTCGTGAGTTTTCCCCGACAAACTTAAAAGCATTTGCCTTGCCTCAGTGTCGCTATTCGGTTTTTCAAAAATTTTCCCGTTTAGACTAACCACCGTATCAGCGGCAAGAACGACCTTATCTTCGGATTTATTTAAAAATATATCTTCGGCTTTGTTGATAGCGCAACGGACTGCAAATTTTTCAGGAGAACTTCCGTCGTATTCCCCCTCTTTTTCACTTACCTCTACGGTAAAATCAAAACCTGCCTCTTTAAGCAACTGTTTTCGTCTTGGCGAGGCGCTTGCTAAAATAAGATTTTTCATTAAGGCATACTTTCCCTTTTAAACACTAATAACATTATTATATATTAAATAAATAAATTTGTAAAGGCTTAATCGCAAATTCATATGCTTTAAACATAAAAAAAGCCCTCTTTTTTAAGAGGGCAAATTTTACAAATTACGAGTTGGCCTATAAGCCGAGTTCTGTCATTTAATACGGTTATCTATCTAGACTTGCCGTTGCCGACAAGTTCAAGCGACGTTTTGCAGGCAGTTTCGACCGGCTATCTTATAAACTGCCCCTATCTTGCTCCGGATGGGGTTTACACAGCCTTCCACGTCTCCGCAGAAGCGGTGAGCTCTTACCTCGCCTTTTCATCCTTACCGATATTAATCGGCGGTAATTTTCTGTTGCACTTTCCTTAAAGTCACCTTCACCGTCCGTTAGGCGGCATCCTGCCGTGTGGAGCTCGGACTTTCCTCGTGAGATTTCTCTCCCGCAACCGTACAGCCAACTCGCTTTGCTATTTTATCACATTTTTTTCGTTTTGTCTACTTTTTATTTCATTTTGCCAAGTTCATTACATCTTATGCGTAATTGCTCGGCTATTTCTTCTTTGTTTTTGCCCGAATTAAAAAGTTCACTCGTCATTATCGGTTTATCTATCATCCATTTACGTGTTTCTTTATTAAGATAAGTTACATAAATGGGCAAATCTTCCCCTTTTTTCAGCCTATTATACGCTAAAACTAAAAATCCCGCAAAGAATTTCTTTAACTCGGTGTGATATCCGTCGTGAGAATCTTCAGGGAATATTATAAGCGAAATGCCCTCGTCTAAAACCCGATTACTTATATCGAAAGTCGTCTTTAATCTATAATCGCGGTAGGTGGGAATAAGTTTTAATCCCCTATAAAACAAGAACGCAAACGGGGAAGCAATAATACTAAACGCCTTCGCCCAAAAGAGTTTCCAATGTTTCTTTTCGTGAAAATAAGTCCTTGACAAATACTTATAGACCTTTCCTAAGCCCATATTCATCTCATACGTACCCCAAAACCTAAACGGCTTTGGGAAATACAATTCGTGGGTAAGCGGACCTGTCGCGCCAACGTGATTGCTAAGTATTATTGATTTTTCCGCAAACTCCTCGCCTAAAAATACGTACTTTGGCTTTTTAATAAACAACTTTAATAAAGTCTTTAAACATTTAAACCACAGACTTCTTTTTGCTGAATTTTCCCTCTTTTTTGACATTTACAATCACCCTCTTTATATACCTTAATTGTATCAAACCCGATAAAAATTTTCAACCGTAGCGCAAAAAAAGCCTATTTATCACATAAGTTTCACTTAATTATAAAACGAGCGCCTCGGCTAAATAAGCCGAGGCGCTAAACATTAATCTTTTCTTTTTCTAATTATAAACGCTCCAACAGCAAGGGATAAAAATCCTAAACAACCAACTCCGCCAACCGACGATTTACAGTTGAAAATTTTTACTAACCCCTTTTTCTCGCTTTCACTTTCTTTGCTGTCGCCAACAGATTCTCCCGAAGAACTTTCTTCACTTTCGGGCGTACTCTCCTCAACGAGCATATCAATCTCTTCAGTTACGGCATGTCCGCAAGCGCAAGTTTTAGTCCTTTCACCCTTTTCGGTGTAGGTAGGTTGCTTATTTACCATCCATACGCCGTAAATGTGGTTTTCCAAATTACCTTTTTCTCCGCAATCACAACTTCTCCAGTGTCCGTCGTCGGTATATTCGTACTCTCCGTCAAACGTGTGGTCCACCTTTGGCTCGCCCTCTTTTTCTTGCTCGCTACCGCAAACACAAACGCCTTTTAAGACTTCGGCTTGAGTGCAGGTAGCCTCACTTTTTTGCGACCATCTATATTCGCAAAGACTTTCAACCTGCATACCGTTTTGACCTAAATCAGTCACTATCGGGCAACTGTCGTGTACTTTTATAACGGTATCAACACCTACGTCGATAAAAGTATTATCCGCTCCCTCAACGCTATAACCGTCAATTACGATTTGAGTTAAACCGTCCAAACCGTAAAAAGCGTAATTTCCTATATAGTCAACACCCTCTCTCACCGTTACGCTTACAACGTTATCGGCGTAACCGCTCCACGGCATACTGCCTAAAGAGAAATCTTTCATCTTTCCCTTTCCTGAAAATACGAGTTCGTACTCGGGCGCGCTATCGGTATAATCTTCAGTTTTGAATAAAATAGCGGTTACCGAATCAGTTCCTGTCACGCTTGAAACGTTCCAACTGTTTATAATATCGCTTTCATAAGCCGTCGCAGAAATTTTAGGACCGTTTGTAAAACCTATAATTCCTTGATATGCGGTATTTTCAGTAACGTGTTTTGATGCAAAGGTATATCCAAAAATCTTGGTATCCGAGCCTACGAGCAAATAATCGTCTCTTTCACTGCCAGAAACTTTATCCGTTTTACTGCTTGTAGGGTCGTTCCACGTAACGTCGGTATTGTACCAAACACCGTCAATTTTAACAACGTTCCACATGTGCGGTTCGCCTGCGTCACCGTCTTCTAAGATACATTCAACGCCTGCGTTATCGCAAAGCACTTTAAACGAGCGCGCATAACCTTCGCATACGGGTGCTTCGATAGAATCGCCCGACCTACCTAAAATCGCAAAGTAACTTATATAACTTTGCGGTTTTATATCGCCTTTTCTGTAGCAGTTGTTATTTACCAAGTAATCATTAAAATGTTTAACCTTTTCATAATCGCTTGCGCCCTTAGGAAGTCCGCCTATAATCTCGGCAACCTTATCGTTCATAGTTGAAATAGCCGTTCTTATAGAATTTTCAGTCGCAAAAAAATCCGCGCGCAAGTCATAATTTTCTGCGCTTGATTTTATTATAAACATTACTTTTTGGGTGTACTTAAAAGTAGTATTTCCCGTTTGAAAAATCTCGTAAAAATCACCGAAATTAACAAGACCTGTAAGCCAAAAAACTTGCGGATTATCACGGTTAAACGCAGCGTAAGCGGTTGTCATTACCTCTTGGCTAATCTCCATATTTTTCTGAGCGATAGGACTTATTACGCTGTTGGGATTGTTTCCCGAATACGTCACCTCTTCCTCAAAAACGTTGAAAGTATAAACGTACTGAACTTTACCCGTGGGGTTGCCGTAACCGTCTTTTATTTCAAACAATTCGGCGTCAGTGGGATTTATAAGAGCGTCGTCTACGCCGTCGTTATCGGTATTTTCTTCAAGCCACTCGTAAAAAGAACGAGCCATTTCTTTGTATTCGCCAAAATTCACTCTGTCAATCCATTTGGCGTAATTACCTTTTTTTAAGGTAAGCACGTTGTCGGCTTTTGCAGTTTGACCGTTAAATCCAACGCTTGCCAAACACACTGCAATTGCAATCAAGCAAACGGAAAGACCTTTTACAAGATTTTTAATACGTTTATTCATAAAAAACTCCTATATTTAATTATGTTGTATTTTATTATATCATATATTCTTTTATAAATAAAGGATTTTTAACTAAATATTACAAACGCTCGGTGGAAAGTTTTTCCACCGAGCGTTTACCGATATATATTATTTGTTTAAATTTTTATATAAAGGTCCGTAAGTTGAGCATGCTCTGTAATCTTGACCTTCTTTATCCATACCGAAAGCATTCCAGCAAGCAGGACGGTAAATTTGATCTTCGGGTACGTTGTGCATACATACGGGGATACGGAGCATTGAACACATAGTAATAAGGTCTGCGCCGATATGACCGTAAGAAATTGCGCCGTGATTTGCGCCCCAGTTTTGCATTACTTCATAAGCCGTCTTAAACGGACTTCCTTCTTTGCCGTCGCAACGCGGAGCAAACCAAGTACACGGCCAAGTCGGGTTAGTTCTTTCCATTAAAATATCCGAAACTTTTTCGGGAAGATTTACAGTCCAACCTTCAGCAATTTGAAGAACTGGACCTAAGCCCTTAACGAGGTTAAGTCTTATCATTGTACAAGGCATTTCGGCTTTAGTCGTATAATGACTTGAGAAACCGCCGCCACGGAAGTTATCAAACCCAGCCTCGCACCATACGGTTGCGTCGGTCATCTTCTTGATATCTTCGTCGGTTACTTCCCACCACTTCTTCATAATAGCGTTGCCGTTTTCGTCTTTACACTCACCGCAAGCGTCCAAACATGCAGCGCCCGAGTTAAGAAGGTGAATAATACCGTTAGATTCTTTTGCTTTTCCTTCAAGTTTATAACCTGTAACTCTCTCGGTTGCTTCGCCCGACCAATAAGTTCTTACGTCGGCAAATATTTGCGCTCTGTGAGTTAATAATCTCATAAAGAGCATTCCAAGACCGTTCAATACGTCGTTTTCAGTTGCTAACGTATACGGTTCTCTTGCGCCCTCGTAGTCGAAAGTCGAACTTAAAAGAGCCTCGGGATAGTCGCAGTTTGGCCAGTGGTCAGTCCATTGTCTTTGACCTTGGAAACCGCCTGCTATTGCGTTATGTCCTACCATTTCCTCTTCAAAACCTGCGGGAAGATTTTTGTTTCCTGCCATAAGGTCTTTGATTATGCAGTACATTTTAACGGTGAATTCCCACTGTTTTTGCTTTTCTTCGTCGGTGAATTTAATACGGCGTTCTTTACCTAAAAATTCTACCGATTCGGGATTGTCGTCCCTACCCATTTTACAATGTTCTAAAGTCCATGCAAGAGCCTTTTGGTATTCTTCTTCATTATAAATACCCTCTTCCATACGGCGGAGAATTTCAACTTCGTCAACGGATTCTACTCTCATGCCAAGGTAAGATTCCATAAAGTCTTGGTCGATAATCGAACCCGCAATACCCATACATTGCGAACCGATTTGAAGGTACGACTTACCGCGCATAGTTGCAACCGCTACCGCAGCACGACCGAAACGGAGTAATTTTTCCTTTACGTCGTCGGGAATAGTCGTAACCATATCTCTGTCTTGAACTTCGTGACCGTAAATACCAAATGCGGGAAGTCCCTTTTGAGCGTGTCCTGCAAGTACCGCTGCAAGGTAAACTGCGCCCGGTCTTTCAGTACCGTTAAATCCCCAAACCGCCTTAATCGTATTGGGGTCCATATCCATAGTTTCACTACCGTAACACCAGCAAGGAGTTACCGATAAAGTAATATCAACACCCGCTTTTTTAAACTTGTCCGCACAAGCAGCCGCTTCGGGAACACGGCCTATTGACGTATCCGCCATAATAACCTTTACAGGCTCTCCGTTTGAATAGAAAAGATTTTCTTCAAACAATTTTTTAGCGGCGTTAGCCATTGCCATAACTTGATCTTCAAGACTTTCACGAAGTCTCATTGGTCCTCTTCTGCCGTCTACTATAGGACGGATTCCTATTACCGGATAATCGCCGATATATCTTGATTTTGCCATTTTAATTTTCCTCCTTTATTTTCCAAGGATTTTTATTCTATATATAATTATATACTTGATTTTTCATTATTACTTGTATTATAATAATAAAAAGTATAATTATTTTCACATTTAACCGTGAGGAGAGGTTGAAAAATGTCTTTTAATGAAATAAAGCAACACGGAACGGCGGATTTTCCTTTTGAACTGTATAAAATAGACCACACTCATCCAAAGTATGAAATGGCTATGCATTGGCATTATAACGCCGAAATAATAAGGGTTTTAAAGGGCAAACTTTCAGTTTCTTTAAACAATAGAAAATTAGAGGTCACCGAGGGCGAAACGGTATTTGTAAACAGCGAAACGATACACGGCGCAACCCCTTCAAACTGCGCTTACGAGTGCATAGTTTTCGACCTTGCTTTTTTAAAGTCGGGAAACCTTGCTTGCGACTCCTTTTTAGATAATCTTTTAAACCATCACGCATATATTTTCGACAAGATAAACTCGCCAGACACGAATCAAATTATAGATAAACTTTTTACTTCGTTAGATAACCGTGCCGACGGGTTTCAATTTAAGGTAATAGGGGCTATTAACGAACTTATAGGCACACTTAAAGAAAAAAAGTCCTTTGCCTACCAAATTGAAGGACTGAGCGAAAAGGACGAACGGAAAGTATTAAAGTTAAAGAGAATTTTGACTTTTATCCGTGAGAATTTCGATAAGGAATTAACGCTTGACGACATGGCTGTGGCGGCGGAATTATCGACAAAATATTTTTGTTCGTTTTTTAAAACTACGACCGGTAAAACGCCTATTGAATATCTAAACGATTACCGAGTAGAAAGGGCGGCAAGAAAACTGCTTGGCACGGATATGGCGATTACGCAAATTGCTTACAGTTGCGGATTTAACGATTTAAGTTATTTTATAAAAACTTTCAAACAAATCAAGGGTTGCACACCCAAAAACTACCGAAAAAATTCAATAGACTAAAAATAATTGGGCGAGGAGATACAATCTCCTCGCCCCTTTTTAGCGTTACAAATAACTGTTAAAAAATTCCTCTTCGTCAAAGGACGTCGTTTGGTCTATTCCGTAAAAGGTTTCAGTCATGTTTTCTTCGCAGTCCACTTCGCCTAAAACGGCAATTTTCACCTTGTACTTTCCTTTATACGTAACACTTATAACTTGTAAATTCTTATCAACCGAAAGTTCCATATATACGCTTTCAAAAGTCGGGAATTCGGTACTGTTTGCATTGGTTTTCATCTCTTTTACAATGTTTACCGTAGAGCCTACGCTATCCGCCGTCACTTTAAGCAAGTACCCCTTTTCCGTATCCTCTTTTTCTACTGAAAGTACAGTTTGCTCGTTAAGAACGTAGTTATTAAGCCCCGTTATAACCGCTCCGTATCTTTCTAAATACTCTTCTTTATCAATTTCCGTAACGCAGTTTTTCCACGTCACCTTACTGACCGACTTAACCTCTTCGCCCTTTCTTAAAAGATATTTACCGTCCTTTACGTAAGTTTGTTCCGCAGTTTTTACAAGCGCCGAACAACTTACCGACTGCTTAAACACGTTTTCTCCAATAACTACTCTTTTTGCCGAAATGGTTTGAGTTATCCCAAAACTTTTGGTTTCGCCCTCGCTAACCGTATAAAAACTTTCCGCGTTTTCAATCTTTTCAATCACCTCAAAAAGCATCTCCTTAGCGCTTTGAGTATTATTTTCAATCTTTTCGCTATCGCCCGTAGACTGCATTCCATTATTTGCGCACGCAAGGAAACAGGTAAACACCGATAAAATCAATAAAATTAAAACTCTTTTCATAAAAACACCAAACAAAAGCATTATACTTTTTATTGATAATTTTTGCAAGCGTTTTGACTAAAAAAGTGAAATTATCGACTTATAGGCTCACTTTCCTATTTTAGAAGAAGACAAATTAAGTACCTTACTGTCAAAGGTTTTCTTGTTTTGAGATAAATCCTTCCACTCGTCAACGCTCTCTTCGATAATATCGGTAACCATTGAAGAAAATTCCTCGGTATCCTTACAAAATAAGTAATACGCCAAAGAGCCGGGGACGGCGTTTATCTCGTTTACAAAAATTTCGTTTCCGTTAAGAAGAAAATCTATCCTTATAACCCCTGAAAAACCGAGTTTTCTATAAACTATGGCTGAAATATTTTTTATTTCTTCACCCAGTTCTTCGTCAACTTCGGCTGGAAAAACTTTTTGTTTCGGGGCTAAATATTTATCCTCAAAAGTCAAAAGTTCGGTATCTTTTATAGGCTCTTCCAAATTGGAAACAATCAATTCCCCACCCCTTTTATACACCGCGCAATTAATCTCTCTTGGACTATGCAACACACTTTCTATTATTACCTTTTTATCAAAAATAAACGCTAAATTAAGCCCTTTTTCAAGTTCGGTTTTATCTTTTGCAACCTTTATTCCTATACTGCTACCGAGATTTGCCGGTTTAATTATAACAGGGTATTCAAGTCGTTTTTCAATAAGCTTAAGCGCAGTTTCCTTTCTTAAATAATAATTTCCTCTATCGAGTTTTACACAAGGTAAAAACTTAACTCCTATACCCGACAATGCGAATTTTGTAAATTCTTTATCCATAGCAAGTGAGGACGAGAAAAGAGAAGACGACGTACAAGGAATTTTACTGTTTTTTAAAGCGCAATAAAGACCGCCCTCTTCACCCCAACCGCCGTGCATACAGTTGACCGCCGAATAAATCTCACCAATCTTTTTTATTTTTGATTTTTGGACTTGATAAAGAGAATTATCCCCCGACAAAAGCGTAACGGTCTTAAAATTTTTATAGCCGTTTGTCTTATAAATAGAAAGGTCTTTTAATTTTTCGTCGGTTTTCCACTCTCCGTCTTTAGTTACGTAAATGGGAATTGGATTATATTTTGTCTTATCAATAGCATTTACGGTCATAACGCCAGTTATAACCGATACGTCGTGTTCACACGAAACACCGCCAAAAAATACTGCTACGTTTTTCATCTTTCACTCCTTTAATATCTATCGGGAATATCGTTAAAAAAGGCTACGACGTCCCCGCTTTTAACCGTTTGCTTTAAAATTTCAGTAGCCTCGTTAAGGCTTTTTACTTTTTGAACTTTTTTGTTAGAATTAACTCCTTTTTCAATATGTTCAGCGTTTGAACCTACGCAAATAATACAATCAAAAGTATTAGATAAAACTGCGCCCACTTTTTGATTTATCTCAGCAGTAAGGTTACCAAGTTCTACAACTCCTGAGGTAACCGCTACTTTATAACCGTCCAAAACTTTAATTGCCTCAGCGGTAGATTTTATCCCCTCAAGGTTTGCGTTATATCCGTCGTCTATTACCGTAATTCCCGTGGGCGAATTGATAATTTCGGCTCTGTGATTGGGCGGTTTTAAAGTTGGAATCGTCGATAGAATTTTTCCTTTATCCACGCCAAGATATAACGCAACTTCTACCGCAATACAAAGGTCGGTTATATTATGTTCGCCTAGTAACGGACAAAAAGTATTAAAACTCTCTCCGTCAAGATTAATTATAAAATCAATACCGTCTTTGGTCTGCTTTATTTGGCTTGCATTTACCCGTTTTCCGTTTATGCCCGAATAAATTTTAGGCGCGCCCGCCCTCTCGTAAAGAGATTTTAAATCTTCACAGTCAGCCGAAAACACCTTGTATTTTTCACCAATAAGCCCGTCTATAAGTTGATATTTGGCGTTTTTTACATCTTCTAAGTTACCAAGAGTTTTCGTATGTTGATTGGTAACGCCCGTCAAAACACCTATACTCGGCTTAACGATTTTACAAAGAGTTTTTATATCGTTTTTACGCCTTGCGCCCATTTCGGCAATAAAGACCTCGTAATCGCCAATATCGTTTTTGACCGTTTTGCATATCCCAAGCGGAGTATTATACGACGCAGGCGTTACTAAGACCTTAAATTTTTTTGAAAGAAGAGCGTAAAGATAATTTTTAGTCGTCGTTTTACCAAAACTACCCGTAATTCCAATCTTTATAAGATTTTTATTGCTATTTAACCTTCTTTTGCACTTTGAAACCGATAGCAAATATCTTATTTTCGTATACGGGAAATCTATTAACCAACCAACGGCTATAAATATTAAACACAAAATAGGAATTAACCCCAAAGGCAAAAATCTCAACTCTTTAGCGGAAAGCACAAGCATTGAAGATAAAAAAGCGACGGCAAAAGACAGCGATAAGCACGAAAAAAGATAAATTCTCATAAATCGGCTCGTCATATTAGGCGGTTTTATAATTTTTTCCGTCATAAAATATAGTCTTGCGAGTAAAATTGAGAAAGCGTAAACTAAAAGTTCAACTCCGCCTTTAAACTTTTGTAAGCACAGCGAAATTACCGTAAGCCCCGCCAAAAAAGTTAGGCTATAAGTCGATAAACGCATAATTTCTCGCTTATTTGAAGTAAATACGCAATCGTAAAACTCGTCCAATTTGTAACCGCACTGTTGAAACAAAGTCAATATTTTAACCGAAAAAAAGGTTGATAAAAAACAAGCGAAAACAAAAACCGTAATAAATTCTTCTTTGAAAACCAAGTTTTACCCTCCAAGCAAAAATGAAAAAACCGCGCCGTTAAATTCTTCAGGTTTTTGACAAAAGCAAAAGTGCCCTGTATTTGATATAAATTTAAGTTTTGAGTTTTTGATATACTTATTCATCTTCTTTGCCGTACACGGCGGAGTTTCCCTATCTTTATCTCCAAAAATTATTAGACATCTATTATTTATCTTTTTATACTCTTTATCTAAATGCTCGTTTACTACAAGTTTAAAACTTTGTCTTTCTACCTCACTCAAATTTTGATAGTCTTTTGAATACAAAAAGGTAAGTTTTTCCCTTGGAATAAAAATTTTAAGCAACAAAAAAGACGCTCTTTTAAGAAGATGGCTAAGCCGTCTTCTGGGCTTTAAGCCCGCAGCGCCTGTAAAAATTATTTTATCTATTCTCGTTTCTCCTTTCGATAGGAGTTTTACCAACACCCTTGCTCCAAAAGAGTGAGCTACAACGTCAACTTTTTGCTCTCCCAATAAATCTAAAAGGTTTTTAATCTCGTTTGCATAATCGTCTAAAGCGTAGGGATACGGCATTTGGTCGGCTTTTCCAAAGCCTCGCATATCAACCGCAACTACTCTATAAAACTTAGAAAAAAAACCTATTTGCCGAATGAAACTTTCCTTTTGAGATTTATAACCGTGTAAAAATAGCAATATCTTTCCGTTTCCAACGTCTATAAATCTCTCGCCTTTTAACCTTTCTATAATTTTTTCTCCATTATTATTGCATCTTCGCCGTTTTCATAATAGCGTTTTCGCTCGCCAAGTTTATCAAAACCGTTTTTTAAATAGCAATTAATTGCCGAGTAATTACTTTTCCTTACTTCCAAAAAGAGATTATAAACCCCTCTTTGCTTTAATTCAACGGCGGTTTTTTGCAGTAAACTTTCAGCAAAACCCCTTCTTCTCATATTAGGCTCTACCGCAACGAGCAAAATTTCTCCGTCTTCAAATATATAAGTCGAGCCAATATATCCAACGATTTCCCCCTCTTCCTCGGCAACGAATCCCAAAAAATTAGGGAGAGAAAACGAAGAGTTTAGCATTTCGTAACTCCACGGCGCAGAAAAGCACAGCCTTTCGAGTTCTTCAATTTTGGCTATATCCTGTTCTTGCCATGGGCGGATTAGCATAACTCTTCCTCCGCTTGGCTTTTCTTGACGTAAAGAGGAACTAAACTTTCAACGTCAAAACTCGCCTTATCAAGATTATCTTCAACTGCGAGTCTAAACCCCTCGGCAATATCGCCGACTATAAAATTTTCCCCTTCAACTTCGGTATCGCTAATCACGGTAAAACCATCCTTTTTCGCCAACACCTCTTCTTTCGTTAAAAAACACGGGGGTAAAATTACCTCGTTGTTTGCATTAAAACCGCACGCATAATAATTATCGTGACGGGCATTTACCAAAGTCAACTTATCCGTATTATCTGTAACATTGTATGCAAGAGCCAAAAAAGAAGTTACCGCTAAAACTTTTTTTGAAAGAGCGTAAGCAAATGCCTTTGCCGTAGCAACGCCTATTCTTATACCCGTAAACGAACCCGGACCAACCGAACAGGCAAAAACGTCCACGTCGGCAAGTTCAAGCGACGCTTTTTCAAGACAGTTTTCTATCTCGTCCATCAGTATTACCGAATGTGAACGAGTGCACTCTTTAATATGATTAAAAAACGAATCTTTACCTTTAGCCGTTACGGTTAGGAAAGTTCCGCTCGTATCAAAAGCAAGATAATTCATAAAGTTATTTTCCTCGTATTTTGGTCGATTTTTTCTATCTTGACCTTTTTTATCTCTTTCGGTAATACGTCTTCTATATTTTTTGCCCACTCAATCAAGCAAATTCCTTTAAGATAAAAATAGTCGGTAAGCCCCAAAGCCTCGGCGTCTTCTCCGGACGATAAACGGTAACAGTCGTAATGATAAAGTTTTCCGTCGTAATCGTTCATATATGCGTAAGTTGGACTGGTAATTTCGTCGTTTATACCCAAAGCAAGGGCAACGCCTTTTGCAAACACGGTTTTACCTGCGCCCATATCTCCGTCCAACACGACTACGTCGCCGTTTTTTAAAGTCTTAGCGTAACCGTATGCAACTTTTATAGTTTCTTCAAAAGATTTCGTTATGTATTCCATATCTCAATTATACGCCTTTTACAAAAATTTGTTAAGCAAATTTTTAAGTCTTTTATATAAAAGTACGGTTACCGTGCCGTTTGCCACGCATTTTATAGCATTAAACAGTAACAACAATCCAAAATGCAATTCAAATTGAGTTTTCGCGCCATCTTTAAAGTATAGCGGATAAGTAATAAACCTATTAGTAAGTAGCGCAACCGATATTTCCAATAACGAACAAATACAAAGTACGGTTATTACCCATTTAAACCCTTTCCTATATTTATAAATAAAGGTTGGCAAAACGACGAAAACGTTAGCCATTATAAAATTCGCAATTTCACCAATGCCGAAAGCGTCCGAACCGATAAGTCCTAAAACGTGTACGATAACTACAATTATTTCAGCCGAAAGAGGCCCTAACATATAGCCTGCAAGTAGCATTACGGCAAAAGAAAAATCCAACTTTAAAAACGGTAAAAGCATTGGAATCTTAAGCCAAGTTAAAGCATAAGACAGTCCAACCATTACACCAAGTATGGCAATTTTTTTTGCCGTGAAAAATTTTTTTTGTTCCATATTACCTCCAAAAAGGGAGAAAGTGAGCCTATAAGTCGATTATCGCCGTTTTGAAACAAATAAAAACCCCGCAGAAATCTGCAGGGCTAAATCTCAAAAGCATAATACGGCACGGTATCACAATCTTTTCTCATCCGGACTTTTCCGCCATGCGGTTTACCGTCGGTCGAGGAATTTCACCCCGTCAAAGCAAGTTTAAAAACTCACTCTCGCAGACTTTACTGCCGGTGGGGAATCTCACCCCGCCCCAAAGATTTTATGACAATATTATACTATGATATATATAATTTGTAAAGCGTTTAACACTCTAAATTATTTTTTAAATCAGTTGCAATTTTAGTTGCGTTTTTCAAAAACACCCTATCGGCAACCGAAAAAAGATTTATAATTTCTCTACTTTTTTGACTGTTACCATAAGCAACAACCGTCGTTTTTCCGCCTGATAGAGCATGTACGTCGGTTGCAGTTAAATTCTTGCCTTCGCTGATTTTCCCAGTACCGCAAACGATTCCCGAAAGTTTTAGTTTTGAAAGAGATTTTAACACTTTCTCGCACGACGGTCTATCCAACTCGCCTATCTCTAAAACTGCAAAAACTTTTTTCTTTCGGTTTCTTTTAATAATCTTAGCAAACTCTCTCTTTATTCCCTCTATCCGCCCTCTCAAAATATCCGCGACGCCGACCGGTAAATATATTCCGTCCGCGCCGTTTGAAAATGCGAGTTTAGTGGCATATTTTTTTACCCCGTACAACTCCTCGCCAAAAGGATAACATACGGCGGCGTAAACACCAATCTTTTTACCCTTTAACCTTTGCCTTACCGTTTTTATAAACTTAGGATTTACGACTACGTTTCCAAACCCGATTTTAACCGCCTCGTCAACTTTTGATTTCAAATTTTCCTCATCAAAGACTTCAGTAAGGTCAAAATCAAATTTTTTGAAGATTTTAGTTGCCTTAAACGCGCGAAATTCTTTACAAATTTCCTCTTCGCTTTGCCCAAATATATGCGCCGTTTTTTCCGCCTCGCTTAACTTTTTTTCTTCAACTTTTTGAGGCTCTTCCTTTTTAGGCTCGTCTATTTTTTGTGGGCTTAAAAGAGGCACGGTAGGTAATATTATTGGCTCGTTTGACTTCAATTTTTCATTAACTGCAATTTGTTCCATACCTCTATTGTGTTCAAAAAAGTAAATTTTAACACTTTAAATATTAAATACTTTAAAAATTTTTGACTAATTAACCTTTATTTCGGCAATAAATATTAATTTCTTCCCCAGTTTTATAATTATAATAAAATCACAAGAAACCACTAAAAGGAGAACGGTTATGCCTAATTTTTTTCAAGGGTTATTAATAATGGCTATGCTTTTTTCGTTTTGTTTTTCTTTAGCAATCGTAATAAAACTTGCCGTTTTATGGGTTGAGTATAGAAAAAACAACGAAAACGTAACGCCTAAAGAAGAAAATTCGGGCGCTAAAATATATTACATTAAAGAAACTTTACCGCCCAAAAAGAGAAGAAAAAAGAGGCCGAGAAAATCTCCCGACCTCGCTTTAAAGGGTGTTGTTTTACACCCCGACCAATTTAAAATCATTGAAAAAGATAACGATATTTTTAAATAAACCCGTCTATAAGTTGATTATCTATCAATCTTCATATTTTTCAATATTGTCAGAACTTGCCCAAAGCCTTTCTAAATTATAGAAAAGTCTGGTTTCGTCGTGGAAGATATGAAGTATTACGTCGCCAAAATCAACGACTACCCATCTTCCGTCGGCAAGCCCCTCTTTCCTGCGCACTTCCCCGCCCTCTTTTTCAACTGCTTCCATCGCGTATTCGGCAAGAGCCTTTACTTGCGGAGAGGATTTTCCGCTTGCGATTACAAAATAATCGGCAAGAATAGTCTTTTCGCTAACGTCGATTTTTATTACGTCGTAAGCTTTTTTATTAGATAAAGTTTGACAGATAAGTTTTGCTTTTGCATTTGATTCCATATTATTTTCTCCTTGTATAGTATTCGTATGCTTTTTGAGTTAGCGGATAAATTTCTACCCCTCTAATTTTAATATATTCGAGTGACCTTTTTAAAGACAACACGAACCCCTTTTCAAAATCTTTAAAAGAAATTTCTCTCATTTGGTCTACGCCGTCGTAAGTTCTCCCCTCTTCAAGCATATCCGCAGTAAAAATTATCTTTCCAAGTTTTGACATATTTGGTTTTGCGCTCGTATGATAGCGTATCGCCCTTATTATTTCCTTATCTTTAACGCCTAAAACCTTTTCGGCGACGTAAGCGCCTAAATACTGATGAACGACAGGTTGCGGAACACCCTTTGGCATTTTAAAATCTTTATAGTCGCTTGGATTTAGATATTTCGCAACGTCGTGTAGTAGTGCCGAAATTAGCGTTTTCTTTAAATTTACACCTTGAATTTTAGCATATTTCAAAGCCAGCGATATAACGCCTTTTGTATGCTCTATTCTGTTTTCCGTCAAATTCTCAACGGTAAAATCGGCAAGATTTCCACAACTATACAACGAAAGTCGGTCTATAAGTCGATTAACAGAAGGTAACACCTCGTTTGTCAAGTTCATTTTTAAAAGATTTTTAATCTTGATTTCAGTTGACGAAAGGTCTTTGCCTACGTAAGATAGTGTTTCAACGTCCGATTGAAACTTCTTTTTAAAATCGTCAACCGTTTTCGTTGCCTTTTCTCCCTCGCCCGTTCTCTCGCACAATAGAGGGGTTGCATATTTTAATATTTCGGTAGGATTTTTCCACTTGTCAAAAGAAGAAAGCATATCCGTACCCATTAAAAAATAAATTTTATAATCGGGATAGTTACTTGCAAGGTACTGCATAGTAATATACGAAAAACTCTTTCCTTTTTGCTTTAACTCCCAATCGCTAACCTCAACAGTCGGCAAAGACCCAAACGCCTCTTCGCACATTTTTAGTCTATCTTTAGCGCTCGCAACCATAAAAGTCTGCTTGTGCGGAGGGATAAACGTCGGCATTATAATAATTTTGTCGGGAGAAAGTTCATTTATGCACTCCTTCACCATTTGATAATGTTCAACGTGAGGGGGGTCGAAAGTTCCGCCGAAAAAGACGAGTTTCTTATTCATACACAAATTTTAGCATATTTCTTAACCTTTTTCAAGTTTATTTGCAATATTTTATGGCAATAATTAGGTTATGAAAAAAATTAAAATTCCTGAAATATCAAATGGGTTATTCGTTTTATTACTTTCTTTTATAATATCATTCGTTATAACCTTTTATTTTGTAAAAGACAATATTTTATCCATATTTTTAGCCGTAGCGGTTTCTCTTATCGTGTTTTGCTTATATTCGCTTTATATTAGAAAAAAGACGGGAAAACTTGCAATAAAAAGAGAGGACGAAGAAAGTTATATAAAATGCGTAAACGCAATGTGCTTTTTATCCCGTGAACAATGTGAAAAAGTTATTTTTGATACTTTATCAAGCCTAAACAAAAATCCCGTTAAGACGATGGGGGGAATTACGGTTGAAAATAAGTTTTTCTATTTTAAATTTTCATACGACAAAATAACCGTTACCGATATAATTCGAGCCTATAAAAAAACGCCTCAAAGTAAAAATCTTTGCTTTATAGGTGTTTCTTTTTCTCAAGATTGCGAGGATTTTATAAACGGATTTGAAAGCCGTATATCGCTTATTCCTTTTAGTAAATTTTTCCCTCTTATAAAAAAGACGGGGAATATTCCCGACGGCGGTTTTCTACCAAAAAAGAGAAAAGCCGGATTTAAAAGCCTTTTAATTTCCAGTTTTTCTAAGAAAAAGATTAAGCCTTTTACTTTTTACGGGTTAGCCCTTATTATTATGAGCAATTTCGTCTTTTTTCCTATTTGGTATATAATTTCGGGTTGTTTATTTTTAATTTATGCTATATTAATTAAATTTTTCGCCCCGCCAATAACGAGCGACACTTTTTTGTAAGCACATTTTATTTAATAGCAATCTAAAAAGCAATACATGATTTATGTATTGCTTTCATTTTTATAACAAAGTATATTTTGCACTTCACAATCTAAAATTTGGCACAAATCGTTTATTGTTACCGTGCTTATCGGCTTATTATGTTTTAACCTATCAATTAAACTTCTGCTTATACCGTAATACGTTATTAATTTATAGGTTGTTATTCCTTTTTCTTTTAAAGTAAGATAGAATGGTTCGTAAGAAATCATATTTCCTCTCCTAATTAAAATATACGCTAATATTTTAATTTATACTCAACCACTTGACAATTGTCGATATATAGAGTATACTTAGTTTATGCTCGTTTATTAGAGCATAAAGGAGAATTGCTTATGAAAAAATTTTTATTACTTCTACTTTCTATTTGCTTAACTATTTCTTGTCTTTCAAGTTGTGGAAACAAAAAGAAACAAGCACTCAAAAGCGCTGAAAATGTTTATGTCGAGTTATCAACCGCTGCGGCATATTGTGAAGAAATATCAGAAGGAATTTACGGTGCTTGGTACTTTGCTATTTATGAAGCAAAAGGCTATGGTTATGGAGACATTATTTTGAACTACACGAAAAGAACAGGTATTGATGACGATTCTCTTTTGGCCGTAGCTGAATCTTACGGATATAACATCCTTGAACTTCTTGATGGATTGAAAAGTCTTGACTTTGCATTAGAAGTAACACTAAAAGCCTTAGAGATTAATGATACAACACCTAAGTTTCAGACTGCTCTCTCAGATGCAAAAGAAAATTTAGACACATTGAGCGATAAACATATAGATTTCGAAGACTTATCAAAATTAAAATCTTTATATAATAAAATTAAAGCTTATTCAGAAAAACTCCTCAACTTTGCCGGAATGAATTTCTATCAACTAGAAGATCACATTGACAAATACAAGCCTGAAATTGAGGAGTTACTTTCAGAGTTAGACTACTTATCTTAATTTCAAGTTTGCATAGATTACATACAAATTTATGCAGTTTTAAAACCCGACTTTTAACAAGTTGGGTTTTCTTTTTCTCGCAAAATTTATTGATTTAACTTCACTTTTTGACACAACAAATTTACTGACAAATAAGAATTTGATGAAGATTTCAAAGTGAAAAATATCAGAAAAAGGACGAAACAGAAACTCATGTTCGCTTTTTTATTTGCCTAAATAAATTATAATAGAGTATTTAAAGGGTTAGAAACAAGTTAGGCTATGTTCAAAAAAGGGTGAACACAAATTTGTGTTCACCCTAACAATTAGTTAAATAAAACCGTATTTAAAGGCTTAGGTACGAGCAAGACAAGGCTCAAAAAGCGATAGCAGGTGGGATAGACCTCTTTGGTCATCCCCGTTGCTATCGCTTTTTTTTAACGAAGTATTGCAAAGTGTATAAGCCTTTAAGCTAAAACTCAATATGCTCAACACCCTTCTTATTACTCTTCCTATACAACACAACTTTATGTCCTATCGTACAAACGACCTCGGCGTTTAAAGCCTCGGCTAAATCAACGGCTACCCACTTTGCCTCTTCTTCCGAGTTGTTAAGCACGCTAATTTTTATAAGTTCTCTATTCTCAAGAGCCTGCGAAAAACTTTCTATCATATTTTGCGAAACTCCACCCTTGCCAATTTGACCGATAGGCTCTATCGACTGCGCAAGCGAACGAAGTTTACTTCTTTGTTTTGAGGTAAACATTTATTTTTCTCCTTTTAGTAAATTGTTTAATTATAACCGCGTTACTTTAACTCATTCTTGATTACTAATCAACAAACGAGAATTCCACCTCGCCTATTATTACGGTATCGCCGTCTTTACAGCCTTTATTTCTAAGAGCCGTAATAACGCCGTAATCTTTAAGAGTTTTTTGCATGTACGCTAAACTGTCCATATCGTTTAAAACTACGTTTCTTGACAAAAGTTTAATAATAGGACCGTCGACGATATACACCTTATCCTCTTCGTCATAAATAATTTCAAATTTTCTAACGTCAACTTTTTCGTATTTGAATTCTTCGTGCTCGATAGGAGCGGGGGCTGGCATTTCTTTAAGCATTTCAAAAATAGTCTTTACAACCTCTTCAAGCCCCTCGCCGTTGATAGCGGACACGGTAAACACCTTTTTCCTGCCGTTTATCTTCCTTTTGAAAATCTTGATATTCTCTTCCGCGCCGTACATATCGCATTTATTTAACACGACTATTTGCGGTCGCTTTGCAAGTTCTTTAGAATATCCTTTAAGTTCAGCGTTTATTTGCTTGTAATCTTCGTAAGGATCTCTTCCCTCTACTCCCGAAATATCTACTACGTGAACCAAAATACGAGTTCTCTCTATATGTCTTAAAAACTCAATACCAAGTCCTGCGCCTTCCGACGCGCCCTCAATAAGACCGGGGATATCCGCGCAAATAAAACTTTGGTCGTAATATCCAACTACGCCGAGATTTGGAGACATAGTCGTAAAGTGGTAGTTTGCTATTTTAGGTTTTGCGCCTGAAACTTTAGACAGTATGGTCGATTTTCCAACGTTGGGAAAGCCGATAAGTCCAACGTCCGCAATCGTTTTAAGTTCTAAAATTACCCTACGAAGTTCAGTCTTTTCTCCAGTTTGCGAAAAATGTGGAGCATGCCTTCTCGACGTGCAAAAATGAACGTTACCTTTACCGCCGTTACCACCTTCTAAGACGAGATGAGTTTGTCCGTCGTAATAAATATCGCAAATGATTTTATCCGTTTCAGCGTCTTTTACGACAGTTCCTAAAGGAACTGAAATATATAAATCTTCTCCGTCCTTTCCGTGACGTTTATTAGGCTCTCCCTTTCCGCCGTTTTCAGCCACGTATTTGTGCTTGAAATGAAAGTCGATAAGCGTAGTTTTATGACGGTCGCCAACAAAATAAATATGACCGCCACGACCGCCGTCCCCACCGTCAGGACCGCCGTTTGCAACGCCTTTATAACGAAGGAAGGAGGTCATTCCGTTACCGCCGTCGCCCGATTTTAAAGATATTTTCTCTTTATCTACAAACATATTCTATCCTCCTTTTTTAGTATTGTATTTACATAGATTTTTTAGTTTACACTCTTCACAATTTGGTTTTCTTGCCGAGCAAACCCGTCTTCCGTGAAATATTATAGAATGATGTAAATGCGACCATTTTTCTTTAGGAAGTACCGCCATAAGTTGATTTTCGGTATCTAACGGCGTTTTTGCATTCGCAAGTCCAAGTCTATTTGACACCCTAAAAACGTGAGTATCAACCGCTATCGCATCACCGCCGAAAGCAACGCTATACACGACGTTTGCAGTCTTTCTTCCAACCCCTTTTAAGGTTTGCAACTCGTCCAGCGAAGATGGTACTTGTCCGTTAAATTTTTCAATTATATCTTTTGACGAAGAGATAATATGCGAGGCTTTATCGCGGTAAAACCCGCAAGAAAAAATATAACGCTGAAGTTCCTCTTGCTCCATTTTAGCAAATTGCTCGGGAGTATTCGCCCTTTTAAAAAGTTCGGCGGTCACCTTGTTTACACGCTCGTCAGTACATTGGGCTGACAAAATTACCGCAACGAGCAATTCAAACGGCGTCGTATATTTTAACGCAGGAGTTGAATCGGGATACTCTTCCAATAAAATTTTTACAGTTTCTAATACTTCTTTTTTGTTCATATAAAATTAAAAAAACTTGGCGCTTTTATTAAGCGCCAAGCCGTTATCTAACAAGTGACGGTCACGCCTATCTCTTGTTATTTTATCATAAAAAGGAACAATACACAAACGAAAAAAGGTATTTAAAATAAAATCTTTTAGATTTTAACCTTAAAATCAGGGGTTTTTAGACTATTCTTACAACCGTTTGCCTTATTCCCTCTTTTTTTACCGAGTAAAACCCTCTAAAAGAAGTAAGACCGAGAGCCGAAATTACCTGTTTTGAAAATTTTGTATACTCACAGGGAAACCTTGCGGAAATACCGCAACCAACCTTTGCCTCGGCAGGAGTGTTTACCGCTTTTGCTTCAACTCCTTGCGAACGTAAATATCTTAAAAATCCTATAGTGTGTGTTCTTGAACGAAAAACAGCAATACAATACATTTTCTTTTCTCCTTAGTTGCATTTTAAAAGACTTTTAACAATATACTCTATTATACGGAGAATATCATGATTTATTTTGATAATGCGGCAACGGGCGGATTTAAACCCTTTAAATGTATCGACGCAGCATTCAACGCAATGAAAAATTTAAACGCAAACGCCGGAAGAAGCGGACATAAGTTATCCAACCTTGCCTCTGAAATAATTTACGACACCCGCAAAAGTATAAGTGATTTTTTTGATGCAGACGGTGCGGATAGAGTCGTTTTTACGCAAAACTGTACGACCGCATTAAATACCGCAATTTTCGGGTTGTATAAAAAGGGCGGAAAAGTTATAACTACCGCCCTTGAACACAACTCCGTTCTTCGCCCACTATACGAACTAAAAAGACGCGGAGAAATTACCCTTTCGATAATTTATCCTAAAGCAGGCGGAGTAAGTGCGGAAGAAGTTTATAGAGAATTAACCCCTGACACGTCTTTAGTCGTAGCCTCTGCCGTTTCTAACGTAACGGGGCAAGAAAACGATATAAACGGAATTGGAAAACTACTTCAAAAAACTGAAACCGTCTTTATTGTAGACGGAGCGCAATCGGCAGGACACACTCAAATAAGTGTAAATAATCAACTTATAGACGCACTTTGTGTTGCAGGGCATAAAGGATTACTGTCAGTACAAGGTGTGGGCGCGCTTATTTTTTCTAAAAAAGCAAGAATTCGCCCTCTCACCTTCGGCGGTACGGGGTCCAACTCTTTTTCAAAAGAAATGCCCGAAGATTTTCCCGAAAGACTTGAGGCGGGAACGCTCAATTTACCTGCCATTTGTTCATTAAAAGCAGGAATAGACCACCTAAACGAAAATATATCTTACGTATCAAATCAACTGCTATCTTTAACCGAGTACCTCGTTTCAAAATTATCAACCTTGCCGTTTATCGCTCTTCAGTCAATCCCAAACAAATACGGTATCGTTTCTTTTACGCACAGTGAAATTCCATCACAAGAACTTGCTGAAATTCTCAGCGAGAAATACGATATTGCCGTGCGAGGTGGTTTTCATTGCGCACCGCTTACTCATAAATTTTTAAAAACACACAAACTGGGCACGGTAAGAGTAAGTCTTGCCCCTCAAAATACTCGCAGAGAAATAAATTTTTTAATAACGGCGCTGAAAGAAACGGTCTCTATGAATTGATTATATTTTTTTTAGCCTTTGAACGACAGTCATAAGCATCTTTCGTTGTTTATCGTTTAATAACGGCGCTACGGACGACGCAAAGTTGTCGATATCTTCATTTGAAAGAGTTCCGTTTTTTCTACTTCTTTCAGCCTCACTCACGATTGCTTGCATCATCTCTTCGGCGCTTTTTCCTTCGTATTTACTTGCCAGTTGCGCAAACTGAGCAAAATTTACGTTTTTGCCGTTTTTAGGACTTTCAGTTTTGTTCTTATTAGAATTTTCTTCAGTAAAACTAAAAAAATCTTTCATTTCACTTCCTCCGCTATTCCATTTTATGCCATATCTTATTCAAAATGTTAAAGGACGGTCAAATTTTATGAATTTTTTACCTTTTTTATTTATCGCAATACTTTTAGGCGGTGAAAAACTTTCTTCATTAAAAGAATTTCTATCCCACGTCGATTTTAAATCGTTTACACCCGTTTTAAAAATTTTAGGAGTCAGCGACAGTACGATAGATTTTTTATGCTCGGAAAAACTTTCATCCCTATTAACCCAAAACACCGATTTAAAAACCCTTTTACCTCTTTTGATATCTCTTTTTAACAACAAAAAAGAGGAAGAAAATACACCCACGGACGAAGAGGAAAAAGTAGTAAATTTAGACGACGCAATTTCTCCCATAAAAAAAGTCGCCCCAACTGAAGTCGAGGAGACTTTTAACGCTTATTTTTCTTAATTCAACAGCGAAAGTCCGGCTATAAGTTCATAATCGGCATTTTCTATATACGGCGCTTCAATTATTTTATCTTTAAACACAGTGAGATTTTTAGTAATACCTACCTCGTGTATAGAAATATCGCTTTTCGGCCAATAGATTTTTGCAGTGGTTAATTTTATTGCGTCACCGCCCATTACGTTTTCAAACGTCGTTTGCATTATGCCTTTACCGTAAGTCCTGTATACGAAACCGTCTGCCGTTTGTCTTTGCGATAACACTACTCTTACGATATTTTTATAATCGTAATCAAGACAAGCCCCTATAAAAGCCTCAGACGCCGAGGCAGTTCCGCTATCGGCTAAAATTATTATCTTTTCAAATCCGTAATCGCCGTATTTTACTGCGGTAGAATTAAACTTATCAACCTTTCCGTCTTTATAAATAGCCCTTGACACAAGCGGTTTCGCACCGTTGTTAACACCTATAAAAAACGAGCAAACCTCACACATTATATCCATAAAACCACCGCCGTTTCCGCGAAGGTCTAATATAAGTTTCTTTTTGCCGTCCTCTTTAAACTTATTGAGGACGGTTTGTATTTGCTTTGCCGAGCCGTATAAATTATTACTCGTTCCGTTAAACGATTTGTACTTTATATACGCAGTATCGGTTGGAAGTTGTTCGGTTAAATCATACTTAAACTGTTTTAAAGATAAAGTCTTTCCACCGCCGTCAGTAAAGCGGTAAGTACCGTTTCCGTCAGTATAACTTACGTACGTTTCGGTATATTCCCTAACGTCTACACTATACTCCTTTTCTTCTCCGTTTAGCCTGATAATCAACTTATCGCCCAACTTAATCCCGTCCATCATACTGCTAAACGTTGAAAAATCAACGCTTACAAACTCACCGCCGTTTATTTTAACCGAGGTTATATAATTACCTTCGGTAATGCCTGCAACTTCCGTTGGAGAGTTATATATTACGTTTGCAATATACACGCCTTCACTGCGATTTTGAACGGTAACGCCTATGCCTACTCTTACCCCTTTTGCACCTTTTTGTATTAGTTCGTATTCCTCTGCGGTATAATACTTTGAGTATGCGTCAAGTAAACTGTTTGCCATTATCTCGACGTAATTATCCTCTTCTTCGTAGTAATACTTTTTATAGTGCTCTATTACAAATTTTAACGAGGTCATATCGGGACTTGATAGATTACGGACGTAAAAACCGAGGAAAAACATTCCCGAGCCAAAGAGTACGACCGATAAAACCGCCATAATTCTCTTTAAAGTTTTACTCATATTATCCTAATAATTTATGCAATATCATTATAAGCCTAAAGGTCATTGCGTCTTGGAATTTTCTTATATCAAGCCCCGTTGCCCTTTCGATTTTATCAAGTCTATACATCAAAGTGTTTCGGTGCATATACAAATTTCTTGACGTTTCACTTACGTTAAGGCTCGTGTTTAAAAATTCCTCGGCAGTAGTTACCATTTCTCCGTCAGCGAACATACTTTTCGCTTCGGGATCTTCAAGAATTTCCAAAAACTCTTGAAGTTTATATTTTGGTAAGTCCTCTAACATTTTTATAAGCACGTATTCTTTATAAGTTGCAACGGACGATTTTTCACCAAAAACACCGCTCATTCTAATAGCGGTTAAGGCTTGCTGATAAGAAACGGCGCAATCGGTAAAACCGCCGACCAAACTACCCACGCCGATTTTAACGTGAATTCCAAGTTCTTCGTGTATCGTTTGCGCTAAAAGTGATGCGTAATCGGTAAGCGAACGATACTCACCCTCTTGTGAAGAAGAACCAAATCTTATATACGCGCAAGTAAAATCGTCGGTAATAACGCAAAGGTCGTTTTCGTCCGATTTGAAATTTTCCATAAAATCAAGCACGTCTTTTACCTTTCCAACCGAAACGTAAACAGCCAACGCCGAACACGGCATATTTGAAACGGAAAACTTTGAAATAGTCTTTTGAACCGAGATTGCCGAACTCTCTCCCACTATTGCGCTACGGAGCGCCTCGGCTTTATTAGTGGGCTTTTCTCTGCCTATACCGTTTTCTAAAATAGTAGCAATTAACGAGGCTATAGGCTTTTCTTCCGCTGTCGCACCGTCTATATAGCCAACGTATCTTACGGCGTTATGCTTAAACGGAAAATATATTTTTCCATTATTTTCATTAAATTCAATTTGTGTTACTCTTCCCAAAAATCTTTCGGGAATTTCGGCGTCTACCGTCGAGTAAAATTCATCCTCGGTTTCGGTGTACACCCTCACTTCTTTACCCGTCTTTTCTTTTATTATACCGAGAATGCGGACTATCTCTATATTCATTTTATTCCGCCTCCTTATGAATTTGCTTAGCGTCTGCTATTATCTTTTTGACCTCTTCTTCGCTTAAATTAAGGTTGAAATAGTTAATTCTTAAATTGAAGAAAAATTCATACGCACGTTCTATCGCGCGTTTATTTTCGATTTGTCCTTTGAATGAAAATCCGTCGTCCGTTTTTTCAAATAACGGCGAGATTTTATCGTTTGCTCCCGTCTTCTTCTTAATTAAATTTTCAATTTCCCAAAGAGCAAAAATAATTGCAGGGGCTTTGTTATCACCATAAAAATCAAGAGATATTTCTGCAATTTGATAGCCGTCAAACTGTTCTTCTTTTTCCATATAAACATTAAAAAACCGCTCTATAAGTCGATTAACACCAATTTCTTTATGATTTTCTATAAAATAAAGGGTTGAGAGAGCGTGCAAAAACCGATTGTCGCCAACCACCGCCGAAGAGGTAAGACCGCTATAAAGAGAAAGGTATTTTCCGTCAAGCGTAAAGGTCGTTTTTTCGTCCGTTTGCAAAACTTTTGCTTTCGGCGCCTTTTTGTTCAGCCATTTTATAAAATCGTCTATAAAGTAATTTCCGCTTATTTTATAACCTATTCCGTCAACTGTAAGAGTTTTCCCCTCAAAGAGAGCCTCTTTTGCAAGTTTATCAACGAGGTCGTTATATTTATTGTTACTGTGTCCTTTTACCTTTTGAAAACAAACGTCTAAAACGCCTTTATATTTTGAAATTTTCGACACGTAGTAGGTTGCAATTGGAGATGAAAATCCCCATCTTCCGTCGTACCAAGTAGCAAGACCTTCGTAATCGTGATAAATTTTTATCTTTTTATAACCGTTTAAAAAAGCCCAGTTTAAAGCGGACAAAACGCCCTCAACCTCGCCGGCAACGTTCCTTGACGGTAACAACTCGGAAACGCTACCGCTACCGCAAAGTTTTTGCTCTTCGCCGTCTAAGTTTACAGCGATAACCCCGTACGAATATCGTCCAACGTTCTCTTCAAAACTTCCGTCGGTAAAGGCTACCGCATAACCCTCGCTAAGGTCCGCGCTTATTAATTCGCCGTAATAATCTCTATCCTCTAAGTAGGCTTTTGCCTCTTCTTCCGTTGAAAAACTCTTGTATTTATAACCCTTTTTTCCGTCAAGAAAAAATCTACAGTCTTCCCAAGAAGTAAATATTAAATTTTCCTCACCCTTGACGGCGTAAAATTTTGACATATATTTTGTTAAGTCACCTAATAGTCGGCGATACTTTCCCTTATAATAATAGGAATATTTTACCATAAATAAACACATTTTTCAAGCGAAACGAAATATTATGCAAAAACCTTACAAAATTTTTGCCGAATAACCACTTTTAGATTAACAAAAAGTGGTTGTTTTACATAAAATGGTCTTATGAGAAAATTATATAACGTAGCCATTGTAGGCGCAACGGGACTAATCGGCAGAAAATTTATTAAAGTTTTAGAAAAAAGAGGTTTTCCAATAAAAGACCTCACTTTGTTTGCCTCCGAAAAAAGTATTGGCAGATGTATTTACGCACTTGGAAAACATAGGCGTGTAAAACCTCTCAGCGAAAACTGTTTTAACGGCATTGATATCGTATTTTTTAGCGCAGGGGCAAGCGTTTCGCAAAAATATGCACCGATAGCCGAAAGGAGCGGTGCTTTCGTAATCGACAATTCAAGCGCTTTTAGAAATAAAAGCAACGTTCCTTTAATCGTTCCTGAAATTAACGGCGACGTTTTAAAAGATTATAACGGAAAAATCATTTCCAACCCAAATTGTTCCACAATTCAAGCAATTTACCGTTAAAAACGTTAGACGAAAAATATAACGTAAAGCGCGTAATTTACACAACTTTTCAAGCGGTTAGCGGTAGCGGAAATAAAGGAATTCGCGATTTAAAAAACTGCGCAAAAGGAAACTCTCCCCATTTTTATCCTGTGAATATTGCTAAAAACTGTATTCCTCAAATTGGCGAAACGACCGTTTACGGATACACTGAAGAGGAACTAAAAATGGTAAACGAAACAAAAAAAATTCTTGATAAAGACATTCCCATATCGGCAACGTGCGTAAGAGTTCCGATTGAAAATTGCCACGGGGTTAGCGTTTCTATTGAGTTTGAAAAAGATTTTTACGACGAAGATATCCGTTCAATTATGCGCACGGTGAAAGGAATTAAATTTGCCGATTTACCAATCGAAGAATTAGCAAACGGCGAAGACGAAGTTTTCGTTGGAAGAATAAAACGCAATCTTGCATATAAAAGCGGATTAGAATTTTACTGTGTTGGAGATAACACCTTAAAGGGAGCGTCGCTTAACGCAATACAAATAGCCGAGAAATTAATAAGTTTAAATAAAATTTAGAAAATAGTCGTACGTTTTCATTGACAAAATTAAGTAAATAGGCTAAAATGTATAAGCGCGGTTTAAAGTAGTCAAGCGCGCTTTGATATTAGTTTTCGCCGAGCGTTAGCGAGTATAACGAGCACGGTAACGAAAACTTAAATCGAGAAGTAAATTTGGAAGCGTATCGAAGCGGTCCTCAGCCGAGCGTAAGCGAACGCCACGAGCGTTAGCGAGTATAACGGGCACGGCAACGAGAACTTAAATCGAGAAGTAAATATGGAAGCGTATCGAAGCGGTCATAACGGGCACGATTGGAAATCGTGTAGTCTTCACGGGCTCAGGGGTTCGAATCCCCTCGCTTCCGCCAAACAAAAAGCCTATATCCACTCGGGTATAGGCTTTTTGGTTGTAAAAATTTAAAGAGGGATTCGAACGGGTGGGAATCGGCAACTAAAAACTTATATTTTACGAATAGTTGCCGACAAACAATTAATAATTGTTTGCCACACTGGCGTGATAGTGAACAACGAAACTTTTTTCGAGTTAGCTGAAAAGCCCGCGCGTGCAAGGGCGAACAACCTTATAACGAAAACAAAACTTAATGTGAACGGAGCGAATCCCCTCGCTTCCTTTTTGTTCATTTTTCAACTCATCCCTTTTGACATAGGTTTTTTATTGCAATTTTGATGAAAATTTTTAACGAAATACTGTTAGCACCAATTTCGCAACCGTAGATAAAAATAACTATTTATTTAAATTAAAACACACTCAAAAAAGGCGTTAAGAATTTATTACTTCTTAACGCCTTTTCGCTCGTTTTTCAACTTATAGCCACACTTATTTAGATTTTGGATAATTCTTTTTCTTTACGTTATCGTATGGAACAACCGTATGAATGGGAAGTTCCTTTGCCATCTTCGTTATCTCTTCTTTTAAATAATCACATATCGTTTTTCTTTGCTCTTCCATGTCAATTGACGGATTAAATTTTATAGGTTGACCAAAAACGACTTTTTTTAATTCAACCGCATTATAAAACGGCACGAAAGAAATTTCTTTTTTACTGCGCCTTGAATAAAGTTTTGCAACGTCTACAAACTTATCTTGAAATTCGTTTATTATTTCGTTAAACGGCGTGGCTTCCTCGGGGAATATTACAATACTTTTTCCCTTTTGCAACTCAGCAACTGAATTTTTAAAAGTAGAAATAACCCTCGCGTCCTTATAAACGGCTATCGTTTCCGCCCTAGTAAAGATATAAGACGATATGGGCGCAATACAATAGGAAAGCAATTTGTAAAACCACTTAGTTATCTTAGGCTTGTGCGACCAAAAATCTTTATACGCATACGCGGGGGCTTCTTTTATATTCATCATCTCCCCTCTACACCACACCTTTCCGTCAAACGGGAAATACAGCGAACTGGTAATAGGTCCGTGCATTTGCGCGTGATTTCCAACGTAAATAGTCGGTTCGTCTAAAATGTTTTCTTCGCCGTCAATTTCTCTTTTTCTATAAAAAACGCTTATTATTTTTACAATCCCTCTAAAAAGTTTTGGCTTGTTCTTATTTAAATTTTCCATACTTTAAGTATAGCACTTTTTTAATTTTTATGCACTTGTTTTTTATGACCGTCTTGTAAAAGTTTTGTAAAAAACGAGGGATTATCCCTCGTTTTTTATCTTCATTCTTGTTTTTATAGAGTTTTTAAAATCTATTTTTAACAGCCTTTTTCTACGCTTTCTTTTATAGTTTGTCTATTGGACGAATTTGCGTAAGCGTCAATCTTTTTACGGTTCTTATCGCCGTGATTTACACAGCCTGCGCCACCGATACATCCGCCCTTGCACGCCATACCCTCGATAAAGTTATGCGGAAGAACGCCTTTTGACGCGCGCATAAGCGCTATTCTACACTCCTCTATTCCGTCACATGAAATTGGCGAAAGGTCAAATTCTTCTCCCCTTTCCTTAAATCCTTGCGCAACCGCCTCGGCAAGCCCTCCGCTACGCGCAAAATTCCTACCGTACGGTGAAGAATGAGATATTTCAGTTTCGGGAAGTTTATCAACGTCTATGTATCTACTGTCAATTAGCGCTTGCAACTCCTCAAAAGTAATTACGCTATCGACAAGCCCTTGATATTCAACCTTTTGAAATTCCGTCTTTTTGGCAGTACAAGGACCGATAAACACAGTCTTTGCATTAGGATCTTTGTCCTTAATCATTTGACCGAGTCTGCCTGCCGGAGATAGGCTATGCGAAACGTGTTCTTTTAAATCGGGGAAAAATTTATCTACGTAATTTACAAAAGCAGGACAGCATGAAGAAGTTAAAAAACCTTTTTCTTTAAGTTCTTCGCCCTCTTCCATCGCCACGACGTCCGCTCCGTGCGCAACTTCGACAATTTCGCTAAACCCAAGCATTTTTATAGCCGTGTTGATTTGCCCTAAAGTTGCATATCTAAACTGACTCGCAACCGACGGGGCAAGCATTGCGTATATCTTATAATTCTTACCCTCGTTAGATTGCTGTATCATATCTATAACGTCCAAAATATACGACCTATCGGTTATAGCGCCAAAAGGACACTGATAAGCGCAAGCACCGCACGAGATACATTTATCGTAATCTATACAAGCGGCTTTGTCTTCACCCATAGAAATAGCGTGAACTTTACAACTGACTTCACAAGGGCGTTTATAGTTGTTAATCGCCCTATAGGGGCACGTTTCCGAACATTTACCGCATTCAATACACTTCGATTTATCTATATGAGCCTTTTGATCGCTACCAAATGTTATAGCGCCAACAGGACAAGCCTCTTCACATCTATGCGCAAGACAACCCCTACAAGCCGAGGTAACCTCGTAACCGCCGGTAGGACAGTCCTCACACGCCATTTCAATTACTTGAATAACCTTTTTGTTGTAACGGTTTCCGCCTATTGCAAGTTTTACTCTTTCGGCAAGAATTGCTCTTTCCTTATACACGCAACAACGCATCGTTGGGGTTTTCCCTGGGACTATTCTCTTTGGAATTTCTAAAATATTCTCTAAAAGAACACCGTCCCAAGCAAGGCGGGCAACCTCTTTTAATACTCTATATTTTAAATATTGTACTTTATTATCAAATTTGTTCATTATTCCACCGAATTTACGTGATTCATTAAAATTTCTCTATTCTCCGCTTTGCCTTTGATAAGTTGCGCCGCAGCAATAAGGGGTATCCATTTCCTTACGTAGCCCTCACTCGTGCCTTTCGCCTTGCAAAACTTTTTAAGATAAATTTCCGCAATATCCTTTTTGCCTTCAAGTTCAAAAATAAGATAAGTTTTTGCAACGTCAGCAGACGCATTCCCTTGACTTGCGTGCGACCAGTCGATTATATAAGGCACTCCGTCGGGTGTTATGATTACGTTTGACGGGTTGAAGTCACAGTGTAACACACTGTTATGGTCGGGCATTTCTCTCCATCTCATTGCTAAGTCGTATCTGGTAGACGCGTCTAAATCAGACTTAAATATCTTATCGGTCATTTTATCTTTAAACTTAGTCAAAAGAGGGCATCTTCTCGAATGAATATCAAGTTGAATCTTAACGAATAAATCTAAATACTCGTCAATTTTTTCGGGGTTTTGCCTCATCATTTTTTCTAAAGTCGTTCCCTCGATATATTCCATTACGATTGCCCTTTTTCCGTCAACTATAGCAACCTCGGTAATTTTTGGAATATTAAGCCCCGTTTCTTCAATACGGGCTTGGTTTAACGACTCGTTTAAAATACTCGACTTTGAATAAGTTTCGTCAAACGACTTATAAACTTTATCTCCGTCACGGTATATTATTTTACTTTTACGCTCTGCAATAGCGTTTATGTCCTGTATCGTTTTCATCTTCTTCCCTTATATATATTACTTATACTGTTATTTAAGTATTCTACTATAAAAAGCAGTATTTGTCAATACTCTTTTTACATTTCACTCGTTTTTTAATTAAATACCGTTTACAATAGTGGTTGCTAAAATTAGCGCGATAAAGCCAAAAAGAAAACCCGACTTAAGCGTCGGGTTTCTCTCTACTTTGAAGGTTTATTATGAAAGTCGTCTTTTTTTGAATGGCATACACTGCATCCTGCACAGTTTGGACATTTACAACCGCACGAACTCTCGCCTCTTTTCTTTGCTCTTATACGGCATACAATTATAAGAGTTACGATAGCGATAAGCACCGTTAATACGATTATCGTTCCTAAGTTTTCTACAATCCAATCAAACATAAAACTCCTTATTAATCAACTTATAGGCCATTATTTTGCCTTTTTAAACATCTTTTTAAAGTCAGGTTTTACAACGAGGTATACAAGTATAAGTATAAGCAATACAGCAATTATTACGCCAATAACGTTTACGTTTCCTGTAAATGCGTTACCAAGTTGATAAACGATAAGAGAAATTGCATAAGCAAAAACAGTTTGGTAACCCACAGCAAATAACGTCCATTTCCAGTTGTTCATTTCTCTTCTTATTGCTCCAATCGCTGCAAAACAAGGAGCGCAAAGAAGGTTGAAAATAAGAAACGACAATCCTGCTATTTGAGTATATGCGCCCGCAATAGCAAGGTTTGCATCACCCGTAACTCCGTATACGACACCCAACGTACCTACTATATTTTCTTTCGCAATAAGTCCGGTAATAGTTGCAACTGCGCTTTGCCAATTTCCAAAGCCTAACGGAGTAAATATCCAACCTATCAAATTACCGATTACTGCCAATATACTCTTATCAATTTCCTCTTCCGCAAGCATTCTAAAACCGTCTTCGGTAAAACCGAAATAAGTCAAAAACCAAATTACTACGGTAGAAAGAAGAATTATAGTTCCCGCTTTTTTGATAAACGACCATCCTCTTTCCCACATTGAGCGAAGAACGTTTTTAAGCGGTGGCATATGATATGGGGGAAGTTCCATAACGAAGGGAGATACGTCGCCTTTAAAAAGTTTTGTCTTTTTAAGCATTATACCCGAAAATATAATTGCTCCCATCCCGATAAAATACGCTAGCGGCGCAACCCACCACGCTCCGCCAAAAATAACGCTCGCTATCAAAGCAATAAAGGGAAGTTTTGCACCGCAAGGGATAAACGTCGTCGTAATTATCGTCATTTTACGGTCACGGTCATTTTCTATCGTTCTCGACGCCATAATTCCGGGCACACCGCACCCCGTTCCTATTAGAATAGGAATAAACGACTTGCCAGACAAACCGAATTTTCTAAAAATCCTATCAAGGACGAAAGCAATCCTCGACATATATCCACAGGCTTCCAAAAAAGCAAGGATTAAGAAAAGAACTAAAATTTGAGGCACGAAACCTATTACAGCGCCAACGCCTGCTACAATTCCGTCAACTATAAGACTAATTAGCCACGGCGCACAATTTATTGCTTGTAATCCGTTTGTTAAAAGAACGGGAACCCCCGGAACGAAAACGCCAAAAAAGTTAAATCCGTCGCCGAACAACCCGTCGTTTGTAAAATCAGTTACCCACGTTCCCACAGTCGTGACCGAAATATAGTAAACCAAAAACATTATTATGGCAAAAATTGGAAGGGCTAAAATTCGGTTAGTTACAACTTTGTCAATTTTATCCGACAAGGTGAGTTTTCCCGCATTTTTCCTTACGTATATTCCGTTTAATATTTTTTCTATATATAAGTATCTTTCGTTTGTAATGATACTTTCCGCATCGTCGTCAAGTTCTTTCTCGCAAGCAACGATATCCGTTTCTATATGGGCAAGTTTTTCCTTATCAAGACTTAACTGACTTAAAACTTTTTCATCTCTTTCAAATATTTTTATAGCATACCAACGCTGTCTGTCTTCCGGAAGATGATGCACCGAACTTTCTTCAATATGAGCAATGGCGTGTTCAACCGCACCTGAAAAAATATGTTTTACTATTCTTTTTCCCTTCTTTGCCTCCTCAACTGCTATCTCCGCCGCGGATATAATCCCGTCTTCTTTAAGAGCAGATATTTCCACTACTTTACAGCCAAGTTTTTTAGAAAGCCCCTCAACGTCAATCTTATCCCCGTTTTTTCTAACCATATCCATCATATTTATGGCAACTACAACGGGTAAACCAATCTCAATGAGTTGAGTCGTTAAATATAAATTTCTTTCAAGATTAGTTCCGTCAACGATATTAAGTATTGCGTCGGGACGCTCGTCTATCAAATAATTTCTCGCTACAACTTCTTCTAAAGTGTACGGCGAAAGAGAATAAATACCGGGAAGGTCGGTAATCGTAACCCCGTCTTTCCCCTTAAGTTTACCTTCTTTTTTCTCAACCGTTACCCCCGGCCAGTTTCCAACAAACTGATTAGAGCCTGTAAGCGCATTAAAAAGCGTCGTTTTTCCGCTATTAGGGTTTCCAGCAAGGGCTATAGTAATTTGTTTTTCCATTTTACTCCTTATTGCAGTTAGCAATAACTAACCAAAACTTAAAAATATCGGCTTTGCTTTAAGCAAAGCGCATTATTCTATTTCAATCATTTCAGCATCTGCCTTTCTTATAGAAAGTTCATATCCCCTTAAATTAAGTTCAAGCGGATCACCTAAAGGCGCAACCTTTCTTACTGTAATTTTTACACCTTTCGTAATGCCCATATCCATAATTCTGCGTTTTACTGCCCCCTCGCCGTAAAGTTTAACGACAATACCGCTTTCTCCCACTTTTAAATCTCTTACAGTTCTCATAAACTCTCCAAGTTAGCAAAGGCTAACTATGTGATTAAAAAATCAAGTTAGCATTTGCTAACCGTGATTTATTATACGATATTTTTATTCGGTTGTCAACAGTTTTTTGACAAATTTATTAAAATTTTTTACACAAATTTAAAAGAGAGTTGAAAATACCGTTTAATTATGTTAAAATATGTTTATCATATACGAGGAGAGTAAAATGGCACTTCACGAATCGGGGCAAATGTACCTCGAAAGCATACTTGTTTTACAAAATAAAAACGGTTCCGTCCGCTCAATAGACATAGTTGAACATATGGGTTATTCTAAACCCAGCGTATCCCGTGCTGTCGGGCTTTTAAAAAGCGGAGAATATATAACCGTTGACAAAAACGGGTATATTACTCTTACAGAAAAGGGGCGCACCGAGGCTGAAAAAATTTACGAGCGCCACGGTATTATCGCAAAAATTTTAATGCACTTAGGTGTAACTGAAAGCACTGCGACCGAAGACGCGTGCAAAATAGAACACGTTATAAGCGACGAATCTATTGAGGCAATCAAAAAATATTTAGGGTAAAATGAACGCTAAAAATAATCATTATATAAATAATAAATATAGACGAAAGACGGCAGATTTAATTTTTTCCGCCGTTTTTATTATCGTTCAAACAATTCTCTACCTTATATTTATGTGGATTGATTGGACTAGCACGGTAGACACGACCGCCTACAAATATACATCCATTTGTCTTTGCCTTATTTTTTCGCTATACCTTGCTTTTAAAAACGGAATTGACGGCGGTATAATTTTTCTCGCAATGGTATTTACCGTTTTGTCGGATACGGTAACTTTAGTTATAAACGATTATTTCGTTTTAGGCGTTTCCCTTTTTATTCCTGCGCAGTTTTTATATGCTCTCCGTATGAGATTTTGGAGTAAAAAACCACTCTATAAGTCGATTATTGCGAGATTTTCAATTATCATAGCGCTTATAATTTTACTTTTTTTATTTAATGCAATCGACCCTCTTACTTTAGTTACCGCAATATATTTTTCAATGCTTTTATATAACGCAGTAGAGAGTGTTTTCTTTGCAAAGACTCCCTCGCAAATACTTTTTTCAATAGGGCTTTGGCTATTTGTTTGCTGTGACGTGTGCGTTGGGCTTTTTAATATTTCAAGCGTATTTGAGGTAACCTTATCTCCTCGTTTTGATTATGCAGTAAGCGTACTTATGTGGGGATTTTACCTTCCCTCTCAAATACTGATTGTTTTTTCTTCTAATAAAAATTTAATAAAATCTATTGACCAATTAAAATTTAAGTGATATAATAATTTCATACAAACCGTTGAAGCGGAGATAACGGCAAATAAGCCTACACAGAGAGCCCGTGATGATGAGAGTCGGGTTAGAAACTGTTTGTCAAATGGACCGCCGAGGGTGCAGTCAAAGAAAGTTAAACTTTTGAGTATTCTGCAACGTAAAGACGCACGTCAGTCGTCTGGGATATGTTAGTATCCTTAAAAGCGCGTTACTGAAATTATATTCAGCAACGAAACCGAGGTGGCACCGCGGATAGTATCTATTCGTCCTTGGCAGATTTTTCTGCCGAGGCGTTTTTTATTTTTGGATATAAAAAGCACGCGTACGTTATTAAGGTCTGTATACTTTGCAAAACGGTTTTATATACTTTATGAAAGGAGAGAAAAAAATGATTTTCAACCAAACTGATTTTGACACTTACTTTAAACACTACCCAACAAAAGATGGGTTTTACGGCAACTACGGCGGAGCATACGTAAACGACCAATTAAAAAAGGCTATGGACGAAATTGCTGACGCCTATTTTACCATTTGTAAATCTTCGCGTTTTATTGACGAACTTAGAAAAATACGCAGAGATTTTCAAGGCAGACCGACTCCTATTACCTACTTAGAAAAACTTTCAAAACGCATTGGTAAGGTACAACTGTATGCAAAAAGAGAAGATTTAAACCACACCGGAGCGCACAAAATAAACCATTGTATGGGAGAGGCTTTACTCGCTAAATATATGGGCAAGAAAAAAATAATTGCCGAAACCGGCGCAGGTCAACACGGAGTTGCTATCGCAACGGCTGCGGCATATTTTGGGCTGGAATGTGAAGTTTATATGGGTGCGGTTGATATAAAAAAACAAGCGCCTAACGTTGCAAGAATGAAAATTTTAGGAGCGAAAGTTATTGAAGTTACCGAAGGCGAGCAAACTCTAAAAGAGGCTGTTGACGCTGCTTTTAAAGCATACTCGCAAGAATATGAAAACGCGATATACTGTATTGGCTCGGTCGTAGGACCTCACCCCTTCCCCATGATGGTAAGGGATTTCCAAAGCGTCGTGGGAATTGAAGCGCGCGAACAGTTTACCTCATTAACGGGAGAACTTCCCGACGCAGTTGTCGCTTGCGTTGGCGGTGGTTCTAACGCTATGGGGATTTTTTCGGGATTTTTAAATTACCCCGTTGATTTATACGGGGTTGAACCTCTTGGAAAAGGCTTATCTTTCGGTAACCACGCCGCAAGTCTTAACTACGGACAGGAAGGCATTATGCACGGATTTAACAGTATTATGTTAAAAGACGAAAACGGAAACCCCGCTCCCGTTTATTCGGTTGCAAGCGGATTAGACTATCCGTCGTCCGGCCCCGAACACGCCTTTTTACGTGATTTAGGCCGAGTCAAATATGACGTTATCGGCGACGACGAAACCATAAACGCCTTCTTTGCCCTTTCTAAACTTGAAGGAATTATTCCCGCAATAGAAAGCGCACACGCCGTTGCCTACGCAGTTCAACTTGCAAAAAAATTAAATACGGGCTCTATTCTTATAAACCTTTCTGGTCGTGGGGATAAGGATATGGATTTCATAATCGAAAAGTACGGAATCCCCGAAAAAATCACTCTATAAGTCGATTATATTAAAAAAAGTCCTCGCTTTCAAACGAAAGCGAGGACTAATTATTTTATACTTTACTTATCTTTTTCATAATAATTTTTGAAACCCAAGCGGATAAATACGTCCACCCAGCGCCAAATAAAACGTCGGTTAAATAATGTGCGCCTACGACAATTCTTGACAACGCGACGAGCGCGGTAAAGAGAAATGAAACGCCTATCATAATTCCTTTAAGTTTTACTCTCTTTCCCTCTTCAAGACCAAGAAAGTCGGGTAAAAAGATAAGAGTAAACGACATTGCCGCAGCGCAGGTATGCCCCGACGGGAAGGATTTATATCCATCCTTCGCAATTCCCAAAGCGAGCATTTCCTCGGTCACTACCCTTTTTCCGTTTATTACGAACCATTTACTGTAATCAATTAAACTGTCTAATTCGTGATACTCTAAAACCTTTATAGCGCGGTAACGCTGTCTGCCAACTATACTTTTCACTCCTTGAACCCAACCTTGAGCCAATATCAGCGCAATCAAAACACTAAAAGAAAAAGCAATAAGCCCTTTTAAATATTTTTCGGGAATTTTAAAAGTTAAATATAAGGTAAGAGCAATTGCTCCGCCCGCAAGCACCAACCATCCGCAAGTTAAATACGTTCCTAATTTTTCATAGAACTCAATTTTTCCAAAATGTTCGCATGCGTATTCGGTCATTCTTTGAAAAACTATGTAATAAGCAAGAACTCCTAACGCTACGCAAAAAACGGTTAATGTAATTTTTAACCAGTTCTTTTTTATCTTTAAGCAACCTCTTGCAAAATTAGCCGTTGCAAATCCGCATATTATATATAAAGGACTTTCTCCAAAGGTCTCGAAAAACCTACCGAAAAGGTTGTTAGATAAATAAGTTTCGCCTGTTAATCGACATATAGCCCTACTTATCTCTAAATCATAAAAGGTTGCTAACAAAAACACCACCAAAAAAGTGGCGATAAAAGTTACACTTAAAATCAGTTTACTTTTTTGTTTCATGTTTTTTTGCTCCAGTATTATATTTACCTATTATCTCGTTTACCGAGCCTACGTAGGCAAAGGTTTCGGGATATTTTCTAATTATATCTTGGAAACGGGAAATTTGTCTTGGTCTTATTATACAAATAAGAAGATTTTTATCTTTATGATGGAACATTCCCTTCGCAGGGGTAATAGTTACGCCGTGTCCAAGTTCTTCTATAATCTCTTTTGAAATTTCTTCGGCGTGTTCTGTTATTACTTCAAATTTAAGAGCCGATTTCGCGCCTTGCATTATTCTGTCGCAAGTAACGGTTGATGCAAAAATATAGATAAGCGATAAAAATACGGGCATCAAATTATCTTTATAAATAATAATTGATACTGCCATTATGGTTGCGTTAACGACTAAAATCATTGACGCTACGCTCTTATGCGGGTTTTTCTTTTGGAGCATTGCGCCCAATATATCCGCACCGCCCGTCGAGGCGTTTACTTTCAACGCGCAAGCAAGCGAAAGTCCGCAAAACGCACCGCCGATTATAGCCGACACAAGTCTTATTCCCGTATCAACTTCATCAGGATTTTTACCAAGCGTAATCGTAAACTTGTAATCACGGTCAATCACTTGAGAAAGTAAAAACATAGTTACGGTTAAAACTACTGCAGTTAAAAAAGTCTTAATGATAAAATCTTTATCAAGAGTTTTCGACGCAATAGCAAGCAAAGGAACGTTTAACAGTAACATCAAAAGCGTAGTATAATCTATGCCTTCTTTAGGGGTTGTCACACTTCCGCTTGCGTACTGAATCATTGCAACTACACCGCCGATTCCGCCGGGGGCAAATTTACAGGTAGCCACGAAATAGTGATAGCCTAATCCATACAAAAAGCCTGCAAGAAAAATAAAAATTGCAGACTCAACATATTTATTTTTCTTTTTAACGTGCCAATCGTCTTCCTTAACGCTATAAGTAAGATTATTTGAAGTGACCGTTTCTTTAGTTTCGGTTATATCCGCCATACGCATATATCTCCATTTTACAATAGGTATAACTATCTTACCATAAAAAAAATAAATTGTCACTCTTTTTCTTGCTCTTTTTTATTTATAAAAAAATTTTCCTTTTATCATTAATATAGTAGGAAATTTTTTGTTTTTGTGATATACTTATTAAAATGCACTTATTTCTTCTATTACGGAGGATATTTTTATGGATATGAAACAAATAGAAAGCAAATGGCAACAAAAATGGGAAAAGGATAAACTTTATTCTTTTAACAAGAAAAACGTAGACAAGAAATTTTACTGTCTTGAAATGTTTTCCTACCCGTCAGCGTCTAAACTTCACTTAGGTCACTGGTATAACTACGGTTTGACCGACAGTTACGCTCGCTTTAAGAAAATGAAAGGTTATGAAGTTTTCGAGCCTATGGGATTTGACGCTTTTGGTCTTCCCGCTGAAAACTTTGCTATAAAATCGGGTATTCACCCTGAAACTTCTACGATTGCTAATATTGACACGATGGAAGGTCAACTCAAAAAGATGGGCGCAATGTTCGACTGGAATGCCGAAATTAAAACTTGTATGCCCGACTATTATAAGTGGACGCAATGGCTCTTTTTAAAACTCTACGAAAAAGGTCTTGCATATAGAAAAGAAGCGCCCGTAAACTGGTGTGAAAGTTGTAACACCGTACTTGCAAACGAGCAAGTAGTTGACGGAAAATGCGAGCGTTGCGGAACTCAAGTCGTTAAGAAAAATCTTACTCAGTGGTTCTTTAAAATAACCGAATACGCCGAAGAACTTTTATCTTGCCTTGACGGTCTTGACTGGCCTGAAAAAACTAAGGCTATGCAAAAAAACTGGATAGGTAAATCTTTAGGCGGTGAAATTATCTTCACGGCGGAAAGCGGTGACGAATTTAAGGTATTTACCACGAGAGCCGATACCGTTTTCGGCGTTTCTTACGTAGTGCTTGCGCCTGAACATCCGCTCGTTGAAAAATTAACAACTGCCGATAGAAAGAAAGCAGTTGAATTATACAAGGAAGAAACCTCGAAAATTAATGAAATTGACAGACTTTCTACCACTCGTGAAAAGACGGGCGTATTTATCGGCGCTTACGCAATCAACCCCGTAAACGGTAAGAAAGTTCCTATCTACGCCGCCGATTACGTATTGTATTCTTACGGTACGGGCGCAGTAATGGGCGTTCCCGCGCACGATTCAAGAGATTATCTCTTCGCTCAAAAATACGACCTTCCAATAAACGTAGTTATCGCCAACCCAAACGGCAGTGATGAACTTCCCTACTGCGAGGACGGTATACTTAAAAATAGCGTAGAGTTTGACGGACTTACTTCCGAAGAGGGAAGAAAGGCAATACTCAATAAACTCAGCACTTTAGGAAAAGGACAGCATAAGATAAATTATAGACTTAGAGATTGGCTCGTTTCCCGTCAAAGATATTGGGGCGCGCCCATTCCTATGATTCACTGTCCTCACTGTGGAACAGTTCCCGTTCCTTATAAAGATTTACCCGTTGAACTTCCAAAAGACGTTGAATTCCGTCCCGACGGAAAATCTCCGCTTGCTAAATGCGAAAGTTTCGTAAAGACGAAATGTCCCGTTTGCGGAGCAGATGCTGAACGCGACGTAGATACTTTGGATACTTTCGTATGTTCAAGTTGGTATTATCTCCGTTATCCCGACAACAAAAACGACGATATGCCGTTTGACCCCGAAATTATCAATAAAATGCTCCCCGTTGACAAATACGTAGGCGGTCCTGAACATGCTTGTATGCACCTTTTGTACGCAAGATTTATAACGAAAGCGCTTCGCGATATGGGTTATCTCAAGTTTGACGAGCCGTTCACTTCTCTTACTCACCAAGGTATTATTTTAGGACCTGACGGAAACAGAATGAGTAAGTCAAGAGGTAACGTCGTTTCACCCGATACTTATATCGACGAATACGGCTCAGACGTATTTAGAATGTATCTTATGTTCGGTTTTGCTTACACCGAGGGCGGTCCTTGGGACGACAACGGAATTAAGTCTATCGCAAAATTTGTAGAACGTATTGAAAGACTCGTAACAAAGGTTTGCGAATATAAACCCGACAAGAAAACCGAATATAATAAAGACGATAAAGACCTACTTTACGCCGAGGCTTATTGCATAAAGAGTGTTGACCGAGATATGGACAATTTCTCGTTTAACACGGCTATAGCAAGACTTATGGAGTTTGTAACGGCAATAAATAAGTATGACGCGCTTGAAAACAAATCGACTTCGCTCGTGCTTAAAGCCGTTGACACTTTAATACTTTTACTTGCTCCGTGCACTCCTCACTTTGCTGAAGAATTATGGTCAATGAGAGGAAATAAGAAATCGGTATTTTTAGAAGATTATCCCGTTTACGAAGAGAGCGCTCTTAAAAAGGACGAAGTTGAACTTGCAGTTCAAGTAAACAGCAAGATGAAAGCAAAAATCAACGTATCATCCGACGCAACCGACGACGAAATTAAAGACGTAGCCCTTTCAAACGAAAGCGTTAAAAAGGCAATCGGCAACGGAAGTGTTGTAAAGGTAATTATCGTAAAAGGCAGACTTGTAAACTTAATAATTAAAGGTTAAAACTAAACGCCGTCCGCAAGCAGTTGCGGACGGCGTATTTTTTTAAAAACTTGCCTATAAGTTGATTATCCTTCTTTTGCTGTTTACTCCGCACACAATAGGATTACCGTTATAACGCAAATATATGAATGTATACCTTCGTATTTTTTTGTTTACTTATTGATAAAATATTTATGTAGGTACACCTTCGGGAATACAATTGCCTAATTTTAGGAGAAAACCATGACGTTAAATGACGCAGTTGCAAAAAGAGTTTCTAACCTGTTAAGGGAAAGAGGTATGAAACAGTATGGCTTAGAGAAAAAATCAGGCATCCAGCACGGCAGTCTACAGTGCATTATGAAAGGCAAAAATAAAACTGTTACAATTAGCACTATTTATATGTTGGCAAGAGGCTTTGATATGTCCCACGTTGAATTTTTAAACGATCCTATTTTCTTTGATGACGATTTAGAAATTGAATAGACAACTATAAAACCTACCCTTATACTTTTTCATATAATAACGCGACAAAAATCCTTTGTAGAACAATATCACACCATTTGGTGTAAAGTCAAATATTTAACACCTTTTGGTGTAAAATATTTATATGGAAAATAAGTATATGATTGCTTTTGCAAAAAATTTAAAAGAGTTAATCGGCAATATGACCGTATCGGAGTTTGCGCGGAAAATAGATATTCCTCAACAAACGCTATCTCGATACTTACTTTGCCAAAGAGAAATTACTCTTCAAAATTTATGTAAAATTGCAGATTATTTCAATGAAGATATAGATATTTTATTAGGAAGAAAAGAATATTAAAAATGACGGACGGCGAAATATTCGCCGTCCGCTATTTTTTGATATAAAGAAAGCCGAAACGTTTTAAGTTTCGGCTTGTTTTACAATATATTTTTTTATTAAGTTGTGCTAAAAGCGGTTTCCATATCTTTTTACTTCGCTACTTGAAAGTAGTACCTCCTTCCCGTTCTACGGGTTATGAAAGCCTTTATTGTTCTCTATATTTCCGCTTTATCTTTGATTCTCCGTTAAATAGTTCATTGGCGTTTCTCCTTTCTACCTTTCTTTACGATACAACCATCCGTGTAATATTTTCATTTTTCAATTCCTCCTGTTTGGTCGTATTTTTTTTAAGAAATTAGTACATTGGTCTACTCCTCGCTTTTTTATCGGCGATCTTTGCCTCCCGAATCACTTCGGTACATCGCCTTTCGCTTTTCTTGGCTTTATTATAACCGATAATACCCAAAATGTCAATACCTTTTTTATTATTTTCACAATGTGAAATTTTTTAAAAACCTATTGACAGAATAAGGATTTCGTGTTATTATAGATGTGTTGGGGCTAATTGATACCCTTCTTGTTACATAATATGCAAAAGGCGAAAGTTGTGTTACTTTCGCCTCTTTTTTATTCAACTTTTGCAAGTATTAACCGTCTTTGCGTAGGTTTTTCGTCGCTTATCCTTGTTGCCGTCAGTAATATTTGGCTCGCCTTTTCAAAAAGACCTTGGTCGTTTGCGTAAAGAGTTGCTATTACTTCACCCTTTTCAATTTTATCGCCCGTCTTTTTATTTAAGATTATCCCCGCCGAAAAATCAATTTTATCGCCGACTTTATTTCTTCCTGCGCCTAAACTAAGGGCGCAAAGTCCGTACTTTTCGGCATCAACCGAATATATATACCCGCTTTTTTCCGCTCGTATATCATAATTGTATTTAGCCTTAGGCAGTAGCGATAGGTCGTCAACCACCCTTTCGTCTCCGCCTTGGGCTTTTATCATATTCTTAAAAGTCTGTTTTGCGCTACCGTCCATAAGACTTTTTCTTGCAAGCGACTCGCAAGTATTTCTATCTCCTTTGCCCGAAAGATAGAGCATTTCGGTTGCAAGCGCAATACAAATTTCCACAAAATCGGCTTTTCCGTTGCCGTTTAAAGTTTCTATCGCCTCTTTTACCTCTAACGCATTTCCTATTGCATTACCCAACGGAATATCCATATCGGTAATAAGCGCGGTTATCTTTTTACCCGCCTTTTTACCTATGCCAACCATTACTTCGGCAAGATTGACACTTTCTTCAACCGTTTTCATAAACGCACCGCTACCGGTTTTGACGTCTAAAACGATAACGTCGTCGTCAGCGCAAAGTTTTTTACCCATTATGCTTGAAGCAATAAGCGGAATACTGTCAACGGTTGCCGTAACGTCGCGAAGCGCGTACAATTTCTTATCAGCAGGCGCCAAATTCGCACTTTGTCCAACTATGCACACGCCTATTTCGTTTACAATTTGTATAAATTTTTGTTTTTCTATATTAGTATTAAAGTTAGGAATAGCCTCAAGTTTATCAATAGTTCCACCAGTATGACCTAAACCTCTACCGCTCATTTTTGCGACTTTTACGCCAAGACTTGCAACGATTGGCGCAACGACTAAACTCGTTTTATCCCCTACGCCACCCGTAGAATGTTTATCCGCGCGCACTCCGTCAACCGAAGAAAAATCGAGCGTTTCCCCCGAATTTCTTACCGCAAGCGTTAAAGCGGTCGTTTCGTCCAAATTCATTCCTTGAAAATAGATTGCCATACAAAACGCCGACGCTTGGTAATCGGGAATTTCTCCTTTGACGTAATTTGAAACGAAAAACTCTATCTCTTCATTTGTTAAACTGTTTCCGTCTCTTTTCTTTTTTATTATATCATAAACTCTCATAAAACACCAATAATCGACTTATACGCGCACTTTTTTGATTTATTCAGCAATTTCAAGCGCAATTTCCACCATTGTATTAAACGAATTTTCACGTTCTTTTGCCGTAGTATTTTCTTCCGGATAAATAAAGGAATCGCTTACGGTCAGTATAGCCAAAGCGTTTTTTGAAAGCCTTGCCGCATTACAGTATAAGGCGCAAGCCTCCATTTCAACGGCTAAGACGCCCATTTTATTCCATTCCATACCCGACGCCGCGTCGTCGTAAAAGGTGTCCGACGAAAGAACATTTCCAACCTTAAAGTTTACGCCTTTCTTTCTCGTTTCCTCTACCGCCTTTTCCAAAAGGGAATAACTGGCAATAGGAGAAAAAGTACCCGCTAAACGGTATTGCGCCATATAATTGCCGTTAGTACAAGCGCCCATACCAATTACAATATCCCTTGCGTGCAAATCTTTGTCAAAACTACCGCAAGAACCTACTCTTATAATATTTTCTACCCCGTAAAAAGCAAAGAGTTCATAAGAATATATCCCGATTGACGGCTGTCCCATACCCGACGCCATAACCGAAACTCTCTTTCCTTTATAATATCCTGTATAGCCCTTTACTCCTCTAACGTCGTTTACTAAAACCGCGTCCGTAAGATAAGTTTTTGCTATATGTTCAGCCCTTTTAGGATCTCCCGGCATAAGCACAGTCTTTGCAAAATCGCCAAATTTTGCCGTTATGTGAGGTGTTGGAATTGACATATTAATACCCCCCTTTCTCTTTCTCGTTAGATTTGAGAATTTTCACAAGTCGGCTCGTACCAAGCCTTTCCACTCCAAGGTCGATAAATATTTGAGCATCGCTAAAACCGTTAATACCGCCCGCCGCCTTTATTTTTACTTTTTCGCCTATATACTCTTTAAAAATTTCTATATCTCTAACGGTTGCGCCCGCGGTAGAAAAACCCGTACTCGTCTTAATAAAGTCCGCCTCCGCGTCGGTTATTGCGTTACACATCATTTTTATTTCGTGATCTTCCAAAAGACAAGTTTCAATAATTACCTTTAAAATTTTGTCTTTGCAAGCCTTTTTTATTTCTTTAATTTCATGTTTTACGTAGCAAAAATCCCCTTCCTTTACCTTGCCGATATTTATAACCATATCAATCTCGTCCGCGCCGTTTTGTATTGCGTCTAAAGTTTCGGCAACCTTTACGGCTGTAGTTTGATAGCCGTTAGGAAAACCTATTACCGTACAAATTTTAAGTCTATCGCCTACGTATTCTTTTGCATATTTTACGTAACACGGCGGAATGCAAGCAGATGCAACGCCGTATTTAATTCCGTCGTCTAAAGTTTCTCTTATTTGCTCGGTCGTAGCCGTTACAGATAAAAGCGTATGGTCGCATTTTGAAAGTATATTTTGTATATCCATAAAACCCTCCGTTTTCTAATATATTTTACCATAATTAAGGGCTATTTTCAACAATTTTTTAATCTTCTTTACCGTTCGACAAAAAAATAGAGAGTTCGACAAGCGAACTCTCCTACTATTACACGAGTGAAGTTTTATTTAATACGATATTACTTATTGCTCCAAGCCCCACGGCAAACGCTACGCTACCTACTAAACAGCCGAACGCATGAACGGGAGTTGCGTTAAGCGGAGTAAGCGACGGTATCATCATAAACAGTAACATTCCCGTGCCAAGCGAAAGGCAAATTGAAAGCCAAGTTTTTTGTTTTGCGCAAACGCTCATAAGCGTAAAAATTGACACGAATACGGGCGTTAGCAATATTTTAGAAAGCATACAAAATACTAAATTTGCACCGTTAAATCCATCCATTGTAAACGGTAGCTGAGCAATTCCCCCGCCAATAACCGCACCGATAAAAAACGCTATAAACACAACGGCTGAACCTAAAAAGCATACTGCCGTTTTTGAAATTACGTAATCCGTCTTTTTAGAGCGCACGGTGAATAGATTTTTTGCGAAACCGCTCTTAAAATCGTCGCCTATAAACACGCAAACCAAAACGGCGATTGCAAAAAACATCATATTAATATTACACATACTAACTAAATCCATAGTCATTGCGCCTGCTTGCATATCGCTTTGGCTTCCGCTTACCGAACCTAATATTTGCCAAACAAAATCAAATCCTTCCATCGGCTCTGAGGGTAAACCCGTTTGCGGATTAACCGAAACACTTCCTTCCATCATCGTCGTCATTACGAGAATAAGAACGGGCACTGCAAACGCTATACCGACCAATATATAGAAAAACGGACTTGTGAACATTCTTCTAAGGTCTACCTTAAGCATGCTTTTTAATCTCTTTTCAAAAGTAAACTTTTCAAATTTCTTTTCCATTTTATCTACCCCCCTTTTCGCCCATAAGGTCGATATAATACTCTTCTAAACCTATTTTATCGGTTTTAATTTCGTTTACCGTAATTCCGTTTTCGTAAAGATAAATAACGACTTCCTCCGGCTTTTTTGCCTCGTAAACTCTTAAATAACCCTTTTCGTCCTCTTCAACCCTGCCGTATTTTCCTAAAAGCACCGTTTTAGTTTTCGTTAAATCTCTTGCTTTTATAGCAACGAAAGTACGGCAACTGCGCTCGAGTTCTTCACTTGTCATTTCCTTTATCATTTTACCGCCTCTCACAATACCGTAATGAGTGGCAATCTTTTCAAGTTCGCCTAAAATATGCGAAGAAACGACGACGGTTGCGCCCTTTTTAGTAAGGTCAACTAAAACCTCTCTCATAATTCTCATACCGTCCGCATCTAAGCCGTTTATCGGCTCGTCTAAAACGAGAAGGTCGGGATTTCCCAAAAGCGCCATGGCAATACCTATACGCTGTTTCATACCAAGTGAACAGTTTTTAAATTTATTACCTGCAGCACCTTCCATACGGACGAGTTTTAATATCTTTCTTATCTCGTCGTCGGGGTTTTTTAAACTTAAATTTTCGGCTTGTAATCTAAGGTTGTTCCAAACAGTCAAATTGGGAAAACAAGCGGGTGTTTCAATCAACACGCCTACTTTTGCTCTTACGTCTGCGTCTTTATAATCTCTGCCGAAAAGTTTTACTTCTCCGCCGTTGGGATGAATAAGACCGCAAATTATTTTTTCGGTCGTCGATTTTCCCGATCCGTTTTCACCGATAAACCCGTATATACTGCCTACGGGAACGGTCATATTTAACCCTTTTAACGCTTGTTTATCCCCAAAATTTTTGGTTAAGTTTCTAATTTCTATTGCGTTCATTTTTATCTCCTTTTAATACACGTCGCTTTTTGAGAGAATGTGCGAGCCAACGGTAATATAAATTCCCGCCCACGCAACCGAAACGATTAAGCATACTATGACGTTTAATAACGTACTCGTAAGGCAGGCAAACACCGAAGAGCCGTAAAGGAAAAAGTTTAAAAGCGGAGTATTTCCTACGATTGAGCCTACGCCTATAACTAAAACGCCCGTACCGAAAAAGAATGAAGACGCAATAGAAACGCCGAAATATCTCCTAAAAATTATATTGAGGAAAGTATAAAGACTTGCCCATCCTAAACTCATAACGACTTTGCCTAAAATAGCGCAAACGAGATTACCTACGTTTACCGAAAAGGAAGTTTTAGTAAGCAGTCCCGCAACTACCGCGCCAAACAAATAAGTAATACACATGCACGCCATTGCAAATGCGCAAGTGAGCGATTTTGAAATCATATAATCTTCTTTTTTTGCGTGAGTTGTAAACAGTTGTTTTACGTAACCACTTTTATAGTCGTGACCTATAAAGATTGAAACCATAATACCGCCGAATATAAATACCATATTCATATTTGCATATTTTTCAATCCCTTCAAAGCCGTAAATAGGAGTATCTGCGGCTATCGCTTGCCATACGTTTGTAAATAAAGGAGTTGACGGCTCGCCATTTGGTCCGCTCATTCCCGTCATTGCAATAAGCATTGCAGGAATTATCGCCGCTATCCCTAAAAATATGTAAAACAGCGGAGTGTGAAATAAACGGTAGAAATCAACGCCGAGCATACCTTTAATTCTCGTTATAAAACTTGGGCTTTCAAATTTAAGTTCTCTTGAATTTTCCATTGATTTATTCCCCCTTTCCGCTCATTATTTCTATATAGTACTCTTCTAAGCCTATTTTATTCTTTTTAACTTCGCTTACCACGTAACCTTTTTTATAGAGGTATTCTACTATCGTTTCGGTATCGTCTATATCGTAAACTCTTAAATATCCCTCTTCTTCACGGACGCTATGAAATTTTTCCTTTAATAGTGTAAACGCTCCGCGCATATTTTCAGTTTTAAGCGAAGTAAATATCCTTGCTCTCGATTCCATTTCCTTTGCCGAAAGTTCCATTATCATCTTTCCTTGACGGATAATTCCGTAATGGGTTGCAATCTTTTCAAGTTCGCCTAAGATATGCGAGGATATAAGCACCGTACAGCCGTAAGTCTTTGTAATATCTACTAAAATCTCACGCATTATTCTCATACCGTCGGTGTCTAAACCGTTTATAGGCTCGTCTAAAATAAGCAGTGCAGGACTTCCTAAAAGAGCCATGGCTATGCCTATACGCTGTTTCATTCCCAACGAGCAACTTTTGAATTTGATATGGGCTGAATCTTCCATACGGACTATTTTTAACACCCTATTAATCTCTCCCTCTCGGTCAGCAATACCCAAATTAATGGCTTGCATCATTAAGTTTTGATAGACGCTTGACGAAGGAAAACAACCTGCATTTTCTATTAAAGCGCCAACTCTTACCCTAACCCCTGCATCAGTATAATCTCTGCCGAAAAGTTTTATTTCTCCCCCGTCCGGTACGAGATGTCCGCAAACGAGTTTTTCGGTCGTCGATTTCCCCGAGCCGTTTTCACCGATAAACCCGTATATTGCGCCGACGGGAACTGTCATATTTAAATTGTCTACCGCGTATAATCCGCGAAAACTTTTTGACAGATTTCGTATTTCTATTGCGTTCATTGTTTACTCTCCTTTTTTTCGATAGGAAAATTATACGAAAAAAATATTTTTACAAAGTTAATTTTAAGTTATTAAAAGGTAATCGTTTTGTTAAATTTTTGTAAACGAAAAGCCGAGTGAATTTTAAACCCACTCGGCTTTTTTAATAAATAAATTACATACTAAAGTTTTTAAAGTAATTTTGAATTAAAATGATAGGCGTACCCTTATCACCGCTACCGCTCGTCAAGTCGGAAAGACTTGCTAAAAGGTCGGTAAGTTGGCGGGGGGTTGTTCCTTGGCTTTTAATATTGTTTACAAGGTCGTCCTCTTTATTTCTTATCATTTCTTTCATTGCCTCGATAGCATCATCTCCCGTAAGACCTGCTAAATCGTTGTCGGCAAGATATTTAAGTTTGATTTCGTTGGGCTTTCCAGAAAGTCCCGAAGTGTAAGCGGGAGATGCAACGGGGTCTGCAAGTTCCCATATTCCGCATACGGGGTCTTTAAAAGCGCCGTCACCGTAAACCATACATTCGATAGTTTTGCCCGTTCTTGCCTTAAACTCGGCTTGAAGACTGTCTACAAAGTTTTGAGCGTCCCTTGGGAAAAGTTTTACGCTGTTTTCGGTTGCAAGATTGCTACCAAGAACACCAAAACGCTCGTTATAGCCTGAACCGTCTACAGATTTATTTAAGATTTCGTCTAAAGTAATAACCTTTTCTCCGCCCGCTTTCTTAAGAATTTTTTGGGTACGGAATCTCGAATGTATATCTGCGCATATAACGTTTTTAGTATATTTTAAAATTTCAGTAGGATTATTTGCAAGTATAACTTCACAGCCCGTCATATTTTCGTAATACTCAATGTAGTCTACGCCCGTAAAAGTATGACGAACGTCACCGAATTTTTCATGGAATTCTTTGCCCGTAAATACATCGGTATATGGGTTTACACCCGATTCCATAAGTTTTTCGGGAGTAATAAAACTGTTACCTACTTCATCAGAGGGGTAAGAAAGTTGAACGATAAGTTTTTTTACGCCTTTTGCAATTCCCTTTAAAACCATAGAAAAACGGTTTCTTGAAAGAATTGGGAATACAAGACCTACCGTTTGGTCACCGAATTTTGACTTTACGTCGGCTGCAATTTGTTCTACGGTTGCATAGTTGCCTTGCGCTCTTGCAAGTACAGCCTCGGTAACTGCTACGACGTCTTTATCTTGAAGTGGATAACCGCCTTGCTCTGATGCGTTTATTACACAGTCTGCGGTAATTTTTACGAGGTCGTCGCCCTGACGGATGATAGGCGCTCTCACTCCGCGTGAAATTGTTCCTTGATAATCCATAAATAGAACTCCTAATAAAATTTTATGTTCTCACAACAATTAATTTTATTT
>SVIB01000003.1 GCA_015055505.1 Clostridiales bacterium
ATGAAAGATTAGAGTACTATACTATTAAAGTTAATAGCTCTCCAAAGGATTTCGTTGAATTCTTTGACCCTGATTCTAAAGAATATAAAACAGTTGACCATTATGAACCTTCTAAAACTTACCCGGGCTTTGATGCAAACCATGCGATAATGTCAATTTATGTATCGGATTTGTACGAAAAAGAGTTTACGGGAGAGTATGACCCGAAAACAAACAAAGAAAAAGCAAAACGAGGTAAGTTGATTCCGGATGGTATCAATGTTTGTGCTCCTGCTATATGGTTCCCAAAAACAAATAATTATGAGGAATCAGCCACTACATATTATGTAAGTAATGATTATTTGCGTAGAGAGGCTAAACAGGAAGAAGACGATATAATAGAATTCGGTGAGGGAACTACAAATGAGTAAAACTGTTTTTGAAAAATGGATAGAAGTAGAAGAAAAAAGTGTTGATGATAACTATATTCTAGAGTATTATTTATCTCAAAAAACAAAAACGAGAATATATTTTAGTTTGATTGATTCTTCAAAGGTTATATATCTTGAATTTTCTAAAGAAGCTTTAAGTTCTTATGATTGTCCAGATTTGAAAGGGCTAGACATTAGTGTTCAAGATGTAAATGTTATCTCACCAGAGAAGAGATACATTGTAATTAAGAATGCTACTAATAACAATGAAATATTTTTAGCTTTTTCCAGCTCTCTTTGTGACGCGTTAATAGATGTTGATAGTTATTTTGAGACCTTTAACGTGCTTAAGGCGGTAATAAAAGAATACAAAGAATATTTTGCTAATCCTAATAAAATATTATCTCAACAAGAAGAGCAGGGCCTTTGTGCTGAATTATTGCAATTAAAATATTTGGTTGAAAAGTTTGGAGAAAATATTGTAATCAATTGGCAAGGGCCAAGAAGAAATAAAAGGGATTTTGTTTTTGACAAGACTGCGTTAGAAGTGAAATCAACAATGTCTCAAACGAATACAAATGTTTTGATTTCTAATGAGAATCAGCTTGATTGTAATTATCCTGATACGTTGAAGGCATTGTACTTAAAAGTATTTATTTTTGAATCGATGGACGATGGTTTTACTGTTATTGATTGCGCAAATCAGCTTCTTGATTGCGTTCAGGATGTTAACTTAAAAAGCGTAATAGTTGCAAACTTGTTGAAATTAAAGGTTAATATTAATACGTACAAGCCAGTTTGTAAATTTTCTTTACAAGGAACTCGTTTTTATGAAATAGTTGATGGATTTCCCAAAATAACAAAAGCTATTTTATCGAGTGAAATATTTGATGTTAAATATAGATTAAAATTGGATGCATTAAAACAATTTGAAACAAAAGAGGACGAAGTGGTTTATGAATAATTTTAATAAAGAGCTAATAAACAAAATCAAATTATTTCAGTCGGAAGAAAATAATATTGATGTTGTAGAAGAAAAGTATTATTTTATCAAATATGTTTTTGCAAATTTGGAGTCTTTAGACGCTGAGTCATTAGATATTTGTGAAGAAGAGTTTTATGGATTAAAGTGTAATGTTGATGCTTACTTTTTTGACGAAGATAATTCTACGTATAATTTATATTTGGGGATTTACAATGACCAAAATGATGATAATGCGACATTGTCAAAAGAGGCTATTACAAAAGAATATGATAAAATAATTAATTTTGTAAAAAAGATTGTTGACGGAAGATTCTTTGAATTCGGTGAAGATTCCTTTACATATGAGATAGCGGATGCTGTGTATAAGTCGTTAAAAGATAAGGAGTTGGTTGTTAACGTATTCACTAACTATAACGTTCCAAGCGAATTACAAAAAGACGATATTGAAGAGATTTCGGGGCAAAGAGTTTCTTTTAGAACTTATGACTTAGAAGATTTAGAGAATAAATTTGGTCAACTTAACAACGATACGTTTGAATTGGATTGTCGTGAAAAATTTGGTGAGGAATTATCTGCTGTTAGAATTTCATCCACGCCTGACTTTGATGTTTACATGTGTTCGATGAAGGGATTATGGCTCGCGACACTATACAAAGAAGACAGTATAAGATTGCTTGAAGCCAATGTTCGTTCGTATTTAAAAAGGACAGCGAAGGTTAATGCTGGGATTTTGGATACAGTAAAAAACAATCCGGAGGAATTTGTAAGCTTTAACAATGGTATTTCGGCTGTTGCCACTGAAATTAAATATGATAAAGATATTGGGCCGGCAAATCTAGCTAAAATTAGAAGTATTGTAAATTTCCAAATTGTAAACGGTGGACAAACAACGGCCACGTTGTATGAGTGTTTTAAGGACAAGCTTTTTGATGAATTAAAGAGAATAATTGTTCCTGTTAAGTTAACTGTTGTTAAAAATATTAGTAATTCAGAGTCTTTGATAAGAAATATTAGTGTTTTTTCAAACACTCAAACTGCTATCAAAAAATCTGACCCTCCGTCAAACTTGCCATATTATATTATGATGAAGCAATTGTCAAAGAGTTGTTTGTCTAATGATATAAATGGTAGTTATTTGTGTTATTTTGAACGCACAAACGGTGAGTATGATACTGAATATAGAAGAAATAACGGAACGAAAAAATTTACTAATACTAATCCAAAAGATAAAAAGTTTACGAAGATTGATTTGGCTATTGCTGTAAATTGTTGGGAACAGTTGCCTTTTAAGGTATGTGAAGGACGCGAAAAGAACTTTACATTATTCAATAATACAGTTAAAAATCAATTAATTGACCCTGATGATACGTATTTTAAAAACGCATATGCGTGTATTGTTATGTTTAGAAAGCTTGATAAAATTGCAAGGAAATTAAAGCTTTCTTACAAGAGTAACGTTGTTTCATATACTTTGAGTTTAATTTCTCTTATTTACGGGAAAAAGCTTGACTTGTTAAAGATTTGGGAGCTTAAAGACCTTACTCCTGAATTAAATGATGTTGCTTATAATTTACTTCCGAAAGTCCACCAAGTTATAGAAAACACGCCTCCTGAACATCCGGAAGCGCGTATGTGGGCGAGAAAAGAGAAGTGTTGGGATATTGTGAAAACATTAACTTGTGATTTTGCAATAAATACCAATTCTCAAGTTGTTGAATTTTTCCCGAAAAATGAAGCGCTTGTCTACATTGATACTGACGAAAACTTTTTTAATTCCTTGGTATGGATGAAGCTTTTGCTTTGGGATAATAAATATAAAATTTTGAACAAGCAACAACAAAAAATGGCTAAATATTTGCGTTCGATGGCAGATAATCCAAACGTGAAATTAACATTAAAGCAAAAAGACTTTGGTAAAGATATATTCCTTTTTGCTGTAAAATCAGGATTCCAATATAAATAAAGGAGATTCTTATAATGTCAATGATAATAGACCATGAACTTAATTACTTGAGATTTGACGTTCCAAACTCGGAAGCAAATTTAAATGCACAGCATTATGGCGGGAAACCAAGAACGGTTGGTGCTTATTATATGAGCGAAAATAGTGATGCGTGTAGAGAGTTTTTAAGCCAAATGCAAGGTAAATATTATTTTGATGTTAATTTGTGTTTAAAAAATGCGCAAGAAGTTATTTCTTTTCTAAAAAAGAATAATTATGCTGATGCATATCGAGACAAATTAATTCCACAAGAGAAGCAAATTGAGGCATTGCAATGGTTTATATCATCTGGCGAATACTTTTATGAGATTTCAGCTCCAACAATTAATGAAAATGCTAAGTATTTAAAGTTGGACAACAATGATAGCTTTATTACTGGAATTAAAACATTAATTTTAGGTGACTTATGCAGCCTTTATTTCAAAAAAATTGGTACTGATGGATATGTGATATATTTGGATAGGTCTCCAAAATTTGATGAGATTATAGAAAATAATACGATACTTAAGTGGATACAAAAGAAGGAAGAACTATGATGTCTTTTGATAATATAATTTTTGAAGGAAAAAGAAGATATTACATTGAAGATTTAACTCAACGGGATTATTCTTTGGAAAATACAACTCCATATACCTTTGAAATACTAGGGAATGTTATTGAAGAACACGCTTGGGGAGAGCTGCTAAGAGCAACAACAATGACCTTATTAGAAAGCTTTCCGGAGTTTGAAGAAAAACTTTATTCTTTTAGATGCCCTTGGAGCAAGGCGGTAATGTTTCGACCGGACGGTGGAACGAATTACAAGTTGGTTTCTTCAAAGATATATATCAACTGTAATCACACAGCTTTACACTCTTGCTGGTTTTTGCAAGATTTGCTTGATTTTTTCAACATTGATAAATCACAAGTAAAACTTGTTATACATAGGTCTTCGGCGGCGGAGCCAAAAGAAGTGAAAGAATACATAGAGGAAAGATTTAAAAAAGATTTTGTAAACTTCCTTGAGTTGGCTTATGGTAAAGATGCTGAATATGCAAAAAAAGTGCTTGACAATATAGATAAATACCTGAATCCCCGTTTGGCGAAGATGTCTAAGAGTTACAATAGTTTTTTCTTGTTTGATGATGTGCCAACCTTTAGCAATTATGCAAAAAAAGTTAAAGAAGTTGTGTATAAGGATTTTCAAACTAATGAAAAAGCCCTTAAGGTGTTAAACAAATACATAAAGTATTTAATTGAATTCTACAAAATATAAAGGAGTCAAAAATGTTACAAACATATAATTTAGCAGGAACAGTCATTTATTATGATTCGGACAAAAAGGTTATAGCAAGATATCCATCAAAATCAAATTTATTATTAAAAGGCGCTGACAACAGCCTTTATTTTGGTATGACTTCAAATAGTGATGTTGATAAGATTTTTTGCAAGATTTTTAGTGTTTCAAATATTAAAAAAATTCAAGACTTAAAATATGATTTAAGTTTTTGTGGAGAAATTGTAGAGGTTTTTATTAATATCAATGCGGAAGGTCAAATTCAGGTTCGTTTTAATAATGATGGAACCATCGGAAGGATTTTAAACAAGTATGAAGATGCCGAACACGAAAAGATTGATTTTACTAAAATGTTGTTAGTTGTAGATTTTTCCCACAATGAAATAAGGGTAAAAAATCCAGCGATATTTAAGTTGTGATAAAATGATAGAAGTTGTTGCGGCGCTTATATGGGATAAGGATAAGTTTTTGATTTGCCAAAGGCCTGCTAATAAAGCAAGAGCTCTTTTATGGGAGTTTGTTGGCGGAAAGGTTGAAGAAGGCGAAACGAAGGAACAGGCTTTAATCCGAGAGTGTAAAGAAGAATTAAATATTACGCTAAACGTCGGGGATATTTTTATGGAAGTTGTCCACGAGTATCCCGATATTACCGTGCATTTAACCTTGTTTAATGCAACAATAGCCGAAGGTGTTCCACAAAAACTAGAACATAACGATATCAAATGGATAACACCGGCTGAAATTCCAAACTACAATTTCTGCCCAGCCGATGTAGAAATATTAAAAAAAATTATTAGATACAAGACATATAATAGGGAAGGAGACAATTATGAGCGAAACAAAATTAACATCTAAGGGATTGAAAAATTCGCTGAAAAATTATTCAATTTCGGAAGCAATTTCGGAATATATTTGGAATGGATTTGACGCAAAAGCGACGATGGTCGAGGTTAAAGAAGATAAAAGTCTACTTGATTCTACGATGTGTATCTATATAAAAGATAATGGAACGGGGATTAATAGAAATCAATTGAATGAAAAATTTGAAAAAGCTTATGAATCCGAAAAGCATGTAAAAACAAAATTAAATGGAGCAACAATTAAAGGCAAGAAGGGTGTTGGTAGATATAGCTTTTATAATACTTGCTATTTGGCAAAGTGGGAAACGGTTTATCAAGATGGTGAAACCCGGAAAAAGTATACTATTACTATTGAAGCACAAAATTTAATAAAATTTGATGTATCTGAAGAAGTTGAGACAACGGAATCGACCGGTACAGTTGTGACTTTGTTTTTAAATCAAGGTGTTGCTGTCGGCGATTTAAGAGAGGATATAAAATTGTCTTGTGCATGGTTATTAAAATTATATGATGATAAACGTATAATAATAGTTAATAATGAACAAATAGACTGTTCCGATTTAATATATTCTTGTGAAACAAGAGAAAATAATTTCTCCGATTTTCATGTAAAAGCCACAATTTGTGTTTGGAAGAGAAAACTACATGACGAATACTCGAAATACTATTATTTAAATTCTAAAGAAGAAGTTTTGTGTAAAGAAAACACTACCTTAAATAATAAAGGGGATAACTTTTATCATAGTATATTTATTTCGTCTAATTTGTTTGATGAAAATTTTAGTTTTGAGTCCGATATGGAGGATGATAATTTAATAGGATTTAAAACAAAAAAATCAAAGGAATTCAAGAAGTTAAAAGAATTTTGCGATATGTTTTTGTATGAAACGAGAAAGCCGTTTATAAGAGCTTATTCAGAGGAGTTTATTGGAAAATTAAAAGATAAAAAAGTATATCCAAAGTTTGATAAAAATAATGCGATTGATCGTTTCAAGGAAGAACAATTAGATATTCTTATATCTAATATTTATTATTTTGTGCCAAAAGTTTTTACATCGCTGACGGTGCTTCAACAAAAAACTTTAGTTCGAATGTTTGAATTAATTCAATCTTCTGGAGAAGTAAATAATTTATTTAAAATATTGGATGGTGTAGTGGACTTATCAAAAGAGGAACGTGCAGAGATGGCGGATCTTCTTGAAAAAACTGAGTTATCAAATGTGATAGAGATGTTAAATTTGGTTGTTTCAAGATTACAAGCAATCAAAGATTTTGAAACCCTTGTGTTTGATAAGAATAGATATACTAATGAAGTAGACCATGTTCAAAAGTTTATTGAACAACATTATTGGTTTTTTGGGGAGCAATATCATTTGGCAACAGCTGAAGAGCCTAATTTTGAAGAAGCATTACGAGCTTATTTAAATTTTGCATCCGATAGTTTTTATAAGAAAGGTGAAATACATATTGATAGTAAAGATAAAAATAAACAAATGGATATTTTTGCTATCCAATCGGTTATGGCAGGTGAAGTCAAAAAATGTATTGTTGTTGAATTAAAGAGACCAAGTGTAACGTTATCAAGCAAAGAACTTGGTCAAATAAAGAAATACTATGGTGTTATAAAGGATGATAGTAGATTTCAAAGTGAAAAAATAGAATGGGATTTTATTTTGGTTGGAAATAAGTATAATGACGAAATAGTTGGAGAAATTAAAAATAGTACTCATCATGGTATTTATAATTGTGTTTATAAAGTAGGAAATTGTACTATTGTAGTAAAAAGTTGGAGTGATATTCTTACTGAACTGAAGATGAATATGCGCTATTTAGAAGAAAAGCTTAAAATTAAATATTCAATGCTTTGTGACAAAAGTACGTTAAGTTCGGATGATATTATTAAGGAACAAGAGAATTCAATAGCGACTATGCCAAAGGCAATGATAAGTTAATAGTTTTAGATTTTATTGATTACTTGCGAGAGTAAAAACAGGTGCGTATATATACGATAAAATGGATTGATTGTTTTGTGTGGATGTGGTATACTTGTAGTAATAAAATCTAAATAGGATAGGACAAGTTATGGTTACTCGTAAAGAAGATACGTCGAAAAGAGTAGCAAGACGTAAATACGAAGAAAAGAATAAAGAATTACGCAAAGAGAAAAACGCAAACTTTCAAACGATGATTCCAAGAGATTTGTTTGAAGAAATCAACGCGTTTTTAACCGAAAAGGGTATGACGAAAGTAGATTTCATTAAAAAAGCCTACGAAATAATGAAAAAAGAGGGTTAAAATTATGTTAGAAGTTGGAATGAAAGCGCCGAATTTTACGTTGCCCGATAAAAACGGGAAGTTGGTTTCTTTGTCTGATTTTCTCGGCAAGAAAGTGGTTTTATATTTTTATCCAAAGGACAATACGCCTGGTTGCACAAGACAGGCGTGTGCGTTTGCGCTTAAAAATAAAGAAATCGAAAACAAAAACGCGGTGGTTATCGGCATTAGCAAGGATAGTGTGAACTCGCATTTGAATTTTGCAACCAAGTATAATTTGCCGTTTGTTTTGCTTTCGGATAGCGAACTTTCGGCTATTCAAGCGTATGGCGTTTGGCAAGAGAAAAAGTTGTACGGCAAAGTGAGTATGGGCGTTGTGAGAACGACGTTTTTAATCGACGAGCAAGGCATTATACAAGCGATTATGCCCAAAGTAAAACCCGACAATAATGCCGACGAAATCTTAGCATTGTTGGAAGATTAATAACTAATTGAAAATTGCCCCAAAAGTTGTTTAACTTTTGGGGCGCATTTATAAGACGTAATTTGCATCAAATTCTAAAATCTATACAGTGTTTTCTGTTTTCTAAAATTTATTCGGATAAAAGATCTTTAAGACAATCCTCAAAAGCGGGAACCCACCAGTCGCGATAGCCTGCGCGCTTGGGATGAACAGGGTCTAGCATATATAAATCGTACATTTCCTTAGAAATAGCGTTGAAGGCTTTATCGTAGAATAAATCCAAAACCTCTACGTTCCATTTTTTCGCAATTTGTTTTAAGGCGGAAATCATAATTTCGTACGTGTCCGACTCAAAATAAGTTCCCGTATAAAATACAATGGGGCAGTTCCATGTTTTTTTGCATAACGCAATTATGTATTCGATTGCGCCAAAGGTTGTGGTATTGTCAAGCTCGGTAAGATTTTTAACCTCGTCTGCCGTAATAACGCCGAAAGAGTCTTTGCGAGATCTGTCGTTTGTTGAAAGTTGACAGATAAAGGCGTCAAGATGCTCAACTCTGTCCTTGCTGTTTACGTACCTTTCAAGCCTCGCCACATAACTGTTTTCGCTAATATTTGCAAGGGTAGTGCTGGAAACGGCTTCTTTTATACAAACGCAACCGTTTCGTTTTGCGATAAAATCTCCCATACCCTCAGCCATTGCTCCCGCGCCGTACGTTACGGACGAGCCTAAAAAATAGAACGTTTTGCCTGAAAGTATGCTATCGGGAAGCTTTTGCGTGTTTTCTAAAGCATAAAAAGAATCGTTTCCATCAGTTAATTTCATAATAGTAAATCTCCTTACATATTTAGTATAAATTAAAAATTACCTATTGTCAATAGGTTGAAAATATTACTAATTTGGTTCGGAGAATAAAAACAGTAGTAATGCTCATAGAACAAAATTTAAGCAACACAAAAGGTCGAGTAAGCTCAAAAGTTTATTAAGGGTAGTTGGAAAATATATTTATATTAATTTTTCGCGGTTTGACAGCGATTATTTTATTTACAGTAACAATTTTTAATTATTTTAATTAAAATATAACAAAAATTTGCTGTTTTTTCTTTTCAAAGACGAAAATATGTGTTATAATGGTCTAAAGAGGAATGTTTCTCAAATTTTCGAGGTGTATTATGAAAGAATTTAAAGTTGTACCTTGTCAAGGCAGAGTAGTTGCAAAAACCGGAGTAGAAGCAAGTAAACAAATTTCGGCTCTTGCATCAATCGTTACTCAAGAATCTATCGGCGGATGGGAACTTATTTCGGCTATGCCTATCGTCGTAGCAAGTTCTAAAAAGAGATTTAGAGGAACTGAAACTCCGTATAACGCTCTCGTTTTTGCAAGAGAAGTTATTAAGGAAGAAGACGCTAAGAAATAATTAAAATAAAGAGTTAAAGCCGCTAGTCGGCTTATTTCGTTTTGCAAAAAAAACAAGTAAAAGCACACTGCGTTATGCCAATCGGTAAAACGTAATGTGCTAAAATTATGTATAGATAAAGGCTATGTCACAATCTATGGTTGACAGTCAAAGACTTATATGTTCCGCAATACAATTATTTTAAGGAGTGCCGTAATTTTTGCGACCAACAAAGTCGCCCCCATACGGAATACTTATTAAAATCCCGTCTTGCTCGCATCTAAATCTTTTAATTTTATCAACCTTTTATTGTGACGTAATGTAGATAATTAGAGGTAAAATGTTACAGGTAAACGGCGTAAGTCTGCAGTTTGGCAGTAGAAAATTATTTGAAGACGTAAATTTAAAATTCACTAAGGGCAACTGTTACGGAATAATCGGCGCAAACGGTGCGGGAAAGTCTACTTTTTTAAAGATTTTATCAGGCGAACTTGAACCTCAAAAGGGCGAGGTTTTGCTCGATAAAAACGAGCGTATGTCAGTGCTTAGGCAAGACCAAAACGCTTTTGACGACCAAACGGTAATCCGTACGGTAATGCTCGGTCATAAGCGACTTGTCGATATAATGGACGAAAAAGACGCTCTTTACGCTAAAGAGGATTTTACGGACGAGGACGGAATAAAGGCAGGCGAACTTGAAAACGAGTTTGCTGAACTCGGCGGATGGGACGCTGAAAGCGAGGCGGAAAAACTTTTACAAGCCCTTGATATTCCCACGGAGCATTATTATCTCACTATGGGAGAGTTAGACGGCAAGGAAAAGGTTAAAATTCTTCTTGCACAAGCGCTTTTTGGAAATCCCGACGTACTTCTTTTGGACGAGCCTACCAACAACCTCGATATAAAGACGACTGAATGGCTTGAGAACTTTTTAATGGAATACGAGAATACTATAATCATAGTTTCTCACAACAGATATTTCTTAAATAAAGTTTGTACCTATATTTGCGACGTAGACTTTGGAAAGATTAATCTATACTTTGGTAACTACGATTTTTGGTACAGAACGAGCCAACTTCTTGCCCGTCAGTTGAAAGAACAAAATAAAAAGGCGGAGCAAAGAGCAAAAGAACTTAAAGAGTTTATAGCCCGTTTCTCGGCTAACGCGTCCAAATCTAAGCAAGCGACGGCAAGAAAGAAAGAACTTGAAAATTTGACTATAAACGACATTAAAATCTCGTCGAGAAAATATCCTTATATTAACTTCAAATACGACAGAGAAATAGGAAACGATATACTTTTCGTTGAAAATCTTTCAAAAGAGGGATATTTTGAGAACGTTTCATTTACGGTCGGTAAGGAAGAAAAAATCGGTATAGTTAGCAAAAACAGTAAGGCAATAACCATGCTTTACGATATTTTAGCAGGCAAAGAAACTGCGGATAGCGGTTATTATAAGTGGGGTAAGACTATTACGGCTACTTATCTTCCTCAAAATAACGACGAGTTTTTCGTGGGTTGCGATTTATCGCTCGTCGATTGGCTTTCAAGATTTTCGTACGACCATTACGAGGAATTCGTAAGAGGTTGGCTTGGAAGAATGCTATTCTCTGGAGAAGAGGCTCTTAAAAAGGCGTCGGTTATTTCAGGCGGAGAAAAGGTTAGATGTATGCTTGCAAAAATGATGCTTGAAGCAGGTAACTTTATGGTACTTGACGAGCCTACTAACCATTTAGACTTAGAGTCGATTACCGCCCTTAACGACGGCTTGGTAAACTTTAAAGGCTGTATGCTTTTAACGAGTAACGACCGTGAACTTATGAATACGGTATGTAACCGTATTATTGAAATTGACGGCGGAAAAGTGTACGACCGTCCCGTTGACTATAACACCTATCTTTTAGAGACGATTGATAGATAAGTCGCCCTATAAGTTGATTAACAGTAAATTTTAATAATAATTAAGGAGATATATTTATGAAAACTATTCTCGTAACCGGTGGAGCAGGATATATCGGCAGTCACACTTCTATTGAACTTATTGAAGCGGGATACGATATAGTAGTCGTTGATAATCTTTCTAACAGTAAAGAAGAGGCAGTTAGAAGAGTTGAGGGAATCGTAGGCAAAAAGATTAAATTCTATAAAGCCGATATTTGCGATAAAGACGCAATGAGGAAAATTTTTGCCGAAAATAAATTCGACGCAGTTATAAATTTTGCTGGATATAAAGCAGTTGGAGAATCGGTTGCTAAGCCTTTGGAATATTACGAAAACAACATTTACGGTATGCTCGCCCTTTTGGACGTAATGAGAGAGTTTAACGTGAAAAATCTCGTATTTTCCTCTTCGGCAACCGTTTACGGCAATCCTAAAACAGTTCCTATTACTGAGGATTTCCCCCTTTCGACGACTAACCCATACGGCAGTACGAAACTCTTTATAGAGTATATTTTAAAGGACTTAGCAAAAGCGGATAAAGAATTTAATATTGCAATACTCCGTTATTTCAATCCGGTAGGCGCGCATCCGTGCGGACTTATCGGCGAAGACCCTAACGGTATTCCCAACAATCTTTGTCCTTATATTACAAAAGTTGCGGCAGGAAAACTCTCGGCTGTAAACGTTTTCGGTAACGACTACGACACTCCAGACGGTTCGGGCGTAAGAGATTACATACACGTAGTAGACCTTGCTAAAGGACACGTTTTGGCAGTTAATAAACTTCTTACAAAGTCTGGCTTATTTATCGTAAATCTCGGTACGGGCAGAGGTTATAGCGTGCTTGAAATGATATCGGCGTTTTCAAAGGCGTTGGGAAGAGAAATTCCTTACGTAATTGCGCCTCGCCGTCCGGGGGATATAGCAACCTGCTATGCAGACCCTGCTTTAGCGGAGAGCCTTATCGGCTTTAAGGCTACTAAGACTTTAGACGATATGTGCCGTGACGCACTTAATTGGCAAATGAAAAATCCCGACGGATATCCCGACTAAAAGTGGGGCTATAAGTCGATAAAAGCCACTTTTTTGATTTAAACAGAATATAAAATAAGACGAATCGCAATTAAACGGTTCGTCTTTTGGTTTATTAAGGGTGAGAAACGTAAAACGGAAAACTAACGGTAAAAGATATTAATTGACTATGAAATTTTTAAAAGATTTACAAAAGATATTTTATCCAAGGAATTTAACTTGTTCGGTTTGCTCGCGTGAGAATTTTAACGGAAAGACGGTGTGCGACGGCTGTGAGGCGGTATTGCCTAAAAACGACGGCAATATTTGCGACCACTGTGGACGAAGAACTCCTTTCCCCGTTGCATACTGTGATTTTTGCAAGGGTAAAAGTTTGCATATCGACTGTATGCGCAGTGTGTTTGAATACGGCGAGCCGATAAGCGGTATGATTCGCAGGCTTAAGTATTACGGCGAAAAGCATTTAGCCGAGGAGTTTGCCCAAAGAATGGTAAGGGTGTATCATAGGTCGCTCCCTACGGTAGACGCGGTGGTATGTATCCCGTCGTCAAAGGCAAGAATAAAAATGAAAGGCTACAACCAAAGTTTATTACTTGCAAAGGAAGTTGCCGAAAGATTAGAACTTCCGTTGATTAACGCTCTTGAAAAGACTAAGGATACGGGTAGTCAAGTAGGTCTTAAACGCGAAGAGAGAAGGGCAAACTTAAAGGGAAGTTTTAAAGTAGTTGAAAGAGCAAAAGTAAAGGGCAAGAGAATTTTAATAGTAGACGACGTTGTGACTACGGGAACGACTCTTGAAATAGTCGCCGAAAAACTGAAAAACGAGGGAGCAAGCGAGGTTTACGGGATTGCGGTAGCTTCGGTTACAATGTCAAAAATTAAAACGGAGCAACGAGAACCGCTTGATAAAATTGTCGATAATGACGGTAAAATTGAACGAATATAAATAAAAAAAGGCGGTCAAAGTGGCAAAAAATAATAATTTTACCAAAATATCACACAAAAACATTGTAAATTTATAATAAATATAGTAAAATATATAATAACAACAAAAATGGCAGTTTATGCCAATATGGAGAAAGTTATATGGGACTTATCAGGTATATACTCAATACAGATTCAAGAGTCAGTTTAAAGCGTATTAAAGCGCAAGCCGAAAAAATAATGGCGCTTTCGCCAAAATACGAAAAGATGACTGACGGCGAACTTAAAGAGCAAACCGATATTTTAAAGGCAAGATTGTCTAACGGAGAAACCTTAGACGATATTATGTACGACGCTTTCGCAGTTGTTAGAGAGGCTGCGTACAGAGTTTTAAATATGCGCCACTATATGGTGCAACTTATGGGCGGTATATGCGTGCACCAAGGCCGTGTAGCCGAACTTAAAACGGGTGAAGGTAAAACGCTTATGGCGACTCTTCCCGCTTATCTTAACGCCCTTTCGGGGAAAGGCGTTCACTTAGTTACGGTAAACGATTATCTTGCAAAACGTGACGCGGAGTGGATGGGAAAAGTCTATAGATTTTTAGGTCTTACGGTAGGAGTAAACGTACACGAACTCACCGATGACCAAAAGAGAGCGGCTTATAACTGCGATATAACCTACGGAACTAATAACGAATACGGTTTCGACTATCTCCGTGACAACCTCAAAAAGAGAAAGATTGATATGGTTCAACGCGGTCTTAACTTTGCAATCGTCGACGAAGTAGACTCTATTTTAATCGACGAGGCGAGAACTCCGCTTATAATTTCGGGTAGAGGAGAGAAGTCTTCAACCTTATATCTTGACTGTAACAGATTTGTCAAGACTTTAAAGGCAGACGAAGATTACAACCTTGATATAAAGGATAAAACCGTACAAATTACCGAACAAGGCGCGGAAAAGGCTGAAAGATTTTTCAATATTGCAAATCTTTCCGACATTGAAAACGCAGACCTTAACCATCACATTCAACAGGCATTAAAGGCGCATTTTATCTTTAAGAGGGATACCGATTACCTCGTATCCGACGGCGAAATTATAATCGTTGACGAATTTACCGGCCGTCTTATGATTGGTAGAAGATACTCGGAAGGTTTACACCAAGCGATAGAGGCAAAGGAAAACGTTACCGTAAGAAACGAAAATAAGACGCACGCAACGATAACTTTCCAAAACTATTTCCGTTTATATAACAAACTTTCGGGTATGACGGGTACTGCTAAAACCGAAGAGGAAGAATTTAGAACGATTTACGGACTTGACGTGCTTGAAATTCCCACTAATAAACCCGTACAAAGAGAGGATTTACCCGACGTAATTTATTCTACCGAGGCTGGAAAACTTAAAGCAATTATAAAAGAAATTATCGAAAGACACGAAAAGGGACAACCTATATTGGTAGGTACGGTAACCGTTGAAAAATCGGAAGAAATTTCGAGATGGCTTTTAAAGAATAAAGTAAAACACAACATCTTAAACGCTAAAAACCACAGAAGAGAGGCTGAAATAATTGCTCAAGCAGGTAAAAAGGGCGCTGTTACTATTGCAACCAATATGGCAGGCCGTGGTACGGATATACTTTTAGGCGGTAACCCAGAATACCTTGCAAAGCAAGACCTTCGTAACGAGGGTATAGCCGAAGAACTCATAGATATCGCAACTTCTTACGTTCAAAACGTTTCGGACGAGGTAAAGGAAGTAAGAGCTAAATACCAAGAATATTATAAAGAGCATTCTTTAATTACCGACAAGGAAAAAGAAGAGGTAATAGCGCTTGGCGGTCTTCACATTATCGGTACTGAAAGACACGAATCAAGACGTATCGACAACCAACTTCGCGGTCGTAGCGGTCGTCAGGGGGACCCCGGTTCTTCGCTTTTCTTCATTTCGCTTGAAGACGATTTAGCAAAGCGTTTCGGCGGTGAAAGATTGCAAGGCATTTACAATATGTTCAAAGTTGACGAGGATACTCCTCTTCAATCCAAAATGCTTTCACGTTCTATTGAAAACGCTCAAAGAACTATCGAAGGTAAAAACTTCGGCATAAGAAAACATATTATTCAATACGACGACGTAATGAACACTCAACGTCAAGTTATGTACGAAGAGAGAATGAAAGTCCTCCGCGGAGAAGACGTTCACCAAGACGTACTTAATCTTATTCCCGATTTCGTTACTGCAATCATTAACGAAAACGTAAACAAAGGTCAAGAACCGTCGTCTTGGGATAAGGACAAATTAAATAGGGCGTTAGAGGCTAAGGCTCTTCCTCAAGACACTGAATTTATTACCGACGAAATTTTAGAGAAATGGGACTACGAATATATAGTTAATCAAACTATAGACAAGGTTATTGAGTGTTACGAGGCTAAAATTAAAGCCGTTGAAGACGACAACGAAGGCAGACCCGAAAACGAAAAAATACATTATAGCGACTTTGAAAGATTTATCTTCTTGCAAGTGGTTGACAGTAAATGGATAGACCATATTGATGCGATGGATAAATTAAAGAGGGGTATTTCGCTCCGTGGATACGCTCACGAAGACCCCGTTATTGCGTATAAAAAGGAAGGTCTTGAAATGTTTGAAGAGATGACTGCAAGCATACAGGACGAAGTCGTTTTATACCTTTTAAAGTCGGAAATAAAGAGAAAGGAAAAACCCGTAGAAAAGCCGGTTGAACTCGTAGAGTCGGGCGGTAGCGCGGGCGCTGAATCGAGAGGTCCTATCGTAAAGACGAGTACGGTTGGCAGAAACGACCCATGTCCTTGCGGTTCGGGTAAAAAGTTTAAAAACTGTTGCGGAAGATAATTCCGCGGAAAATAAAAGCGTAGTCACTGTTAGCGACTACGCTTACACAATTTTAAGGTTCGTTTATAACACAGCCTAAAAAATTAAAGGAAAATTGCCAAAATAAAAGAAAAGCGAACCTGTATCTATAAATTTAAGGAGGTTTAATCATGATAAGATACGACATTTATGAAGAAAAAGTAAGAGGGCTTTACAGGACTTTAGAAGAGGCAGGATACTCTCTTTGACGTCGATAATCTCCGTCTTAAATTAAAAGAATTAGAGGCTGAACTTGAAAAACCCGAAGTTTGGTCAAATATAGAAAAATCCGCGCAAATAAGCAGAGAGGCTCAGTCCGTAAGAAATAAACTCGACGTTTACGACAAGGCTATGACGGCAGTTCAAGACGCCGAAGTTATGATTCAACTTGCTCAAGAGGAAAACGACGAGAGCATTATTGAAGAGGTGGACAGAGATTTAACTCTTGCTGAAAAAGAAATTGAAGAGATTAGACTCCGCACTCTTTTAAGAGGTAAATACGACAACTGCGACGCCATTTTAACTTTGCACGCAGGGGCGGGCGGAACGGAAGCCTGCGATTGGACGGAAATGCTTTACCGTATGTATATTTGCTACGCCGAAAAGCACGGCTATAAACTCACCGAGTACGATAGATTAGACGGCGACGGCGCAGGGCTTAAATCGGTATGCTTTAAGTTAGAGGGCGAAAACGCTTACGGATATATGAAAGCCGAAAAAGGTATTCATAGACTCGTACGTATATCTCCTTTTGACGCTAACGCAAGAAGACAAACTTCCTTTTCGTCGGTTGACGTAATGCCTGATATTCAAGACGACGGCGATATTGAAATTCGCGCGGAAGACCTTAAAGTGGACACTTACCGTTCGTCGGGCGCAGGCGGTCAGCACGTAAATAAAACTGAGTCGGCAATTAGAATTACCCATATTCCTACGGGAATTATCGTTGCTTGTCAAAACGAGCGTAGCCAAGTTCAAAACCGTGAACAGGCTATGAGAATGCTTAAGTCTAAACTCTTAGAAAAGAGAGAAGAAGAAAGACTTGCAGAGGCAAGCGAGATAAAGGGTGAAATTAAGAAAATAGAGTGGGGCAGTCAAATAAGAAGTTACGTATTTTGCCCATATACAATGGTAAAAGACCACAGAACGGGTAGTGAAACGGGTAACGTTGACGCCGTAATGGACGGTGAAATCGACCAATTTATCATTGATTATCTTAAAAAGAGTTAATTTATGTACGCCGATAAAATAAAAGAATTCAAAATAAAAAAAGACGCCGTTATTTTAGCGATAGAATCGTCTTGCGACGAAACTGCGGCGGCGGTTATAAAGAGTGGAAGAGAGATTTTATCAAACGAGATAATGAGTTCTTGCACCGAGCATATAAAGTTTGGCGGTGTAGTCCCAGAAATTGCGTCAAGGGCGCATACGACTGCCATTTCACTCGTAGTAGATAAAGCCGTAAAATCGGCAGGAATTACTTTAAAGGATATAGACGCGGTTGCCGTAACCTACGGGGCGGGGCTTTTAGGCGCGCTTTTAGTAGGGGTTAGTTACGCTAAAACGCTTGCATATTCGCTTGGTATTCCGCTTATTCCCGTAAGTCATATAAGAGGACATCTTTCGGCTGCGTATTTGGCTGATAAGGAGTTAAAACCGCCCTTTATAAGTTTGCTTGCAAGCGGTGGGCATACTGCCGTTATAGTCGTTAAAGACTACGGAGATTATCAAATTTTGGGCTCGACTTTAGACGACGCAGTTGGTGAGGCTTTCGATAAGGTTGCAAGGGTTTTGGGTTTAACCTATCCCGGCGGACCTAATATTGAAAGGCTTGCAAAAGAGGGCGAAAACAATATAAAACTCCCCAAAATGTTAAAGGGCGAAGGCGGTTATAATTTTTCGTATAGCGGTCTTAAAACTGCGGTTATTAATTATACTCACGGCAAAGAGCAAAAGGGCGAAGAGTATAATAGAGCGGATGTTGCCTCGTCTTTTCAGTCGTCGGCAGTTGATATCTTAATTGAAAAAGCTGTAGAGGCAAGTAAGGAATATAATATTCCCGTAATTACCGCGGGGGGTGGAGTCGTTGCAAACGGCTATCTTCGTGACGGGCTAACTAAGGCGTGCGAGAAAAATTCTATTAAACTCGTATTACCGCCAAAAGGACTTTGTACCGATAACGCCGCAATGATAGGCGCTGAGGGATATATTCAGTACCAAAAAGGCAACTTTGCAAGTTTAGACCTTAACGCCTCGGCAAGGGTTGATTTACAACTGTAAAAGTGGGCGTATAAGTCGATTATCGACAGTTTTAGATGGGTAAAGACAAAACTGCTTTATAAAAAGTACCGTTAAAAACCCAAAAATCGTGTACGTAGCCTATAATTAAAAAGTAAAGATTGCAAACGACGATTACGGGCATAAACACCATAAGGAAAAGACTTCTCGTGCGGAATTTAAGAACGAACATAGCAACGTAAATTCCTAACGCACCGCCGAGTAATGCGGTGATAAAAAGACTTCCGTCGCGTACCTTATTGCAATCTCCCTCTTCTTCCGCCTTCTTTTGAGAGCGGAGAAGTAAAAAGGAATAGACGTTAATTGAAATATAATAGACTATTACTAAAATTTGAATAAGTATAAGCATTTGCATATATTATGTGCAAAACTAAAGAGGATTAAACAATGTTTTTACCCGTGAGTTGGGAAGAAACCGAAGGTTATCTTGATTTCGTGCTTATAGCGAGCGACGCATACGTGGACCATCCTACTTACGGGCACGCAGTTATTGCAAGAGTCGTAGAGAGCAGAGGTTTTAAAATAGGAATAATACCGCAACCTATAGTAGACGGCGACTATAAGGTACTGCCTACTCCTAATATCGCTTATCTCGTAAGCGGAGGAGTGGTAGATTCTATGGTCAACAACTACACGGTTGCGAAAAATAAGAGAAAAGGCGACGTGTACAGTCCTTTGTCTAAGCAGGGAAAACGCCCCGATAGGCAAGTGACCGTGTATACGAAAACGCTAAAAAGACTTTTCCCTGAAATTCCCGTAATAATCGGCGGAGTTGAGGCAAGTTTAAGGCGTTTTGCCCATTACGATTATTGGTCGGACAGTGTAATGCAGTCGGTTTTAACCGATTCCGGCGCGGATATGCTAATCTACGGCATGGGCGAAAAACCCGTTTGGGATATTTTAGATAGGCTTTCAAGACATATTCCCCTTTATAAAATACGCGACGTAAGAGGTACGTGCGTAAAAATAAGCGGAGAAGAAGTTGAAAATTATAGACAAAAAGGCGCGGTTATAATTCCTTCATACGACGAGGTCGTAAGCGATAAATTAAAATACGCTAAGGCGTTCCGCCAGCAGGAGAGAAATACCGACGCGCTAAACGCGGACGTACTTATACAAAAGCAAAAAAACGGCGAATACGTACTCCAAAATTTGCCCGCATACCCCTTGACTGAGCAAGAAATGGACGAGATTTATTCCCTTCCTTACGAAAGGACTTGGCACCCTATGTACGATAAAGAGGGCGGTATAAAGTCTATTGAAGAGGTTAAGTTTTCGGTAACCAGCCATAGAGGTTGTTACGGCAGTTGTTCGTTTTGTTCAATCAATTATCATCAAGGTAGAAGAATACAAAAGCGTAGCGATAAGTCGATTATCGACGAAATTGAGATGCTAACGCACGATAAAGACTTCAAAGGATATATTAACGATTTATCAGGTCCGTCGGCAAATTTTAGAGAGCCTGCGTGCGAAAAACAAAAAACTCACGGGGTGTGTAAAGATAAATATTGCATAGGTTACACGCCTTGTAAGAATTTGAAAGTAGACCATACGGGCTTTTTGGAACTTTTAAAAAAGGCGCGTAGCGTAAAAGGGGTAAAGAAGGTCTTTATCCGTAGCGGAATAAGATACGACTATATCGTATACGATAAAGAGAGTAAGGTGTTAGAAACTCTTTGCGCTCATCATATAAGCGGACAACTAAAAGTTGCGCCCGAGCACATGAGCGATAGAGTTTTAAAGGCTATGAACAAACCTTCGTTTTCAGTTTACAAGACTTTTGACGAAAAATACAAAGCGATAAACGCCTCGATAGGAAAAAAACAGTTTATAGTTCCTTATCTAATTTCTTCCCATCCCGAAAGCAGGGTGGAAGACGCGGTTAAACTCACTGAATATTTAAAGAGTATTCATTATATGCCTGAACAGGTTCAGGATTTCTATCCAACGCCGTCAACGAGGGCGACTTGTATGTATTATACGGGGATAGACCCCGACACTTTAAAAGAAGTTTACGTACCTAAAACGCCAAAAGAAAAGGCAATGCAAAGGGCTTTACTTCAATATAGAATGCCAAAAAACGCCGAACTTATTAAAGAAGCCTATAAAATTTCGGGTGTTTCGCAAAAAAATACTAATAAAAACACTCAAAATAAAGGAAATCGCGTAAATAAGTTTGCAAAAAATAAAAAATATGGTAAAATGAAATAAAGTTTGTAATAAAGATATTTAAGCGGAGGCAAGTTATGAAGTGCATGTATTGCGGACATATCGACAGCAAAGTAATAGACTCCCGCCAGTCCGACGACGGAACGGCAATTCGCCGTCGTAGAGAGTGTAATAACTGCGGAAAAAGATTTACGACGTACGAAACGGTTGAAACTACGCCCATACTCGTCGTAAAATCAAACGGCAATAGGCAAACTTTCGACCCGAATAAACTAAAAAACGGTATAATTAAATCTTGTGAAAAACGTCCCGTACCTATGTGGAAGATTGACAAAATGGTCGAGGATATTCAAAAGAAAATTTACAGTACCTTAGAACAGGAAGTATCGTCAAAACAACTTGGCGAAATGGTAATGGAAGGTCTTAAAGAAATAGACGAGGTCGCATACGTGCGTTTTGCGTCCGTTTACCGTCAGTTTAAAGACATCTCTACCTTTATGAAAGAACTTGAAAAATTACAAAAAACCAATGGGGGTAAATAAAAATGAAAAAATTATTAACTTTTATATTGATATGTGTAACCGCGTTTTCTTGCACGTTATTTACGGGCTGTAAGAAAATAGACGTTGAAAACGAATGGAAAATAGTCGCATACGACGACGGAAACGGACAAGTTTTAAATCAAAGAGTTTGCTTTGACGTTACGAGAAATTCTAAGAAAATCGACGAGATTTGGATTAAAGTAACCGCAATGCAAAATAATGTTGAGTCTGTAAACTTTACTTTCCAAAGATATACGACTAATACGACTAACGGCGGAACGACGGGAATTACCGCTGCGGGAACTGCGCTTACTACTGCCGTTAGCAAACAACAAGTAAAAGATGCAACAAAGAATACCAACGGTTGGATAAAAGTTACCGCTACGGCATGGCAACACAATTCAAGTTACGTACTTATGATTTGTCAAGGCAATATCACTATCGACGAAATAGTATTCATAAGCGAAGAAGGTAAGCGTTTAGAGTATGAAGTTGAACATGCTGACATAGTATATGAAAACACTGAAGGCGATTTAAAACAGAAAGTATATAGCAAAGCAGAACTTGAGGCTATAACCGACGCAAAATACGGTCTTCCTTTAAATCTTAACAACAACCAAGAATCTTTCGACAGTAAAGATAAAAAAGACTAATTTAGCCTTATGAGATACAAATAAAAGGAGATGCGACTGCATCTCCTTTTTTGTGTGTAAAATAGTCTATATGTCGATTAATTAACAATTTATCGCTAATTCCTCGTGTGAATTTGGGTTTACGTAACAGGTTTTATAATCGGTGTAAATAACGCTTCCCGGTTTTGCTTGAGGCGGTTTTTTTACGAATTTTTTATTACAGTAGTCAACGGGGACTTTCGCACCCTGTTTTGCGTCGCTGTAAAAAGCGCAAATTTCGGCGGCAATTTCTATTACTTCGTTTGGTATTGGTTCGCCTTTCGTTTCGACGATAACGTGCGCGGAGTGGTAATTTTTAGTGTGTAACCATAAATCGTCTTTAAAAGCGCGTTGGGTAAGCCTATCGTTTTGCACGTTGTTTTTTCCGCATTTAATAAGATAACCGTGCGCGTTAAAAATTCTATACGAACTCTCTTCCAAAGCCTTTGGCTTAAATTTCGGTTTTGGGAGAAGCCCGACTGAAATAAGTTCGTCCTCTAAATCTTTAAAATCGGTAATTTTAGTCGCTTGATTTATAAAAAGTTGAACTGTGTAAAGGTAGGAAAGTTCTTTTTCGGTTTGCTCTTTTTGAGGAATTAAAATTTCAAGCGTGCGTTTTTCCTTTGCGTATTTTTTAAAGTATCTTTGAGCGTTTTTGCTTGGGGATAATTGCTTGTCAAGGGCGATAGTGACTAATTTATAGTCGTCGTACCAGTTTTCAAGTTGGCAACTTTCCATTCCCTCTTTAAGTCTATAAATGTTTGCGGTGATGAGTTCACCCTTTATTTTAAGGGTTTCTAAATCTTTGCACGCAAGTATTTTTTCACTTTCTCCCTGCAGTTTTTTGCCAAGTTTTTTTATAAGCCCGTTTACTTTATCAAGGAGCAATTTTTTCTTTAAGTTAAAAGCCTTTTCTCTTTCCTTGTTGGTGTAAAAATCGTCGTATGCGTAAAGCGGACTGTCGTAAAATTTCTTTTCACCGCCAATCGTTATATAGTCGGTAACGTAAACGTCTTTTAGTTTTCCCTCTCCTGCAATATTAGGTTTTAACGGCGCGTTGTAGATGAAATCGTACAGTTTAGCATAAAGGTCTTCTACGGAGTTATAACCTTTACATCTTTCCGCAGTTTCTACTGCGGTAGGGTATGCGATACCCTTTACGTTATTAAATAAAAACTGCGCTAAATCTTCGCCGTGAAAAGCCGATAATCGACCTATTGCCTCACTTTTTTCGGTTAATTCGATTTTATCCTGCGGTTTTGGGAGTTTATATTCAGCGCCCGATAAAGTAACTCTCGTCGTGGCAACGTCTAAAGGCGCGTTTTTTTGGCAACCTAAAATTATTCCGTTTTCGGTCAAAATGAGGTTAGAGTATTTGCCCATTATTTCGGCGTATAAAACCTTTTTGACGCTTTCTTTAAAATCGTTTCTTCCCGTAAAGGTTATTTTGACAATTCTTTCAAAGCCGATAAGTTCAATACTTTCAATGACCGCTCCCAAAAGGTGTTTTCTAAGTAGCATACAAAAACCGAGCGCCGACTTAGGGTTTGGTTTTTCCTCTTGAGTAAAGGAAATACGGCAGTTTTCGGCGTTGGTTGAAAGAACGAGCGTGCGGTTGCCCGAAAAAGAGTGGGTTAAAAGATACACGTCGTCCTTATCGGGTTGGCTTACTCTGTTTATTTTTGCGCCTTTGAGGGTAGTATTCAATTCTTTTACTAAGTGATAAAGGGAAAATGCGTCTATCATAACCGCTCCAAAAAGGATATTATGATATAATTATATACAAAAAAATAATAAAAGTAAAATTTATACCCATAAAAATTTGCAAAAGTATTTAAAATATGTTAAAATGTAATGCGAATGAAAAATATAATAACACTTTTTAGGAGTTAAGTTATGAAATACGTAGTTGAACAAGGCGAAAAGAGCACGTTAAAGATTGCAATATCTATTACTGCAAAAGAATGGGACGAAGTACAAACCGCATCTTACGAAAAGACCAAGGGTAAGTATCAAGTTCAAGGTTTTAGAAAGGGACACGTTCCTATGTCGGTTGCTAAAAAGCAATACGAAGCAGTATTTATGGATGACGCTATTAACGAGGCAATCAATAAGTATTACGTAGAAGTTTTAGATAAAGACACTACTATCGAACCTATCGATAGACCTGAAGTTATGCTCAACAAGTTGGACGATAAGGGATTAAAGTTTACCGTAACCGTTCCCGTAAAGCCCGAAGTAAAACTTGGCGCGTACAAAGGTATAAAGATTGACAAAGTTGAGTATAATGTAAACGACGACGATATTACTACCGAAGTAAACAGATTCTTAGAACAAAACGCAAGTTTCGTAACCGTAGACGGCAGAGCATGTCAAAACGGCGATACCGTTGTAATTGATTTTAGCGGTAGCGTTGACGGAGTTAAATTTGAAGGCGGTACGGCTGAAAAGTACGAACTCGTATTAGGTAGCAACAGTTTTATCCCCGGATTTGAAGACCAAGTCGTAGGAATGAACGTTGGCGAAAATAAAGACATAAACGTTAAGTTCCCCGACGATTATCATGCTGAAAATCTTAAAGGTAAAGACTCTGTATTTGCAGTAACCCTTCATGAAATTAAAGAGAAGAAACTTCCCTCTCTTACCGACGAACTCGTAAAAGAAAAGGCGGGAAGTGAAAACGTAGAGGCTTATAAGGCAAGCGTTAAAGAAAGACTTGAAAAGGCTAACGCTCAAAGAGCCGAAAGAGAAATTGAAGATAATATCATCAAAGCGATTTCTAATGCAAGTGAAGTTGAAATCCCCGATTCGCTCGTGGAAAGAGAAATCGACAATATGGTACAACAAGTATCTTACAGATTTATGTATCAAGGCATAAAGTTTGAAGATTATCTCAAACTCGTTATGAAACAAACTATGGAAGAGTATAGAGCAGGATGCAGAGAATCTGCTTGCGACCGTGTTAAAACTCAACTCGTTATCGACAAGATTTTAACCGAAGAAAAGATTGAAGCAACCGAGGCTGATATCGACGCTAAACTCGCTGAACAAGCAACTTCCGTAGGAAAGAGCCTTGAAGAATACAAGAAATCGGTAAACGACAAGCAAATTTCTTATATTGAAAACGGCGTTATTATCGACAAACTTTTCAAATTCTTAAAAGAGAACAACGAAATAGCATAATTTAACTAAGGGGGAAAAAGAAAATCCCCCTTTTTATCTACCCCGTCGGGTGGATACGTCTAAAAAATATTGAGAGGTAATAAAATGGCGCTTATACCAATGGTTATAGACCAAACGGACAGAGGAGAACGTTCATACGATATTTATTCTAAACTTTTAGAAGAGAGAATTATTTTCATTACGGGCGAGATAAACGACGCTTTAGCAAATACCGTCGTTGCTCAACTCTTATATTTAGAGGCAAAAGCCCCGCAAAAGGATATTACAATATATATAAACAGCCCCGGCGGTAGCGTTTCGGCTGGGCTTGCAATTTACGATACTATGAATTACGTGTCTTGTGACGTAATTACTATGTGTATCGGTATGGCTGCAAGTATGGGTGCGTTTTTACTTTCAAGCGGAACGAAAGGAAAGAGATATTCTCTTCCGTCAAGCGAAATAATGATTCATCAGCCTTTAGGCGGTGCGCAAGGTCAGGCAAGCGATATTAAAATTGCCGCCGAGCATATTTTAAAGACTAAAAAGAAATTAAATACTATTCTTTCTCAAAATACGGGAAGAAGTTTTGAAGAAATTGAAAGGGATACCGATAGAGATAATTATTTAAGCGCAGAGGAGGCTCTTTGCTACGGAATTATCGATAAAATTCATTATAATAGAAAAGGAGAGTAAATGGGAAATAACGAAAAAGATTTAACCTGCTGTTGTTCGTTTTGCGGTAAGACTAAGGACTTGGCTAAAAAGTTGGTTGCAGGTCCCGACGGAGTTTTTATTTGCGACGAATGTATTGAAATATGCAGGGACGTTATTAAAGCCGAAGAAGAAAGAGCCGAATACGAAGGCGTAAAACTTTTAAAACCTCAGGAAATTAAGGCTGAACTCGATAAATATATCGTAGGTCAAGATAAGGCGAAAAAGGTTTTATCGGTTGCCGTTTATAACCATTATAAAAGAGTTACCTTTAGGGGTAATCAAAATGACGATACCGAAATCGAAAAGAGTAATATTTTACTTTTAGGGCCGACCGGCTCCGGTAAAACTTTGCTTGCAAGAACTTTGGCTAAAATTTTAAACGTTCCGTTTGCAGTTGCGGATGCAACAACCTTAACCGAGGCTGGTTACGTTGGCGAAGACGTTGAAAATATACTTTTAAAACTTATTCAAAACGCCGATTATAACGTTGAAAAGGCTCAAAGAGGAATAATTTATATCGACGAAATAGATAAAATTGCAAGAAAGAGCGAAAACGTTTCTATAACCCGTGACGTTTCGGGCGAGGGTGTACAGCAAGCCCTTTTAAAGATTATAGAATCTACCGTCGCGTCCGTACCACCGCAAGGCGGAAGAAAACACCCCCAACAAGATTTTATAAGAATTGATACGACCAATATTTTATTTATATGCGGTGGGGCTTTCGTTGGGCTTGATAAAATAGTAGGAAAAAGAAAGGACAGTTCTTCGTTTGGCTTTGGCGGAGTTTTAAATGACCAAAGTATACAAGCCGACGCCTACGTTGACGACGTTCAACCGCAAGATTTGACGAAGTTTGGGCTTATTCCCGAATTTGTAGGAAGAATGCCAATCGTAGTAGGACTTCACGCCTTAGACGAAACGGCGCTCGTTAAGATTATGACCGAGCCCAAAAATGCGATAGTAAAGCAGTACAAAAAGTTGGTTGGTTTTGACGACGTTGAACTTGTCGTAACTGACGACGCTGTTTTAGAGGTTGCCAAAAAGGCAATATCTTTAAAGACGGGAGCAAGAGGGCTTAGAACTATTTTTGAAAATCTTATGCTTGACAGTATGTATTACATTCCAAGCGAAGAAGATATTGAAAAGGTAGTAATAGATAAAGAAGTCGTTTTGGGGAATAAACTACCCGAAATTATTAGAAAACAAACGGCGTAAAATAGTGGCAGACGGAAAAACTTTCCGTCTGCCATTTTTGTATAGATTATTGAATAATCGACTTATAGAGTGGTTTTTTAAAAAATAAGCCCGATTGCCAACGGCAATCGGGCTTAAATATTTGGCGCTTTAGCTAGAATAAACCCCCAGTTCTACTGGGGGAGGTAAAAGGCTTTAGCGAAATAAAAACCTCATGGTATAATAGAGATGGTTTGGCAACCGCATCACTAAAAAATACTAGGAGGTTTTTAACAAATGAAAAATGAAATAAAGCACACGTCACATTCGACATATCGCCTTGAAGCGCATGTAGTATTTGCACCAAAATATAGGCGAAAAGAAATATATGGGCAAATAAGAAAAGATATAGGTGAAATATTGAGAAAACTTTGTAATGAAAAGAAGGTGGAAATAATAGAAGCGGAATTGTGTAAAGACCACGTTCACATGCTAATAAGTTATCCACCGTATTTAAGTATATCACAATTTTTAGGATTTCTCAAGGGGAAAAGTTCACTTATGATATTTGATAGACATGCAAATTTAAAATATAAATATGGAAGCAGAAATTTTTGGTGTAGAGGATACTATGTAGACTCGGTAGGAAAAAATGAAAGAATAATCGCAGAATACATACAAACCCAGTTGGACGAAGATCGTCAAATAGACCAAATGACAATTAGCGAGTATATAGACCCGTTTACGGGTGTAAAGAATAAGTAGGCAAAAAAAGACAGCCGCGACATAGCGGCTGCCAGTAATAGAGATGCGTTGCTAAACTTCGGTGCCCGTTTATGGGCGAGCCGGTAAAATCCCCTTCTAGGGGTAGTGCAAACCACTAGTTTACTAGTGGTTCTGAATTAGTCTTGTTTTCTGTTTTTAGCCCATTCTTTCATACGAAGGTCACGGGATAAAATTTTCTTTCTAAGTCTTATTGATGTGGGTGTTACCTCAACGAGTTCGTCGTCGGCAATAAATTCAAGACACTGTTCTAAAGAAAGGACGGTGGGAGTTATAAGTTTTAACGCCTCGTCACTGCCTGACGCACGGCTGTTTGTGAGGTGCTTAAGTTTACAAACGTTTACCGTTAAATCTTCGTCACGGCTGTTTTCGCCGACTACTTGTCCTTCGTAAACTTTTTCGCCTGCGCCGAGGAAAAGCGTGCAACGCTCTTGGGCGTTGAAAAGTCCGTATTGGGTAGTTACACCCGTTTCAAATACTACTAAACTTCCTCTCGTTCTCGTGGGAATATCGCCTTTGTATTCTTCATAACCTGCGAAAACGTGGCTCATAATACCAAAGCCTTTGGTGTCCGTAAGCATTTCACTGCGATAACCGAAAAGACATCTCGCAGGAATTTTAAACTGCAGTTTAGTCGTTCCTCTATCGTCAGCGGTCATTTCAATAAGTTCGCCTTTTCTTGCTCCTATCTTGTTCATAATTGCGCCAACGTAGTCGTTAGGAACTTCAATTACGAGGTCTTCCATAGGCTCGTGAGTTTTTCCGTTAATCTCTTTAAAGATTACTTTAGGACGGGAAACTTGGAACTCATATCCCTCACGGCGCATATTTTCAATAAGTATGGAAAGGTGAAGTTCGCCTCTGCCAAAAACCTTGAAAGTATCGGCGTTTTCGGTTTCTTCAACCCTCATAGAAACGTTGGTTTCAATTTCTTTAAAAAGTCTTGCTCTTAAGTGGCGTGAAGTTACGAATTTACCTTCTTTACCTGCAAAGGGGCTGTTGTTTACTATAAAATACATTGAAACGGTAGGCTCGTCTATTGCGACGAAGGGAAGTTGTTCAATGCAGTCGGGAGAACAAATAGTTTCGCCTATATTAATTTTATCAATACCCGAAATAGCGATAATATCGCCCATTTCAGCGCTTTCGACCTCAACTCTTTTAAGTCCTTGGAATTGATAAAGTTTGCCGACTCTTGCATTCGTGGTCGTGCCGTCGGTATGAACGACGGTTATTGGTTGTCCGTCGGTAATTTTACCTCTTGCAATTCTGCCTATACCGATTCTGCCTACGTATTCGTCGTAGTCTACGTTACAAATAATGGCTTGTAAGGGGGCGTCAACGTCGCCAACGGGTGCGGGAATTTCACTTAAAATGGTATCGAGAAGAGGTGACATATCGTCGCCGTGATTATCGGGTTCGATAGACGCCCAACCTTGTTTTGCGCTTGCGTAAATTACCTTAAAATCAAGTTGGTCGTCGTTCGCGCCAAGTTCAATAAATAGGTCTATAATACCGTCAATCGTCTTATTAAGGTCTCCGCCCTTATCGATTTTGTTTATACAAACGACAGGTTTTTTGTTGAGAGAAAGAGCCTTTTTAAGTACGTATCTCGTTTGTGGCATACAGCCTTCAACCGCGTCGACGAGTAAAACTACGCCGTCAACCATAGAAAGAATACGCTCTACCTCTCCGCCAAAATCCGCGTGTCCGGGGGTGTCGATAATGTTTATTTTTGTGTCTTTATAGATAACCGCCGTATTTTTTGCAAGGATAGTAATTCCTCTTTCCTTTTCGATATCTCCGCTGTCCATAACTCGGTCGGCTACTACTTCGTTTTGACGGAATACGTTGGTTTGTTTTAAAAGTCCGTCAACGAGGGTCGTTTTACCGTGGTCAACGTGGGCGATTATTGCAATATTTCTTATAGCTTGTCTTGAATTCATAAATTCATCTCCTAAAATCCACAAAATAGTATAGCCTTAACGGATAAATTTGTCAAATAAATAAAAACCTGTCTATTTAAAAAATAGACATTTTTTGAAATATGTGGTAAAATTTAATTATGAAAAAGATACTTATGATTGCAACGGGCGGTACAATCGCCTCAAAAAGAAGTGAAAGCGGGCTTTCGCCCCAAATGAAAAGTGACGAAATTTTAGCGTACGTACCAAAGGTACGGGAAGTTTGCGAGGTTTCGGCGCTTCAACTTATGAATATAGATTCCACTAACGTTACCCCCGACGATTGGGTAAAGATGGCGGAAACTATTAGGGATAATTACGACGGCTACGACGGATTCGTACTTTGCCACGGTACGGACACTATGGCGTATACCGCCGCCGTGCTTTCTTACCTTATTCCCAAAAGTCCAAAGCCGATAGTTATAACGGGTGCGCAAAAACCTATTGATATGGAGATTACCGACGCAAGAACTAACCTTTTCGACAGTTTCTTATACTGTTCGTCTAATTTTGCGTGCGGTGTTTCTATCGTTTTTGACGGCAAAGTTATAAACGGCGCAAGGGCTAAGAAAATGTACTCTAAAAGTTTCAACGCCTTTTCAAGTATAAATTATCCGCATATTGCGGTAATTTCGGGCGGAAAAATAATTCGCTATATCGACAAAAAGTATTCGGGTAAGCCCGTGTTTTATAATAAACTCAACGGTAAAGTCGGTTTATTTAAGTTAATCCCCGGCGCAAACCCCGAACTTTTAGACTACTATTTTAAAAAACACGACGCAGTAGTGGTTGAAAGTTTCGGCACAGGCGGTATTCCCGACGCGTACGGCGAGGAGTTTTATAAAGTCATTGAAAAATGGCAAAAGAAAGGCAAGGTGCTCGTTATGTGCACCCAAGTCGTAAACGAAGGCAGTGATATGACCGTATATAAAGTTGGTAAAAGCCTTAAGGAAAAGTACGGATTTTTGGAGTCTTACGATATGACTTTAGAGGCGGTAGTCGCTAAACTTATGTGGATTTTAGCCAATACTAAAAATACTGCGAAGATTAAAAAACTGTTCTATAAAAACATAGTTGACGATATTTTATACGTGGAAGAATAAAGATGTTAAGAAAATTTGCAAGATACTATAAACCGCATTTAAAACTGTTTATTTTGGATATGGTTTGCGCTCTTTTAGTTTCGGTTTGCAATCTCGTTTATCCCAAAATCGCGGGACAGATTACAGTCGTTGAGGAGTTGAATTTTATACTCGTTTGGGGTGGTGCGCTACTTGCCATATTTGTTGTTAAAGCGGTACTTAATTATATAATTGCATATTGGGGACACGTCGTAGGCGTAAAAATACAAGCCGATATGCGACGGGATTTATTTAATCATTTACAGACCTTGCCATTTTCGTACTACGACGAAACGAAAACGGGCTCTATAATGAGTAGGCTTGTAAACGACTTGTTTGAAGTTTCCGAACTTGCCCATCACGGTCCTGAGGATATTTTTCTATCGGTCGTAACTATGATAGGCGCGCTTATTATGATTTGTCTTATCGAGCCGTGGCTTGCTTTAATCGTGCTTATAGTGTTGCCGTTTATAATTTTTATTGCGACCAAGTTAAGACTTGGACTTATAAGTTCGTTTAAAACGGCAAGAGAAAAGACTTCGGAAATAAATTCGACGATAGAAAGTTCTATTTCGGGGATTAGAGTTGCAAAAGCGTACACGGCTGAGCAACATGAAAAATTGAAATTTAAAGGGGCAAACGATAATCTCAAAAAAGCGAGAAGTATGCAGTATAAAGCAATGAGTAATTTCCATACGGCAATGACTTTCGCTATGGATTTTTTGTATCTCGTCGCTTTTGTTGCAGGCGGAATATTCTATTGGATGGGAAAAATTACGACTCCCGAAGTTACGTCTTACGTTTTATATATTGCAAGTTTGATAACTCCAATACGAACTTTCGTTACGATTTTTGAACAAATACAAAACGGTATGACCGGTTTTGAAAGGTTTCAGGAAGTCCTTGCAATTAAGCCTGAAAATGAGGCAAAAGCCCCCGTATATGTCGATAAACTCGACGGTAATATAATTTTTGATAACGTAAATTTCAGTTATAAAAAGGACTCTTGCGACGATAAAAACTTAATTTTAAAGAATTTCAATTTAAATATAAAAGCGGGTGAAACGGTTGCGCTTGTCGGCCCGTCGGGAGGCGGAAAGACGACGCTTTGCAATTTAATTCCAAGATTTTACGAGATTGACAGCGGAAAGATTACGATTGACGGAATAGATACAAAAGAAATGAGTTTTTACGATTTGCGTAAGAATATAGGTATAGTTGCGCAAGACGTGTTCATTTTTAGCGGAACGGTAAAAGAGAATATTGCATACGGAAATTTCGAGGCTACCGACGAACAAATTAAAGAAGCCGCGCGCCTTGCAAATATAGACGGATTTATTTCTTCCTTAGACGAGGGGTACGACACCTACGTCGGCGAGAGAGGAGTTAAACTTTCAGGCGGTCAAAAACAAAGAATTTCAATAGCGCGCGCATTTTTGAAAAATCCGCCCATTTTGATTTTGGACGAGGCGACTTCCGCGCTTGATAACGTTACCGAAGTGCAAATACAAGAGTCATTAGAAAAACTTTGCGAAGGAAGAACGACGATTGTCGTTGCGCATAGACTTACTACGATACAAAACGCCGACGAAATAATCGTTATAGACGCTGACGGAGTAAAAGAGAGAGGCACTCACCAACAACTTATGCAAAACGGCGGGGTGTACAACGCTCTTTATAATAGGACGGCTTATGTTAACTGATAGAGAAATAATTGAAAATTTTGGTGGCGACGAAGATTTTTTCGTGTGCGCAAAATACGCTCTTTTGCACGGCGCAAAGAAAATTTACGCAGAAAAAGACGGGTTACTTCTTTTTTACGGCGGGGTTTATAACCTCTTTGGAACGAGCGGAAAGGGGATAGAAAATGCGCTTGCTTGCGTTGATAAGGCTAACTGTTTCGTGTGTTCAACCGAGGAAGAGTGTTCGGCGGTGATGAATAAGTTTGGATTTAAAAAATCAAAGCCGTGCTATCAAATTTGGTATAAAAAACCATTCGGAGTTAAAATTCCTGAAAATACCGAGGTTAAAAGGTTAGAGCCAACCGACCAAAATATTGACTTCGTAACGGATACTTATACGCTTGGCTTTTCACGTGAATCAATAAAAGCGCTTATGACCGACTTTGAATTTTACGCAACGTATACGGACGGTGAAATTTCGGGGTATATAGGCAGGCACGACGAGGGGTCAATCGGGATTTTAGAGATTATGCCTAAATTTAGAAGAAGGGGGCTTGGCGCGTTTTTAGTTGATTATTCGGTACAAAAGGTTATAGAAAACGGCGACCTTGCCTATTGCCATATAGTTAAAGATAATACGGGTAGTTTAAATATGCACTTAAAGATGAATTTTACCCCTTCAAACAAACTCGTATGGTGGTGCAGCTAACGGTAAATTTTTAAATAATCGACCTATAGGCGTACTTTTTTTGAATTACGGAGTGAAAATGAGAGTTTTTTTAATCGTTTTAGACAGCGTTGGAATAGGTGGCGCTCCCGACGGCGAAAAGTTTAACGACGGGGGAAGTAATACCCTAAAAGCGTGTTTTCAAAGCGGAAAACTTAATATTCCAAACTTAAAAAGATTGGGGCTTTATAATATTGACGGCGTAGATTTCGGTCAAAAGACAGACATGCCTTTGGGCGCTTATGCAAGACTTATAGAGAAGTCAAACGGAAAGGATACGACCGTCGGGCATTGGGAGTTGGCAGGGCTGGTTTCAAACGAGCCTTTTCCTACCTATCCTAACGGTTTTCCCAAAGAGATAATAGAGGAATTTGAATTAAAGACGGGCAGAAAAGTTCTTTGCAATAGACCGTATTCGGGTACTGAGGTAATTAAAGATTACGGGAGAGAACATATAGAAACGGGAAATTTAATAGTTTATACTTCCCAAGACAGCGTTTTTCAAATTGCCGCGCACGAGCAAGTAGTAAGCGTCAATCAACTTTATGAGTACTGCCAAATCGCAAGAAAAATTTTAGTTGGAAAACATTCGGTGGGAAGGGTTATTGCCCGTCCTTTCGTGGGAGATGAAAAAGAGGGCTTTAAACGGACTGCAAATAGAAAAGATTTTTCGGTGCAACCGCCTAAAAAGACTATGCTTGACTGCTTAAAAGAGAACGGCAAACAAGTTATAGGAATAGGAAAAATAGGGGATATTTTTGGCGGTCAAGGACTTACCGAGAGTATAAAAACAAAATCCGATAGCGACGGAATTGAAAAAACTCTCGAAGTTATAGATAGGGATTTCGACGGACTATGCTTTGTAAATTTGGTGGATTTCGACGCCGTGTACGGACATAGAAACGACGTGGACGGATATGCGGAAAATCTTAACCGTTTTGATATAGGCTTAGGAAAAATTTTAAAAGAGTTAAAAGAAAGCGATATATTGATGATAACCGCAGACCACGGTTGCGATCCGTCAACGCCGTCAACCGACCATTCGAGAGAGTGCGTGCCCTTACTTATATACGGCAACAACGTTAATCCGATTAATGTCGGTAAGGAGAGTTTTTCTACGGTTGGAAAAACTGTTTGCGATTTATTTAGGGTTAAAAACGACCTTTACGGAAAATCAATTTATGATAAAATAATGAGATAATCGACTTATACAAAGGTTTTTAGGAGTATAATATGAAAAGAAAGTATCTTAGTTTAATTACTGCGGTTTTATCGTTGCTTGCAATAGCGGTATACGCCGTTTTAGGCGTTTTGTTTATAATGAGGGTTGCAAACGGGAACGAATTTATACCGAAGGTTGAAAAGAGTTTTTGGCTTTACGAGGTTATTCAAAGGGTAGGAAAGGCAGGGTTTAACGTGTTCTTTTCTATTATAGGAATAATTTTGTCGGTTATTTTGATGACGTATAGAGGAACGCTCGCGTATTTTTACTTCAAAGTGTTTAAAGGGGACGGCGCATTTTATAAAGAAAGAAAAGGGGAGATTGTTTTCTTCTCGGTTTTGGCAGGAATAGTTTGTGTTTTGGCAGGGTGGTTTTTTGTAAACGCAAATATTATTCCGCCCGAATTTAAGTTCGTTACCTTGCCGTTATTTATAACATATATATTGTTATGCGTGTTACCGATAGCCGAAATGATATTAAATAAGGTAATAAAAATTGCATCTTCACCCAAAGCGACGGCAAAGGAAGTGCCAACTAAAGAAAATATCGTCAAAGAACTTGATAAATTAGCGGACGAAACTGCTAAAAACGCTTTAAAAGAAAAAGAAGAAAATAAGGACAGGCAAAAGGCGGAAAGTCAAGAAACCGCGCAAAAAGAAGAAAACAAAGAGGCTGGTGCGGTTACGGAAGAAAAGACTGAAGAACAAATAAACGGGCAACAGGAAGAGTCGAAGCCTGAAGAAGACAAGGATAAAGCGACGGAAGAAAAAACCGAAGAAAAGGGCGAGGACAACCATAAGACCGCCGAGGAAGACAAAAATGAGTCGGTTTTAGAGAATAAGCCCGAAGAAAAAACCGAAAAAAGTGAGTAAAAAGAGAAAAAACAAATTAACGTAAGCCATAAAAACAACGATAAAATAAGCGTTTTTATAAAAAATAAAAAAAGAAAAAAATTCTTTTTAAAAATTAAAAAAAATGCTTGACAAAAAATTATGCTTATGATATTATATACAAGCGTTGAACAAGAGTTGACGGGGTGTAGCGCAGTTGGTAGCGCACGTGGTTTGGGACCATGGGGTCGGGAGTTCGAGTCTCTTCACCCCGACCACTTCGACTATGGCACGGGCCTTTAGCTCAGTTGGTTAGAGCAGCCGGCTCATAACCGGCCGGTCCTAGGTTCGAGTCCTAGAAGGCCCACCATTAAACGCAAAATTAAATATGGCCTGGTAGTTCAGTTGGTTAGAACGCTAGCCTGTCACGCTAGAGGTCGAGGGTTCGAGTCCCTTCCAGGTCGCCAAAATATTATAGCCCTTGAGAATCAAGGGCTTGTATATGCCCTGGTAGCTCAGTCGGTAGAGCAAGGGACTGAAAATCCCTCTGTCGGTGGTTCGATTCCGCCCTAGGGCACCATTTTTTTAATTGGTAAATTGCTGGTGTAGCTCAATTGGCAGAGCAGCTGACTTGTAATCAGCAGGTTGTGGGTTCGATTCCAATCGCCAGCTCCAGTGCAAACAACGTAAAACGTAAAAATAAATATATGGGTAGGTTCCCGAGCGGCCAAAGGGAGCAGACTGTAAATCTGCCGTCACTGACTTCGGTGGTCCGAATCCACCCCTGCCCACCACCAAAAAGAGCAATGCAAAACTGCATTGCTCTTTTTGGTATGTGTACAGTAGGTGGATTTTAGGACAAAATTTGCAAGCAAATTTTGAACGATTCCCCGCCGAGGGGCTCCCGCTTGTGGGAAACGACGGTATCCACCCTGCCCCAGATCAGGTTAAATCGGTACGTTTTTAATTTTGCGAATTACCCTGCCTATAAGTTGATTATTAAGGCTCTTTTTCAAATCTTCGGGTGGGTTTTTGGGTGGTGCTTTTTGGGTGGGTTTTTGCTACCTTTTTTCTCTAGATTCCTTGCTCAAAAAATGAATAATATTCACAAATAGGAAACCACTTGTTATTGATTTTAAACGTTTTAGTTTATGGATTATAAAAAGACTCTATTTATTGCACATATAGTTGCTTTATTTTTACCTCTTGCTGTTTTCTCCTTTGTAAATTAAAAAATTAATTATTTGTTTCTAATAAATCTTCAATATTGCAGCCTAAAACCCTTGAAATTTGAAATAGTTTTATCGCCGGTGCTACATCGATGTCCAATCTTCGTTGTTCGTATAGTTGAATAGCTCTTATAGATACGTTGCTATAATTCGCCAATTCTTTTTGAGACAAATTAGCAGTTTTTCTATATCTTGCTAAATTTGTTTCTTTTTGAAAAACTATACTGTTTGCTACTTCAACGAACTTTTCCATACTTGCTTCGTGTAATGGGTTATACATTGAAATTATTCTTGAAGGGGGTAGTCTTCTTCCTATTTGTTCAAAGCCTAAACCTGTATACCATTGATAATAAGCAAGAACAAATCCACACCAGTATTCTGGTGATCTACTGTAAGAATATGGTTGAACCATAGCCATTTTTCCATCTGTAATTTCATTAAAAAGCGCTTGCGCAGGCATATTAACGTAACGGGGATTGCCTCTTCCAAATTGATGAGCAATACCACTCATTACAAAATGTTGAAATAGAACGTCCGCTCGCTTTTCGTCTGGGACGTAACTAAACGTTTCTGCAAGCGTTTGCATTGCATCATTTAAGTATATTTCGTTGTATGCGCGCATCATCGTTTTTTACCTCTTGTCTTATAATATCCATAATGAATAAATCGTCTTTGTCTACTTTTATATTACGGGTTGTTTTTTGATAGTCTTCTCGTGCTTGCAAATCTCTTGCAACACGTTTTGTGTAGTATGTTTCGTTTTCAGCAATACTGCTTTTTACGTAAGTTAATTGATTAAAAGCCTTTTCAGAATGTAAGACAACTTGTATGCCTAGCGCACCTAAATCCATTGCTTTAGATAACTGTTTAACAGTAATATTATTTTTTACAAAATCTCTTGCAAAAGAAAAGTAAGAGTCGTCCGCTCTGTATCCTATTATAACGTCAACGTCAGTCAAGTTCAAAGTAAAATTTTTCACAACATATTCTCTGGCTTGTTCATCGTTTGGGTTTAAGCCTTTGGGGATTCTGTATTGTAATAAAAGGGCAATCCAGTTCAATATGTTGTATTTTTTATTGGATAAGTCTAAAACTTTAAGCCCGTTTAAATCTAGTAAATATTCATTAGCGTAGCCGTCATTATTATCTGGGCAAGCCCATTCTTTGGCAAGTTCAATTTCTTTAGTGCAATAAAAACCGTATCCATAGTCGTTTGTTTCTTTACCGCCACGAAGCGTAGGTTTTTCGATAATAAATTTAGAGCCGTGATAAATTGTTATTTTGTTATCCATATATAGTATCTCCTTAATAATTCTAATTATATCACCATACTGACAGTTTGTCAATATCTCAACTACAAACTTTTAAAGTTTTTATCAGTGAAGTGATAGTATTTATTGCATTTTATGTCGATTGTTTCAATTTGGATAATATGCATTGTGAAATTTACGTTATTATGCAAGAAGAGGTCAAGTAAGTAAGAAACAATAAAATAACTTTCAAAAAAACAGGCGAAGATAATTCATATCTCCGCCTATCAATTTATTTAGAGTATTTATCAAAATAAGTTTCACTTACCATAAACTACTTTTTTCATTTTCTTTTTGCTCCTTGTAATTTTTATTTTGCCTTTTTCGGCGGGCGACGAAGTGCATAGGGCAAAACGTAATTAGGCTATGCCCAAACTTGTAACTAACATCTCTCATAAATCAGTTATACGTTGGGGCATAGCCATTTTGAAAAATATAATAGCCCCAAAGTAAAGGATACACGAAAAAATTGTTGGTTAAAAAAGTAATATTACAATGCTAACCAAGAATTTTTTCGCATTGACTAAGGGGTTTGATCTATGCGACTCTAGCCAACCGAACAAAGGAAAATTCGTATCGTTATTCTAAAAAGAAAAACGGCTACCGAACTTTCGGTAGCCGTACCTTTTTTCTTATAAAAATGCGTCTATAGGTCGATTATTAGCATTGCGTGAGAGAAAAGTCTTTAAAATTTAGCCTTTTTACACTAAAATAAAAAATGAAAAATTTTTCTTTATTTTTTGTTATATATTTGGTATAATATAGGAAAGAAACTAGAGTAAATCGTTTTTTAAGTGTAAACACGAAAAATTATATAATTTTTAAAAATATATACTTATTTTGTCTATTTGGCCTTGAAAACGCTAAAACCGATACTTTATAATTATAATACCATAATTATAGGTAGGCGTAGCGAATGAAAGCGTTTTGTTATGAAAATGAAATCGTTGTTTTCTGGTATCCAGTAAAATTATCGGGAGAATATTCTATATCTTTAAATGGAAAGACAATTTGCCTTATAGACAAAACTTTTTGTAGAATTAGCGGTTTAACCCCTAACACCGAATATGAAATATCTATAAGTCTAATAAATGAAAAAAACACCGTATTAATAGGCAAGGAAATTTTCAAGACGGAAAAGGTAAAGCGAACTGTTGACGTGTCGAAAAGTCCGTATAACGCTATTGGCGACGGAGTAACGTTAAACACCTTGGCAATTCAAAAAGCACTAGACGATTGTACTGATGAAGAAAGGGTTGTTATACCTAAAGGTGTGTTCCTTTGCGGTGGGTTAAAAATAAAGTCGAATACTGAACTGTATTTGGAAGAAGGTGCTATTTTACGGGGTAGCGAAAATCCCGAAGATTATCTCCCAAAGATTTGGAGTAGGTTTGAGGGAATTGAAAGATTTGCTTACCAGTCGCTTATAAACGTTGGAGAACTTAAAAATACGGGCGAAATAACGGTCGAAAACGTAAAAATTCATGGCAAAGGCTCTATAATTGGCGGAGGTTTTAATCTTTTGTGCAACACTTGTGGTATAGTTGGCACAACTGAAGGCGAAAAAAGAAAAGCGCTTACCACTTATCAAGCCGATTTAGATTCAAAAACTTCTCATAGAGAAAGGGGTAGGCTTATAAACGTAAGTAATGGGCAAAACGTAGTTATAGACGGATTAAATCTTGGCAATTCGCCGTCTTGGAACTTGCATTTCATTTACTCAAAAGATATAATTACCTGTGGTTGTAATATTTTTTCAACGGGAATTTGGAACGGGGACGGATGGGACCCAGACTCATCTGAAAACTGTGTAATTTTCGATAGCGTTTTTAATACCGGTGATGATTGTATTGCTATAAAATCGGGAAAAAATCCTGAAGGAAATATTTTAAATGTCCCTTGCAAAAACATAGACGTATTTTCGTGTAGGGCAAAAATAGGTTATAGCCACGGTATAGCAATCGGCAGTGAAATTTCAGGTGGAGTAGAAAAAGTTAGATTTTGGGACTGCGATTTTACCGGAACTTATTTGGGTTTGCATATCAAAACGACCGAAAAGCGCGGTGGTTATATAAAAGACGTAGAAGTTTTAAATAGCAAAATTTCAAGGGTAACTATTAGACAAGTTGGATATAATGATGATGGTGAAGGGGCAAATTCTTTGACCGAAATTAGTGATATAAGGCTTGAAAACGTAATTATTGAATATACTAGTGACGACCCCGGGTTTGGCTACGTTGACGTGGATTCGTATATTTACGTAAACGGATTTGAAAAAGAAAAAGAAAAATTTAAAAACGTTACGCTAAAAAACGTTCGTGTTGTTAATACTGAAAATATTAAGGATTACGACGTGGCAAACTGTGAGAACGTGGTTTTAAACGGCAAGCGTTTGACAAAAAGAGAAGATATGAAAAAAGTTTTAACAGCAGAAGACGGTGTAAAAAGGTTGCTTGAGATCTTTGATGAAAAGGTTGGGGTAACTTGGGAAATTCTGCAAAAAAATGAAGAAGATTACACCCCAAAATTGAGAATAGGTACGGACGTTTATCCTATTTTTTACTGGCGAGAAGATCCGCAAATACAAGCCGTAGTTAGAAACGGGAAGTATAATATCGGGAATTCTTGTAGTGCAAAAATAAGTGGGCAAGTGGGAAAAGCGTATGGAATAGAGAGTTTTTTATATAAAGAACTTGATTGTGCCGAATGGATTTTAGATTCTGAACTTAAGAAATTAACTGCCTATTATAATAAAAATGCTGTTAACGTTGTTTTGCGAATGAAGAATGATAAAGTTGCAACGTTAGAACTTGGTGCAACACTTCCTTTTAACGCCGAAGAGCAGGTTAGGCATACCGTATGGGGAAGTTTGGGTATGGAATCATCCCGTGTAATTTCTACACAAGAAAGACCGCAATCGGTATATTTATATACAGACAGAAAAGAGGCGTATACCTTTAACGATACTTACAACGTCTTATACGGACTGACTTTAAATGATTCAAATTTGGCTGTAGCCGTTTATAAAATGATTACGGGTAAAATTGATTTAAACTGGTTAAAATTGCGAAATAATCAACTTATAGACTATCTAAATGCCGTAAAAGAATCAAGTTGTAAAGAAAAGAGTTTTGTTTTTAAGGAGGTGTAATATGGAAACTTTTAAGCGAGTAAAAGTGGCGGTGGCGGGCTTTAAAAGTTCGCACGTTTTAGAAATGTTTAACATAATTAAAACCAGTCCATATTACGACCTTGTTGCTATTTCGTTTGACAAAGAAACAAAGGAGAGAATAGAAAAAAGTTATCATGACGAGAAATATTTTGACGAATATCCGTATTATTACAGTGACGAAGAAATGTTTGAAAATCATCCCGAGATTGAACTTTGTATATGTGGTGCAGAAAATAGCGAGCATTTTAGGCAATATAAATTGTGCGCCAAGCGTGGAATAAACGTAATAATGATGAAAGTGCCTACGCTTGATATGGAAGAGTATGATGAAATGTTGCGTTTAGAAAAAGAAACGGGCATTAAAATTTATATTGAACTGGAAATGAGATGGTTTGCAACCGTTGAAAGAATCAAAGAAATAATTGATAGCGGGGAACTTGGCGAAATAACGTCTATTACCGCATACAATTATTCACATTTTCCTATGTGGTGGCAACCTTGGATGAACGTGCCCGAAAAAAGTTACGGCAAGAGATTTCAGTTATATCCTAATGCAAATAAATTTAGAGGTGGGGCGTTAACCGATCACCCCCACGTGTTTGACGTTATAAGACATATTACTAATTCGGATTTTGATACCGTTTATGCGGAAACTGCTCCAAATTTAAGAGAAGAATCTTTAGTTGAAGATTTAGTTTACGTAATTGGTAGACTTAAAGACGGAACAATAGTTTCTCTTGATCCGTCGTACGCAAACAGAGAAATTAAGCAGTTAAATCTTGACAATAATAAGGATAGATTAAGCCATTATCCCAAAGCCGTACAAGTAGGACTTTCCGTTTGTGGAACTAAAGGCTCGCTAATAAGCGACTTGTACAACCCAAACACGACTGAACAACTTCGCTTTGAAGATTTTGAATATAGGGTAAATTCTAGATTTTATGATTTTTTAAGCCCAAGAGTTTCTTTTATGGAAAGTGTTGCAAAAAACTTGCGAGACAATAAACAAGACGATTTAGGGATATCTCTTGAAAAGCATAAAAAGACGATACAGGTTATAAATGCTTGCTATGAAAGTATTTATACGGGAAAACACGTTAAACTATAAAAACTATCCTATAAGCCGATTAAATCATAAAAATAAAACAGATTACCTACTTAATTGGGTAATCTGTTTTTGTTTAATTTTGATTTTTAGAGTCGAGTGAACTACTTGCTAATTTTGTCGTTGAACGGATATATAAAACAGTTTTTTCTTTAATGGTCGTTTTAGTGTATTTTAAAGTTTTTGTAAGATTGATTAAAAGATTTATAGCAGAAGTTGCAATGTTGGTAAATGAATAATAAAAGGTTGTAAGGTTTGACGAGATAGGAATAACTGTGTCTAATTGGTCGTAGCCGATAATACCTACTTGTTCGGGGATTTTTAAACCATTATGTTTAAGCAGGCTAAAAAGGTGTTCAGCAATCAAGTCGTGGTAGCAAAAAACGCCTACTCGCTTTGGTAAAGAATTTTTAATTTCTGCGTAAACACGTCCGTTAGCAAAAGTATCTATCGCATTGAATAGTAAGAATTGCTCATCTTTAAAATCAATTCCATTTGCTTTGAGATAATCAATAAATCCTGAAAATCTAAGCGACGGAGTTTTTGCCGTTCCGCATAAATACAGTTTTTCGTAGCCACATTCAAGTAAATGCTTTGCCGCTTGTTTTCCGGCAGAGTAGTTGTCGGAGTGGATTAAACTTGCATCTTGGAATGGCGCAGAAGAAGATATGAAAACGGTAGGAATAACCTTGGTGACAATCCTTATATTTTCAAGAATTACGCATATTTTGACGAAATGGGTTGGGAGTGGAGTTGTACGACTTCCGATGGAAAAACCTTAAACAATCCTTTAAACCATTTTAAAGATAAAGAAATGTCGTCTTTGACGGTTAAAGATTATTTAACCGCTTTACTTAATACGGGAAAGGAAGATTGGAAGAAGATTTATTCGGGTAATAACTAATGAAATCAGTATTAAATAATATCAAGGCAAAGCATGCGGGCAAAAAAAATACTTATATTTTTATGTTTGCAATGCTTTGCATCCCTATATTGTTCTTTTTGGTATTTAACCTTGGAGTTAAGGTAAACTCCGTGTTATTATCTTTAAAACAATATGATAGAGGTGATTATAAATTGTGGGGTTTTGGAAACTTTAAACAAGTTTTTTATGATTTGTCAAATAACTACGAAGTAAAAGCGGCTACTAAAAATTCAATTATTTTTTATGGCGTAAATATGCTTGTCATTTTACCGCTTTCAGTATTCACATCATACTTTGTTTATAAGAAAATCCCAGGTGCAGAGTTTTTTAAAATAATGTGCTATTTGCCACAAATGGTGTCGGCGATAGTTATGACGTTAATGTTTAAATATCTCGTAGATAAATTACTTCCAAAGGTATATATTGCACTAGGGCAACAAGCGCCAAACGTTTTTATTGACGGAACTAAATTAGGCGTAATGATTGCGTATAATATTTGGGTGGGTATAGGCACAAATATTATTTTATCGCTCGGAGCAATGTCAAGAATTCCCGATCAACTAATTGAAGTTGGAGAACTTGAAGGAATTTCTCTTTGGAAAGAATTTTGGATGATAACTTTTCCCCTTATTTTCCCAACGATAACCGTATTTATCGTAACCGGCGTTGCAGGGTTATTTACAAACCAAGCGTACGTTTACAATTTTTACGGTGATTTTGCACCCGAAGATATAGGCACTTTAGGCTACTTTATGTTTATTAAGGTTATAGGTAAGAATTCTTCACCGTCTTCTTATCCGTATGCAAGCGCATTTGGCGTGTTATTTACACTCATCGCTGCGCCTATAACGTTAGTCGTAAAGTATTTGCTTGAAAAATTTGGTCCTGAAGCGGAGTTTTAAGGAGGAGATTTATGAAAAAGAAAACGTTAAATTCATTTTTCTCTATATTCTTTTTTGTTTTATTGATTTTATATTGTATATCATTAATTTGTCCTTTTATCTGGACGTTTATAACGTCTTTAAAACAAAGATTAGAATATATATCAAATCCCTTCGGTTTGCCAAAGAAATGGCTATTTTCTAACTACGTAGACGTTTTTGACGCTTTATCTGTTTCAATAAACGGTGTAAAAGAAATTAAGTTACCGCAATTGTTTTTGAACAGTTTAAGTTATTCAATAATTAGTGCGATCATTATCGTTTTTACAAACTGTGTAGTTGCTTACGTAGTCTCGAAATATCCTGGAAAAATTGCAAATATTATTTATGCGTTTGTCGTAGTAAATTTGATTTTACCCGTTGTAGGAACTTTGGCCGCAGAACTTCAAATAATGAACTTTTTGCGTTTTTATGACAATATGCTTGGAATCTTTTTAATGAAGATAAGTTTTGGCGGAACAAACTTCCTTATCTTCTACGCAATGTTTAAAAGTGTTAGTTGGACTTACGCAGAAGCAGCGTTTGTTGACGGAGCATCACACTTTAAAGTGTTTTTTGCAATTATGTTACCTATGGCAGTTCCAACTTTCTTTGCTTTATCACTTATGCAATTTATTACTTATTGGAACGATTGGCAAGCGTCACTTATGTATTTCCCAAGTACGCCTACGGTTGCGTATGCTTTACACTCATTCCAATTCCCTGGAGCAGGAGCAAAAGTTACAGGCGTGCCGTATATTATGGCGGGATGTATTTTGGTTTCAATGCCAATAATTATCGTCTTTTTAATTTTTAGAAACAAGATAATGGGATCTGTTTCTGTTGGTGGATTAAAAGGATAATTGTTTTTAAGAGGACTTTATGAAAAGAAAAATTAGAGTTATTTTTACTTTAATAATGGCGTTGTCGCTTGCTTTATGCGTGTTAACTGTTAATGCAGATGAAGGTGTAGAGCAAGAGGCTATTGTTACAATTGAAGACATTGTCACATCTAATGGGGGTGAAGTTTCTTTTAAGAAAATAGACCCTTATTACGACAATTATAATATAAATAGAGGGTCTAACACAATTGATACAAAAGGCTCTATAGATGAAGTTTTGGTTTTCTCAACAGAGTCGCCAAGTACCGTGTTTACTTTTAAAACTCATTTAAACCGTGACCATTTAACAAAATATTTCAATATTTTAGAGTGGTTTATCGTTCCAACAAATTTGCAAACTTTTGAAGAGTTTGGAATTAACGGGGCGGCGGACAGCGATTTTGAGTCTTTCGAAATAACGATAAAAGACGTTAATAATCCAAATAAATACGTTGTTTTTAGGACTTCTAATAGACCGGACTCGACCACTTATAGAAGTTCTGTTGCCGGACGTGCCGGGGCTAACGGACAGTCAGTTAACGGATATACAGCCACCTTTATGGAAGTAGACCGAAATTGGGGTACGGCGCTTAAAGCAAGCCACGTAGGCTGTTTTGATGGAACGGACGGTGTCCCTGAAGGGTTTGACCCAATGCTACCACTCGGAGGATTTGTATCTCTTGACTATGAGGAAAAAACAGTTTATTCGGTAACGGGTAAAAATAAGGGTGAAAGAACTCTCGTAAGGGATTTAGATGAAGGTACGCATATGCTCGGTACTGATATTCCATGGACGGGGTTTGAATCTAAAGAACTTGAAGTTAGCATTAGATTTATAAATATTACTTCAGGTAGAAAAGCATCCGTTGCGATATTAGGCTTTAACGGTGTCGATTTTACAAAGGGTGAAATAATTGACACCGTTGCGCCAACCGTTATACAAAAATCTGAACTAAACGGCACTTTATTTGGTGAAGTTGGTAGACCTATGCCTATTATGGATTTCTATGCTTACGATTTATTAGACGGTTATATAAACGAAACTAGTAGTAGGGTTTATTATAATTATAATAAATCGGGACAAATAGAGTACGAAATAATTGGCGGTAAGTTTACTCCTGATAAGGCAGGAATTTACAGTATCGTAACGACTGCAAAAGATAGGTTTGGAAACGTAGGGAATACCGTTAGTCAGATAGAAATTAAACATATTATGCCCGAAATTGAAATAAGCCTTCAAGATGAACTAAACTCCAGTTATACCGTTGGCGAAAGTGTTGTTTTGCCAAAACTTAACGTTTACGGTGGAACTGTAAACAAAAATTATAGAGTGGAAGTTTATTACGGTGATAAATTGCTTGATATGCGCGAAAATACCGTTAGTTTAGAAAAACAAGGGGTTTATACCGTGCGTTACGTCGTTTGGGATTATTACGGCCAAGAGTTTTACTTTGATTATTATCTAAATTCAACGCTTGGCGATAAACCAACGGTTGAATTCCCTCAAATGCCTGAAAACGTAGTTTTGGGAACAAAAGTCGAAATACCGCAATTTAAAGCAATAGATTAGAGCAATAGACCTTTTACCTAATTTCCCACAATGCGACGTAAACGATATTATGATAACGGGAAGTTCTGGTGGAGGTACGGCTTCGTATTTTTGTGCGTGCTATGATGAAAGAATTAAACTTTCCGCTCCAAGTTGTGCTTTTTGCCCGTATCCGGAATCAATTATGGATATTTATCATTGCGCTTGCAATTATATAAACGGAGCATATAGATATTTTGATATGCAAGATTTGGCAGTTTTAATTGCGCCGAGAAAACTATTGCTTGTAAACGGTGAAAAGGATGAGATTTTCCCGATAGAAGGCGCTAAACGCGGTTATGAAACTGTTAAAAAGATATATAAAAAGGCAAAAAGTGAAAATAATTGTAAGTTGGTAATAACTCCTAAACACCATTATTGGTGTCCTGATATTGTTTGGGAAGAAATTAAAAAGTTTAGATAAATGTTAAAAAGAGAAGATATAAGAATTCGTGATCCGTTCGTGTTGGCGGATAAAGAAAGTAATACGTATTACGTTTACGGGACTACTGAACTTAAAGACGGCTTAAATGCAGGTAACAAGTTTTCCGTTTACGTATCTAAAGACCTTGAAAATTTTGAGGGCCCGTTTACCGTTTTTGACGGAAACGAAAACGGTTTTTGGGGAACTAAAGATTTTTGGGCGGCGGAAGTTCATAAATATAACGGGAAGTACTATTTATTCGGCAGTTTTAAAGCGGAAAATCACGTTAGAGCAAGTCAAATACTCGTAAGCGATTCTCCTCTTGGTAAATTTATACCTATATCGAAAAATCCGCAAACGGTAGACGGATGGGAGTGCTTGGACGGTACGCTTTACGTAGAAGACGGCGAGCCGTATTTAGTTTTTTGTCACGAGTGGACTCAATGTGGTATTGGTGAAATTTGGGCGGTTAAATTAACCAAAGATTTAAAGGAAAAAGACGGAGAGCCGTTTATGTTGTTTAAAGCAAGCGACAATAAAGAGGTTACGTCTTTTGACGCACAAAAAACTAAAATGGTTACAGACGGTCCGTTTTTGTTTAACGAGGATGGAAAGGTCAAAATGATTTGGTCAAGTTCTGCGCACGGAAGATACCTTGTATTGGAAGCCGTTGCAGACTCTTTAAAGGGAGAGTGGAAACATTTAAGTAGCCGTTTTGATTTTGACGGTGGACACGCTATGATTTTTACTGCGTTTGACGGTAAAAAATATTTTTCTTTGCACGCGCCAAACGTTCCGCCAAAAGAGAGAATGAAATTCGTTGAATATAAAGAGAGATAAGATGATTTTAAATGAGAACGTCAAAAATGCAATTAAAGAAAAGGATATAAAAAAATATTCTTACTTACTTATAGCGTTGTGTTGGATAGTTTACGCGTGTTCGTACATAGGTAAATTGGGTTATAATGCTAACATAATTCAGATAGAAAACGCTTTCAACATTTCGCATGCAGAATCGGGGACGGTAAGTTCGTTCTTCTTTTTTGCATACGGCGCAGGTCAAATTATAAACGGGCTTTTTTGTAAGAGATACAATCTTAAATACGTTGTTTTTGGCGGTCTTATATTATCGGGTATTTCCAATATTTTAATAGGCGTTGTAACTAATTTTGAAATCGTTAAATATCTTTGGGTTATTAACGGTGGAGCGTTATCCGTGCTTTGGGTAAGTTTAATTAGATTTTTATCCGAGACGTTAGATAAAAAGTATATGTCAAAAGCCGTAGTCGTTATGGGAACTACCGTTGCTACGGGTACGTTTTTAGTTTACGGGTTAAGTGCTCTGTTTGTTGCGTTAAAAGTATTTAAACTGATTTTCTTTATTGCAGGAATACTGTTACCGATTATTGCAATTACGTGGTTTATTTCATCACCTATACTTGCGAAAAAAATAATAAGTGGACAAACGGCAAAAGGGATAGATTCGAAAGATTTAAACAAAGAAGAAACCGCTACAGAAACTAAACGCAAAGAAGGGATGAAAGACCTTTTAGGCGTATTTGTTATATTTGCAATTTTTGCAATAATGACGAATTTAATAAAAGACGGTTTGACAACTTGGGTTCCCATAGTTTTAAAAGACGTTTACGGTTTACCGGATTACATAAGTATTTTATTGACGTTATTATTGCCACTTTGCGCAATATTTGGAGTTTCCGTTGTCGTTATTTTAAATAAAAAAATTAAAAATTTTGTTTCAATTTGTACAATATTATTTACAGTTTCTTGTATTTTGATAGGCATTGTTATAACTATGTTGCATTTCAATATCTTTATTGTTGCCGTTATAAGTTTTGCTATAATTGCGTGTTCAATGCAAGGAACTAACAACCTAATAACAAGCGTAATGCCTCTTTACTGGAAAGATAAAACAAATTCAGGTATGGTAGCAGGTATTTTTAACGGTTGTTGTTATATTGGAAGTATGATAAGTTCTTATGGTTTAGGGCTTATAGCCGACTTGTACGGTTGGAATTTCGTTTTTTGGCTTTTATTTTTTGTTTGTTTCGTCGCAGTTGTGATAGGCATATCAGAATTTATTATAAGAGTAATAAAAGGTAAACAAAGAGGCAAATAATGAACTTAATGATTTTTGGGGATAGTTATTCAACGTATGAGGGCTATATACCTGAAGGGTATGGCACGTACTATTGTAAAAACGGCAGAGAAGACGGTGCGCCTGCCAGCAAAATTGATTTTGAAAATACATGGTGGGCGAAACTTATAGCCGATAAAGGTTATAATTTAGTCGTAAACGACAGTTGGACGGGGGCGACAATTTGCTACACGGGATATGACGGAGCAGATTGCTCTCAAACGAAGTCGTTTATACGCCGTTATCACAATATGTTAAGTAGCGGTTTTTTTGAAAAAAATCAAATAGATATGTTATTGCTTTTTGGCGCAACAAACGACAGTTGGGCAAACTCTCCGTTAGGCGAAGTAAAAACGGAGAATATCCTACGTGACGATTTATATTTCGTGTTTCCTGCAATAACTTATTTATTACAAGAATTAAAAAGAGTTTTGCCACAAACAAAAATATATTTTATTATTAACGACGAATTGAAAGATGAGATAGTTAGCCATATCAAAAGCGAAACGAAAAGATTTGGGCTTGAAACTATTGAGTTGTCTGGAGTTGAAAAAGAAGGAGGGCATCCAACGGTTGAAGGTATGGACACCATATATAGGCAAGTAAAAAACTTTTTAGAAAAGGAGTAAATTATGTGGGAAGGAAAAAATAAGGCTATAACCTTTAGTTTTGACGATGGTGTAAGACAAGACAAAGTTTTAGTGGAAATTTTAAATAAATATGGATTAAAATCAACGTTTAATCTAAATTCGGCACTGCTTGGTTTAGAGCCAAAACTTGAGTGTAACGGCAGAATAGTTGACCATAGCAAAGTTCAGTTTTCCGAAGTTAAAGACTTATATAAGGGGCACGAAGTAGCCGTGCATACGTTAACTCACGAGTTTTTACCAAGAATGTGCGAAGAAGCGATAGTTTATCAAGTTGAAAGGGATAGGCTTATTTTAAGTGATTTAGTAGGTTATGAAGTCGTTGGTATGGCATATCCTAACGGTGGGCAAAACAACGACGATAGAGTCGCTGAAATTATTAAAAGAAGAACAGGAGTAAAGTATTCACGAACTATAACTGCCACGGGTGAATTTTTACCACAAGAAAATTTATACCGTTTCAATCCTACCGTACATTTTGTAAATTTAAGCAAAATGAAGGAACTTTGGGAAAAGTTTATAAGTGAAGAAACCAAAGAAGATAGAGTTTTCTATATTTGGGGACACTCGTACGAAATAGATGCAGGACATTTGTCTTGGGAAGAATTCGACGATTTTTGCAAAATGGTAAGCGGAAGAAAAGACGTGTTTTACGGCACGAATTCGGAAGTTTTGCTTAATCAAAAATTATATAAGTAGATTTTTAATCGTTAAAAGGAGATAAAAATGAGATACGTAGTTGATCACGATTTGCATATTCATACCAACCTTTCAGTTTGTTCTGCAGACGAAGGGCAAATTCCTGACAGTATAATTAAAGAAGCCAAAGAGGCGGGTTATAAGCAAGTGGTTTTAACCGATCATTACTGGGATAAAGCCGTTATATCTAAAACGAGAGATGAGTTTTACGATATTCAAGATTACGAGCATCTTTGCAAGGCTTTGCCTTTACCAAAAGCAGAAGGCGTTGAGTTTTTATTTGGTTGCGAAACTGATATGGATAAAGAAAACGTTATCGGTATTCCAAAGGAAAGATACGACGATTTTGCCCTTATTTTAGTTCCTACAACGCACTTACATATGCACGCTGCTGACGTTACTAATTTTGATCCTGAATACCGTGCAAAATTATGGGTAGAAAGGCTTGAATGCGTGTTAAATGCAGATTTGCCATTCTATAAGGTGGGAATTCCCCATTTGACTTGTGGGCTTACAAATAGAAGTACGGAAGAAAACTGGCGCAAGACCTTTGATTTTATACTTAAAAAAGATTTACACAGATTGTTTACCAAGGCTGCAAGTTTGGGGGTTGGTATTGAACTTAACCGCGATGATATCAAACGTATATTAAACACGGACGTTAAATATTTTGACGTATATAAAATAGCCAAAGAGTGTGGCTGTAAGTTTTATATGGGAAGTGACGCGCATTCTCGTGGCGTTTCAAAAAATGCTAGAGAATATTTTGAAAAAGCAGTTGACTATATAGGACTTGAAGAAAGCGATAAGTTTTTAATAAGGTAAGTTTATCTAAATAGAAAGAAATGAAAAAAGATAGTAGTTTTAACATAAAAAAAGAAATAAAAGATATTTTTTTGACGTTTATTGCGGCTTTGATTTCTGTTGTTGCATTGCACACGTTTGTAGTACCGGCAAAATTTTCACCAAGCGGAATAGACGGTCTTGGTACTATTTTACAAGAAATAACAGGCTTAAATTTGGGTTGGTTTAAAATAATGATAAACATCCCCCTTATGATATTAGCTTGGATATTTTTAAATAAAAAGTACGTCCTATACGTTACGGTATTTACTGCTTTGGATTCTGTTGGTGTAATTATATTAGAAAATTTGCAGTTTTTTGTGTTTATTCCGACAGAATTGGCTTCAGCCGAGGCGGTAGGATATAGATTAATATCTGCTATTTTTTCGGGAGTTTTACTAGGTATTTGCGTAGGAATTATGTTAAAAATTGGTTATTCGTCGGGAGGGGTAGATATTATTGCTTGTCTAGTTCACAAATGGAAACCATATTTTAACGTTGAAAGAATTATAAGTATTTGCGCTTATACGATAGTTGCAATTTCTTATTTCGTTTACTGGGATTTAACTAGTATTTTGTTATCCGTCATTCAAATTTTTATATCTGAATGGACGATAGCGGGGCTCTTACGGCGCGATAGATATGCGGTAGAAGTAAAAGTTGTCACTAAAGAACCGGAAAAGATTAAAGAAGAAATTTTATATAAGCATAAGCATAGCGCAACTATTATAAAAGGTAGTGGCATGTATTCCGGTGAGGAGTATTATATCGTTTTATCAGTAATGACTAGTCGTGATATTCCAGAATTTATGAACACAATGAAAAAGCATCCGGAAACGTTCGTTTATTTTTCAGATGGGGTTAGAGTTCAGGGGGAATTCCATTTTTCGGAAGAAAAAGAAGGTGGCAGGGTTGATGCTTACCAGTAATAAAGAGATTTGTTATGGGTAAAAATTAAATGATTTTATTAAGATTAAAACCGTAAATTGTTTATAGGAGAAGTAAGATGAGAAAAGGAAGAATAACTATTCCAACTGATGAAAATTACGTTGAAGGAACTAAAAAAATAGCTGAACTTTGGGGCGCGGACGCAGTAAGAGATTGCGACGGAGTAAAACTTCCCAAAAATCCAAAAGAGATAGCGGATAAAGTTTACAACGTTTATTTCGTAGACCGCGGTAATCACGAGTGGGCAAAAAACAACCCCGACGAGTGGCAACACATGTTTATTATGACTCCGTTTATAACGGCAACGGAAGAAGTTTTAACTGTTCATTTAATGGATACTTTCTATGCTGAACAAGTAAAGCCGGACTTTTCTACTGAAGCCGTAAAGCATATTGAGGTTGTGGATAGAACTACGGGGAAAATACACGATAATTGGCTTATAGACCAAGATAATGGCAATATTATTATAAAAAACACCACGCCTTTCCATCAATATACGATTGCGTTTTTGGGTATTTCGTTGTGGCATCCCGTTCACATGTATAACTACATAACCAACAACTGGGACGAGCCACACCATATAATGTACGACCCGTATTATCCAAAGACGAAGAAGTTTATTCGTGACAACTTACAGCGTTGGTGCGACGAAAACCCAGAGAGCAACGTAGTTCGTTTTACGACCTTTCTTTATATGTTCTCGCTCGTTTTCAATCAACATGGTAAAGAGAGAAACGTAGATTGGTTTGGCTACAATATGGCGGTAAGCCCACGTATGCTCGACGACTTTGAAAAGCAGTACGGCTATAAAATGAGAGCAGAATATTTAGTTGATGCTGGGTATTATAACCAAACTCACCGTATTCCCACTAAAGAATACAAAGACTGGATGGCTTTCGTTGAAAACTTCGTTATTGAAACGGTTAAAGATTTAGTAAAAATCACTCACGAAAACGACAAAGAAGCGATGATGTTTTTGGGCGACTGTTGGATAGGCGCGGAAATCTTTGGCGAAAGATATAAAGAGTTGGGCTTGGATGCGTTAGTTGGTAGTGTTGGCGGTGGCGTAACCGTTAGAATGCTTTCCGACGTTGAAGGGGTTAGATATAAAGAAGGTAGATTTTTACCTTATTTCTTCCCCGATACCTTCTTTGAAGGAAATGAAGACAACGCCGTAAAAGAACTCAATAACAACTGGATAACTGCAAGAAGGGCAATGATGAGAAATCCGCTTGATAGAATTGGTTTCGGCGGATATTTGGAACTCGCTGCAAAATTCCCCAAATTTATTCAAAGAGCGGCTGAAATTTGCGACGAATTTAGATATATTTACGATACCGTAAAAACTCAAACGCCTAAGAATTTTGCAAAAGTTGCAGTATTAAACGCGTGGGGCAAAAAGCGCAGTTGGATGTGCAATATGACGGCTCACGAACTTTGGTATCAACAAAGTTACTCATATCAAGGCATTTACGAAGCGTTATCGGGAATGCCCGTGGACGTTTCATTTATCAATTTTGAAGACGTAAAAGCAGGTAGACTTGACGAGTTTGACGTAGTTATAAACGCAGGAGATGCCGGAACTGCTTGGAGTGGCGGTGAAAACTGGCTTGACGAAAAGGTTGTAACTGCAGTTAGAAAATTCGTGTATAACGGCGGTGGATTTATTGGCGTAGGCGAGCCTACCGCTATTCAAAATAACGGTAAATTCTTCCAACTTTCGGACGTTTTAGGAGTTGATAAAGAGTGTGGAATTTCCCTTGGCGAAGATAAATATAATATCGAAAAACACGACGAGCATTTCATTTTAGACGGAATTAATACCCCCGTTGACTACGGCGAAGATAAGAAGAATATTTTCGCATTAGACGGAACAAACGTAGTTGATATAGTTTTCTCGGATAGATTTACGAGAAAGGTAAACGTAGGCGAAGTAAAAATGGCTACCAATAATTACGGCAAGGGCAGAAGTTTTTATATAACGGGTATTCCTTATTCGGCTGAAAACGCAAAACTTTTATATAGAGCGATACTTTGGACGGCAGGTAAGGAAGATATGGACAAGAAGTCCTATTGTACAAATCCTTTGACGGAAGCCCATTTCTACGGCGATAGATACGCTATAACAAATAACACGAGCGAAAAGCAAACGACTGTTTTCTACGATATTACGGGTAAGGCAAGCGAAATTACGTTAAAACCGTATGAAATTAAATGGTTATAAACTAAAAATTTAGAATTGATTTGTGAGGCTATATGTATATAAGTACGAGAAGTAATGAAAGATTAACGGTAAGTAAGGCTATTTTAAAAGGTCTCGCAAGTGACGGGGGATTGTTTATTCCTGAAGTTTTTCCTACCATAGAGTTCGATACTACGTGGACTAAAAAAACCTATCAAGAAATAGCAATTGATATATTTAAACTTTTTTTAGACGATTATACGGATGAAGAAATTGCATATTGCGTAAATAGCGCGTATGATCAAGTTAATTTTGAAGAGGGTATGGTCGGGTTTAAAACTTTTGATAAATTAAGTTTTTTGGAATTGTATAAAGGCCCTACGCTTGCTTTTAAAGATATGGCGCTTACTATACTTCCCTTTTTAATTGAAGTTGCCAAAAAGAAGAATAACGTGACGGATAAGTCGCTTATTTTAGTTGCAACGTCTGGGGATACTGGTGGTGCAGCATTATCTAGTTTTATGAAAAGCGGAACGTTTGATACCGTCGTATTATATCCGTATAAAGGGGTGTCTGAAATACAAGAAAAGCAGATACTATATTATACCGACGAAAGAACGAAAGCGTTTGCGATAGAAGGAAATTTTGACGATTGTCAAAACTTCGTAAAAGGCATATTTAAGGTTTACCCTAAAGATAGCGGGGTGCTAATTTCTTCTGCAAACTCAATCAATATAGGTAGGTTAGTACCGCAAATTATATACTACGTATACGCTTATTTTAGGGGTGTTGAATCGGGTTGGATTAAGTTTGGGGAAAGTTTTGATATTTGCGTTCCTACGGGTAATTTTGGGGATATTTTTGCAGGTTATATTGCTAAGCAAATAGGTATTCCTATAAATAAACTTATTTGCGCGTCTAACGTAAATAACGTTTTGACTGACTTTTTCACAACGGGTGTTTACGATAAAAATAGGCAGTTTAAAAAGTCTAATTCACCGGCAATGGATATATTAGTTTCATCAAATCTTGAAAGACTCGTGTATTTGGCGACTGGAAGAAACGGACATAGAGTAAAATCTCTTATGCAAGATTTAAACGAAAAAGGCGTTTATTCTTTAAACGAAGAAGAAAGATCCTTTATGGAAGAGTTTATAGGATTTTATGCGGATGAAAACCAAACGTTAAAATCTATAAAAACGGCGTTTGATGAGAATAATTATTTGATTGACCCGCATACAGCAGTTGCGTTTTACTGTTATAAAAATCTGAAAATGGATAGTAAAACACTTATTGTTTCAACGGCAAGTCCGTATAAATTTCCAAGTACTATTGCTATAGCATTAGGTTTAGATGATAACAAGTCGGAATTTGAGATTATAAAAGATATTGCATTGCATACGGGAACGAGTATTCCTAAAGGAATAGCAAAATTACAAGAGTCGGAAAAAACGACGAGTTTAAAGACAACGAAGGAAATTGAGGACATTGTTTATTACAAATAGAATGAAACAACTATAACGAAAGATAAATCATTATATAAACAAAAGACGCAAAACTTTAGATTTATACGATTTATCTTTTGAAACACAACAGTAACACTTAATAAAAAACAAAAACGTAGGGATAAGATAGGCTTTAAAAAGTAAATACTTTAAGGAAAGATTGTGTAATCGGAAAAGGTTATGCGGTCTTTTTTTATTTACAAAAAAATTTTTCAATTATTTTTTCAAACTGGTCAGTAGGTTAGCAGTTTGAGTTGTAAACTACGGGTACAACGTTGAGGTGAGTAATGATAGATACGGCAAAACGTAGAATCGAAATAATTAAATATCTATGTAAATGCCGTACTTCAACGGTTGAACAGTTGGCGTTTGAGTTTAAGGTTTCCACAAGGACCACGCGTAGAGATTTGCTACTGCTTAGTTTAAAACATCCCGTTGAAATAAAACAGGGTAATGGCGGTGGGGTTTGCGTAATGGAAGGCTATCGGCTTGGAATGGTATATTTAAAAGAAACACAAGTGGATGTTTTAAAAAAAAATTAAAAAATTTTAAAATTTTATAGAAAAAACAAAAATTTATAAATATTTTTTTGTTCTTAATGATACATTTTGCACAAAAAGTGGTTGGGAAAAGTATTCGAGTGTTTACGGAATACAAAACAAAAGCCCCAACCTTTTGGTTGAGGCTTTTGTTTGGTGCACCCGCCGAGATTTTGCCGAGTATCTTAAGCGAATATAAAAGGGTTACTAAAGACGGCAATAATGCCATTCGCTAACGCTCATTCATTGCGAACTCTTTTCCCATAAGCAATTCAATAAACAATTAGTGGTGGCGGGGAAAAGTGTTCGAGTGTTTACGGGATGCAAAACAAAAGCCCCAACCTTTTGGTTGAGGCTTTTGTTTGGTGCACCCGCCGAGATTTTGCCGAGTATACTTAAGCGGATATAAAAGGGTTACTAAAAACGGCAATAATGCCATTCGCTAACGCTCATTCATTGCGAACTCTTTTCCCATAAGCAATTCAATAAACAATTAGTAGTGGCAGGGAAAAGTGTTCGAGTGTTTACGGGATACAAAACAAAAGCCCCAACCTTTTGGTTGAGGCTTTTGTTTGGTGCACCCGCCGAGACTCGAACTCGGAACAGCGCCGTCGGAGGGCGCCGTTTTATCCAATTAGACTACGGGTGCTTAAGTCGATTTTATAGCCAAAAGTAGGGCTATAAGTCGATTAATCTTCAGTTTCTTCTAAAAGTTGATTATATATCGCAAAAACGCCCTCAATAACGTCTTCGTCTAAAACGATATTAAATTGGTCGTTTTCGTCGTCTACTGCAACAACTTCAAATACGAGAGCCTCGTCGTCTTGCATTCCTTCTACGGGAGTTACAGGCGCTAAAATTTTATAGAATTTATCTTCGTAATTTATGCTTGCTACGTCTTCAAATTCAATTTCTTCGCCATCCGCAGATTTAAGAATTATTACTTCGTCAACCTCTTCTTCAAAAACTTCTTTATTGGACATTATTAATCTCTCCTTGATAAAAATTTAAATTGATTTAATATAAGTATATAATATTATCCCCTTAAAGTCAAGATTTTTTGATTTCATTAGCGATTACTTTGCTTTTTTTGTCGTCTTGTGCTACAATATACGAAAAAGGAGGAAAACACATGGCAAAAACCGTTGTGGTCGGAATGAGCGGAGGCGTTGACAGTTCGGTTGCGGCACTTCTATTAAAACAACAAGGCTATAAAGTTATCGGTCTTTTTATGAAAAATTGGGAAGAAGACGATATTGACGGCAACTGCACTGCGGAAGACGATTATGCTGACGTGCGCCGTGTTTGTTCGCTTTTAGATATTCCGTATTACGGCGTTAATTTTGCAAAAGAGTATATGGATAGGGTGTTTTCTTACTTTTTAGACGAATATAAAAAAGGAAGAACTCCAAATCCCGACGTGCTTTGCAATAGGGAAATCAAGTTCGGTCCGTTTAAAGAGTACGCAATGCAACTCGGCGCAGACTATATAGCGACGGGGCATTATTGCGGAATCCGTCACGACGGAGATACGCATTATCTTTTAAAGGCTAAAGATAAAAATAAAGACCAAACCTATTTTTTAAATCAACTTTCTCAAAAACAACTTGAAAACGTGCTTTTCCCGTTAGCGGATATTCCTAAACCCGAGGTTAGGCGTATTGCCGAGGAGTACGGACTTGCAACCGCCGAAAAGAAAGACAGTACGGGTATTTGTTTTATCGGCGAGAGAAATTTCCGCAAGTTTTTAATGAATTATATTCCTGCAAAAGAAGGGGAAATTAGAACTTACGACGGAAGAGTTTTAGGTAAGCATTACGGACTTATGTATTACACTATAGGTCAAAGAAAAGGCTTAGATATAGGCGGACAAAAAGGCGACGCGGGAAGGTGGTTCGTCATAGAAAAAGATTTAAAGAATAATATTTTATACGTAGCGCACGGAGAGGAAGATAAACTCTATACTGGCGGGCTTATAATGAATTCATGTAACTGGATACCTTGTGAGCCTACTCAAAAAGATTTTGAGTGCTACGCAAAATTTAGATACCGTCAAGACGACCAAAAAGTGACGGTGCATATAAGACAGGATAAAATAGAAGTAGAGTTTTTTGAAAGGCAAAGGGCAATTACCGAAGGGCAGTTTTGCGTTTTCTACGACGAAGAAAAATGCCTTGGCGGTGGGGTTATTGAAAAGGCAATTCCTTAATAAATATTGGGCTATAAGTCGATTATTAACAAAAACGGCTATGCGAAAATTTCGCATAGCCGTATGTGTTTTTAAAACAGTTTAATATTTCTTTTTCTTGTTTGCGATTTTGTAAAACAAATAGGAAATTCCAATTGCTATTTCGGTGTACACCAAGATATACATAAATACGAAGAATGGATAAGGGAAGGCATCTTTCACGTGAGATAAAAGCGGTACGTCTAAGTCCATTGAATTGCCTATAAAGTACATATTTACCGATTGTCCCGTAAGGTCGGGAATTACTAAGTTGAAAACTTCGGCGATTATTAAAAGGACGAGAAATACCCCCATTCCGCCCAAAAACTGAGGGATTGAAAAGTTTTTTGCATAAGTTTTTAATGCGCATGCGCCGACTACAATCATAAGCGAGTGATGTAGCATTGACTGAATGCAAACTCCCATATAATGCGAATACACAGAAGAAGGGAAAGCCATAACCGTAATACCTGCAAAAAGGCAGTAAGTTGAGTGGTAAGCGCCGAGCCAATCGTAAAGTTTACCCTTCTTTAAAATTAACGCGATAAGATAAGTGTATATTGGCGTGGAGCAAAACTGTAACGGGAAATAATACCATTGATAAGCGAATTCTCCCGTCAAAAAGGAGTAAACGAACTGTTTGTATATTTCTCCAATCCACATAACAATAGTCGAAACTAAGTAAAGCGGTCTTAAAAGTTTTTCGTCATAAAATTTTAATACGAAAAAGACACCTAAAAGGGTTATAAAAATCCATGATAAATGGATATAGTCAAACGGCTTTGGGGCGTAATTTGAATAAAATGATAATTTATAAACGAAATCTTTCATTTGTTCGACTGTCATCTCGTCACCTGCTTTTGTCGTTAGCAAAGAATACTACACGTATATATTATTATAAAAAGTTAAAAAAGTCAACGCAATATCTCCTAATTGTTATTTTAAGTAGATTATAATCCCTAAATTTATAAATTTAATTGTAAAATTTTCAAATTAATGGTAAAATATACAAAAAGAACGCATTTTAAAAGGTTTTAATTAACTAAACTGTGTTATAGCGGAGTTAATATGGTTTTTGATTTGCATGCGCATACCGAATTTTCACGTTGCGGAAGAGATAAGCCTGAAAGTCTTGTCAAAAAAATGATAGAAGAAGGCGTCGACGTGTTTGGGATTAGCGACCATAATTACGGCATTGCCGGAAGATGGGGAGAATACTTCGACGAAGTCACCAAGTTAAAGCAAAAGTACGCCGATAAAATTAAAATTTTGCGAGGAGTCGAGATTTGTACTCTTCCTCAATACGCCTTAAATGAAGATGAAGACGTAAGTTGTTTTGATTACTGTATCGTTGAAAATTTAGACAGCCCAGAAAGTGTAATAGGCGGAGATATCGTAAAATTCTCGAAAAGGTTAAATACCGTAACGGGGATTGCTCACACCGATTTGTTTTCGTTTGCAAAAACGAGGAAAGAGGGAGTTTACGAATATCTTAAAAGTCTTGCTGACGTCGGTATTTTTTGGGAACTTAACGTAAATTACGATAGTATTCACGGGTATAGAGAACACGCTTACGTAAAGAGGTTTTTCGGTAGCGAAGAGGAGCAAGAAACCGTCAAAAAGACAGGGCTTAAACTTAGCGTTGGCTTTGACGGACACCGTATGGAAGACTACGACGTAAGCAGGGTTGTTAAAGCGTGTGAATTTTTAAGGCAAAAGAAAATAAGAACTGTTTTGGAGGATATATAAATGAATTACATAACTGAATTTGAGAAAAAAGGCTTTGGACTTTTCGTGCATTTTGGCTTATACAGCATTTTAGGAAAAGGCGAGTGGGCTAAAAACGTTTATGGTATTCCCGACGAGGAATACGAGCCTTTAACCCAAAAATTTAAGGTGAAGAAAAATTGGGCTAAAGACCTTGTTAAAACGGCAAAAAAAGCGGGATGTAAGTATATAACTTTAACAACTCGCCATCACGACGGCTTTTCGCTTTACGATACGTGCGGACTAAACAGCTATGACGCGCCCCACGTACTTGGCGGACGCGATTTAATAAGGGAGTTCGTTGACGCTTGTAACGACGGCGGTATTTTACCTATGTTTTACCATACTCTATTAGACTGGCGTTGCCCCGAATACAAAAACGATTTTAAAGCGTATATTGATTACCTTATAAAGAGCATTGAAATTTTATGTACCGAATACGGCAAAATCGGCGGTTTTTGGTTTGACGGAGCGTGGGATAAGCCCGACGGCGACTGGCAAGAGGATAGGCTTTACGGTACAATAAGAAAATATCAGCCCGAGGCAATGATTATAAACAATACGGGACTTTCTGCGCTTGGAAAGGTTGGACACCCCGAAATAGACAGCGTAACCTTTGAAAGGGGTAAGCCGTCGTTCGTTGACAATTCGGATAGGCATAGAGCAGGCGAAATGTGTCAAGTTTTGAACGACCATTGGGGTTACGCAAAAGACGATTACAACTATAAACCCGTAAGAGAAATTATTGAAAATCTCGTTGAGTGTAGGTATTACGACTGTAATTTTCTTTTAAACGTTGGACCTACCGCCGACGGCAGTATAAGAAATATTGATAAGTGCTATTTAGAGTTTATCGGTCAGTGGATAAAACAAAATAAAAACTTTATCTATACCGCTCACTCTTCAAAAATAACCTCAAACGACGCGTACGTTTTAGAGGGAGAAAACGGTAAGTATTACGCTGTTATAAAAGACGTAAATATGACGGCGGATATAAACGTTCAAAGAGATGGAAACGCAAGAACGGTTACGCTTAATACGGATAGAAAGATTAAAAGCGTAAAGTGGCTTGATAATGGACAAAAGGGCGTTTTCAAGGGAAATACTTTCGAAGTTGCTTGCTTTAATTATGGAACGAGTCACGCGCTCCGCGTTGCTGAAATTGTTCTTAAGTAGGGCTATAAGTCGATTAATGGGAAAATTATGAGAATTTTAACGATAGGCAACAGTTTTTCGGACGACGCCACGGAGTATTTGTACGAAATAGTAAAATCGGCAAACGGTTGCGAGTGTTTATATATTGGAAATCTTGTTTACGGCGGATGCTCGTTAAATCAGCATTTGCAGTTTTTTAAAGAGGGTAGCGCCGTATACGAGTATAGGACTAATAGCGGTGACGGATGGCATACAAAACCTAACGCGACTGCGTTAGATTGTTTGCTTGACGGCGAGTGGGATATTATTTCCTTTCAGCAAGCAAGCGGTTATAGCGGTAAAGCCGAAAGTTACGACTGTTTACACGAATTTACCGACTTAGTTAGAGAAAAAGTTGGCAATAAGCCTAAATTTGTATGGCACATGACGTGGGCTTATTCTACTTCTGCCGACCATCCGCACTTTGAGTGGTACGGTAAAGACCAAGAAAAAATGTACGGCGACATTGTTCAGTCGGTAAAGGAAAAGATTTTGCCCTTTACCGAAATAAAAGCAATCGCCCCAAGCGGAGTCAGTGTACAACTTGCAAGAAATACAGGGCTTAACGGCGTTGGTTATGAACTTACGCGCGACGGATTCCATCTCGATTACGGTGTGGGAAGATATTTGGCGGGGCTTACGCTTGCAAAATTCTTTATAGGTGTGGACTTGGATAAGGTAACCTTTAAACCCGACGGCGTAACCGAAGAAATGGCAGAAGAGGCAAAGGCTTGCGTAAACACGGCAGGTCAAAAAATACAGTAGAAAAAGAGGGTGGAGCAAATGAGTAAAAAAATACAACGAAAAAAAGAAATGATTAAATTTATAATGAAAGTAGGAATAGGGTTGTTTTTTGGCGGAATACTGTTGACGTTAATCGGGCTTATTGCGCAAAAAACGGCTCTCACGGTTGTTGGAGTGTTGGTGCTGATAATAGGCGCTTTTTTATACGTATACGAAATGCCGGTCGTTCATGAAATAAAGGAACTTGAAAAAGTTTGCGACTGCGTAAAAAGTAAGGGCGTTTCTACTGAGAAGGATATTGCCAGCCAATTATCCGTAACCGAAAAAAAGGCAAGGGATTTAATTGATAAAGCGTTTAGGGCGGAAATGCTTTTAGGATACGTACGTAAAGGGCAGTCCGTATATCTTTACGAAGAATACGTTTCTCAAAAGGAGCAAAGCGGAAAAATAGCAATAGCAATAAACTGTCAAAGTTGCGGAGCGTCGTTTAAAGGTTTTAAGGGAGAAGTAAATCAGTGTCCGTACTGCGCAAGTTGTTATAATGCGTAAAATTAAATTGTGCGAAGTTTTTTTTGATTTCGCTTGACGGACGGCAAGGTGAAATGTGATAATATAAGAGTAAAATGCAAAAAGTTATACTAAATTGTAAATAACCCGTTTAGTATAGCAAGGCGTTTTAAATAAACAAAGGAGAAAAATTTATGCAACTTAAGTATGGGGTAAATGAAGTAGTTCTTAAATCTTGGGACTACGCAAAAGCAGGAAATGCTATGGAGAGGGACAAGAAAAACTGTAGTTTAGTAGTTACTAACAAGAGGATTATTTCTTCAATCGAGGACAAAAAGTCTTTACACCGTGAAGAAATTCCGCTTAGCGAAGTACACGGTATTGAGGGTAACTTTAAGCACAACAAGTCTATTTGGACGGTTATTAAACTTATAATCGGTATTATTTGGAGTATTACTATTATCGGTTTGATTTTAGGCGGTATTAAAATGATTAAAAGTGCGATTGCTCAAATGAGAGCGTGTGTATTTAATCTTGTAATTACGACTAACGGCGGAAACGGCGATCCGTTGTCTATAGGCGCAAAAGGTGCGGCTGCTCAAACCAGACGTTTTCATTTCTTTTCAAGAAGCGTAAACAAATTTAAAGTATACGTAGACAAAGACGTAGCAAGAGAAATTCTTGACGAAATAGGTTCAGTAGTGTTGGACGTAAAAGAAAGATAAAAATTTAAGCCCGTTTTGGCGACGCCAAAACGGGCTTTTTTTCACGCAATAAGTCAATAATCGACTTATAGACGGCTATTTGCTTAGAGATTTTTTGTATTCCATAGGCGTTGCGCCTACTTCTTTCGTAAAAGTTTTTGAAAAATGCTGTAAGGACGAAAAACCTAAATCGTTTGCGATTTTAGAAAAAGAAGAGCCCCTTTTGATTAATTTTTTAGCACGGTCAATCTTCATAGAGGTAAAAGCCTTCATAACCGTCGTGCCGGTGTGTTTTTTAAACGCAGTTTTTATGTACGAAACCGAAAAGAAAAGTTCGTCGGCTAATTCCTCTAAGGTTACGTTACGGTGTAGGTTTTGAGTTAAATACTCGTAAATTTTAGTTGCCGTTTTTGCTGATTCTCCTTTACCTGAAATAGGGTAGTTTTTGTCAATAACCGACTTATCGGTGGACTTTATACATTCAATAAGTAAAATTTCAGCGCAGTTTTTAACGAGGTGTTCGTCTAACGGGTTTACCTTTTCGGCAGTATGACTGCAATCTCCTTTTGGGAAAACCGCAAGCGAAGAACGGATAAGTCTTTTTATAAGCGGTAGTTTAATTCCGCTTGCAAAGAACAGTTTTCCGTCTATATCGACTGGAATCCTTGACGAAAGTGCAAATTCGCAAGCAAAAATTCTTGCCTTTAGATTTTCGCAAGTTAAAGTGTAAGGCGTTTGAGGTGGAATTACGGTTATAAACGATTCCGTAACCGTCAAACTAATACCTTGATATTTAAGTGTAAAACTTCCGCTTTCGGCGAATATAACCGTTAAAAAGTGCCCCCCTTCAAAACAGTTCTCGCCCTTTTTTAAGGAGCGGTAACCCGAATAAAATATTGAACTTAAAGTGAGCGCGTCTTTTAGCCTTCTTCCGCCCGATAAAATTGATTCTTCCATACCCGTATTATACATTTAAACCAAAAAAAATGCAACTAAACTTTTTAACTTTTAAAATCCTTGACACAAAGAGAAAAAATTGATAATATAAATATATTATGATAGCATATTTGAGAGAAAACAGAAAGGGAGAGAAAACTCCTTTTATAACAACGTTGGAATACGGCAGAGTTGGAAACAATCTCCGTTTTAAATTTTGCGCGCATGATTCAAAATTGTTTTCGGCGTACAGCGAAGATAACGAGCCTATTTATAATGGAGACGTCGTTGAGGTCTTTTTGTGCGTAGGAAAAGATATAAACGAGTATTATGAACTTGAAGTAGCGCCTAACGGGGCTGTGTTTTTTGCTAAAATCAAAAACGAAAACGGCAATTTAAAACTTGAATTTTTGCCTAAGGCTTTTACTGCGGACGTAACTTTGACCGATAACGGGTATGACGTTGAAATTATAGTGCCATATTCTGCTATTAAAGCAGGCGACCATCCAATAAGATTTAATGCGTTTAGAATAGAGACCGAGGGCGGACACCGAGATAAACATTTGCTTGCGTTAAATCCCACTCTTTGCGGTAATTTCCATTGTCCCGATAAATTTATTACTTTTGACGAAGATTAATTAAATAGATTAAAAAAATTGAAGAGATTTGCCCCGAAAGAAATTTCGGGGTTTTTTATTGACAAAAAAAGCCTTAAATTTGCAAAAGGTCTAAAAGTTTTTAATTGCGCCCTTGCTAAAATTAAGGGAGTTAAACTATATGCGTTGGAGAATATAATGTCCAGAAAAATTGTAATTACTTCGGGTAAGGGCGGAGTGGGAAAAACGTCTGTGGTTGCAAATCTTGGGATAAGGCTTGCCACGACGGGGAAAAGAGTATGTATGGTTGACGCTGATTTCGGTCTTAATAATTTAGATTTAGTGACTGGGCTTGAAAATCTCGTCGTTTACGACGCGATAGACTGCATTGAGGGGCGTTGCCGACCGACGCAAGCGCTTATCCGCAGTAAAGCAAGTAAAAACGCGTACATATTGCCGTCAATCCACTCTTTGTCAAAGCCTGATTTTCCACCCGAAAAATTAAAAGAACTTATCGAGGGGCTTGCCTCTTCTTTTGATTTCGTATTAATAGACTGTCCCGCGGGGGTAAGCGCAGGGTTTAAAACAGCCGTTTCGGTAGCCGACGAGGCTATTTTGGTAACGACTCCCCATCTTTCGTCACTGCGCGACGCGGATAAAGTATTGGCTTGTCTTAGATCAATAAAAACTCAAAGCGTTAGACTTGTCGTAAATAGAGTTAGAGGTGATTTAACGGTCAGCGGGGCAATGCTTTCCCCCGAAGAGATTGAAAAGACCTTAAAGTGCAGGCTTTTGGGAGTAATACCCGAGGACGATAGAATTTTTTTGTTTAGCGCGGGATTTCTCCCTCCCGACAGTCCGTCTTTTAAAGCCTTTAAAATACTGTCTTCAAACCTTGTAAGCGGTAAAGATAAATTATACGATTACGACGGCGAATACCGAGGATTTTTCGGCAGTATTAGAAGGGGGCTTAAAAGAACGCTATGAAAAACAGTGATGCAATAAGACTAAAAAGAGTTATAGAAAGCGACCGAATGAGTTTAACGGGCGAAAGCGCCGAACTTATAATTGGAGATTTAAAACAGGTGCTTTTAGAGTATTTCAGTATAACCGAAAAGCCGTCGCTATCGGTAAACGTAAAAGACGGTCAGTATTTAGTAACCGTGCGCTTCAAAGCGGATGCATTGAAAACTTTTTCAAAAATTTTATAAAAAATTTTACACCATTTTCACTAAATAGGCTTGCAAAACTCTTAATAGGGTAGTATAATATTAGCAGTCGGCACGGTAGAGTGCTAATTTATAGGAGATAAACATGAAGAGTTTTAAGACACAATCAAAAAGAGTTTTAGATTTAATGATAAACTCAATTTACACAAACAAAGAAATTTTCCTTCGTGAACTTTTATCAAACTGTTCGGACGCAATTGACAAACTTTATTATAAAGGATTAAAAGAAGGGATTTCGGGACTTACGAGAAACGACTTTGAAATCAAGATAAAGGCAGATAAAAAAGCGAGAACGCTGACTATTACCGATAACGGAATTGGTATGACGGCGGAAGAACTTGAAAATAATTTAGGAACGATAGCAAAGAGCGGTTCGCTTGCTTTTAAGACTGAAAACGCTGAAGAGATAAAGGCTGACGATATTAATGTTATCGGTCAATTCGGCGTAGGGTTTTATTCTGCGTTTATGGTGGCGGATAAAGTTGAAGTTTATTCAAAAGCCTTTGGCGAGGATACGGCAACCGTTTGGGTTAGTAGCGGTACTGAAGGCTACGACGTAAAACCGTGCGAAAAAGAGGAAAGAGGTACTGAAATCGTACTTTATATAAAAGAGGATACCGACGACGATAAATTTAGTTCGTATTTAGAGGAATACCAATTAAAATCGCTCGTTAAAAAGTATTCGGATTATATCCGTTACCCAATCAAGGCTGAGGTTACGAAATATAAAGAACAGACCGAAGAGGAGAGAAAAGACGGCGCGCCCCTTGAAAGTTATACCGAGTGGGAGACCTTAAATTCAATGACTCCGCTTTGGAAAAAGAATAAAAACGAAATTAGCGAGGAAGAATACGACGGATTTTATAAAGACACTTTCTACGACTATGAAAAACCGCTTAAGCGTATTCATGTTTCGGTAGAGGGTAGCGTAAACTACAAGGCGCTTTTGTATATTCCGTCTAAAGCACCTTATAATTATTACAGTAAAAACTATGAAAAGGGGCTTAAACTCTATACTGACGGGGTATTAATTACCGAAAAATGCGCCGACCTTTTACCCGATTATTTTAGTTTCGTAAAGGGACTTGTAGACAGCGAACTTACCCTTAATATATCCCGTGAAACCATTCAGCAAAGCCGTCAACTTAAACTTATCGGTTCAAATATCGAAAAGAAGATTAAAAACGAACTTTTAGATATGCAGAAAAACGATAGGGAAAGTTATGAAAAATTCTTCGACGCTTTCGGGCTTCAAATTAAGTACGGCATATATCAAGGATTCGGTATGAACAAAGAACTTTTACAGGATTTAATTATGTTTAAGTCTGTAAAAGAAGATAAATACCTTACTTTAAAGGAATACGTCGAAAAACTTGCCGAGGACGATAAGACTATATATTACGCAACGGCAAAGAGTGTTGACGGAGTTAAGGCTCTTCCCCAAAGCGAACAAATTTTAGACGGCGGAAAGGATATACTTACTTTTGCCGACGAGGTTGACGAATTCGCAATCAAAATGCTTGGGGAATACGAAGGAAAGGCGTTTAAAAATATTTTAAGCGTAGAAGTTACTCAAAACGGCGACGACGAAAAATTAAACACCGAAAATAACGGAATTTTAGAGGAGATAAAGTCTGCGCTCGGCGATAAAGTTGCAAAAGTAAGACTTTCTTCTTCACTTAAAAAGCACGCCGTATGTCTTTCGGCTGAGGGCGAAATTTCCCTTGAAATGGAAAAAGTTTTATCGCAAATGCCAAACGGCGGACAGGGAGTATCAGCGTCAAAAGTGCTTGAAATTAACCCCGCTCATCCGTTGTTTGAAAAGATTAAAAAGGTATATATTGACGATAAAGACGGGGTAAAGGCGTTTGCTGAAATACTTTATTTCTCGGCAAGACTTACCGCAGGACTTTCAGTTGAAAATCCAACGGCTGTTACCGATAAGATATTTGACTTATTATCAAAATAAATAATTAACGGTTAGGCGGAAATTTTTGCCTAATATTAAGGTAAAGATATGAAGAGAAAAAAGACGTGGTTACACGCCTCGAGGTTTGCCATAATTTTTCTAAGTATTATAGCCCAAGCAGTTGCCTTATGGGTGCTATTCGTGTTGCTTGGCAGAAAATTTGCGGTTGTAAACGTCGTTTCCTCGGTGCTCGGTGTTTTGCTCTTTTTATACGTCGTAAACAAAAATCAGTCGGCAGTTTATAAATTGCCGTGGGTAATACTTATTTTACTTGCTCCGCTTGGCGGGTTGGTTATTTATTATACTTTTGGAAATGCACGGCTTAGTAAAAAACAAATGAAAAAGTTCCGTCAAATCTATGACGAACATCACGACGAATACTATCGGCAAGCCGAAGTCTTTGCAAATTTAGAGCAAAACGGCGGAAAATTTACAAGTGCGCTTAAATACGTAAGAGCAACGACCTCGCTCCCCGTGTACGACAACTCAAAAACGGAATACCTAAAAGACGGCGAAACATTTTTCGAGAATTTAAAAGAAGAGATTAAAAAAGCCGAGAAATACGTCTTTTTGGAGTATTTTATTATCGAAGAGGGAGTAATGTGGGACGGCATTTTTAATTGCCTTAAAGAAAAAATTAACGAGGGCGTAAAAGTCTATTTGATGTACGACGACGTTGGCAGTATATCAAAAGTGCCGAGAAAATTTAATCTTGAACTGCAAAAAGAGGGTATAGACGCGAGAAGATTTTTAAAATTTGTGCCTATTGCCTCGGTTATTCATAATAACCGTGACCACAGAAAAATAGCCGTTATAGACGGAAAAGTTGGGTTTATGGGTGGCTCTAATATTGCCGACGAGTATATAAACGCTAAAAAACCGTTTGGAAGATGGCTTGATAATTCGGTTAAGATTTTAGGTCAGGCAACCGATAATTTAGTAAGGCTTTTTATTCAACTTTTCAATATGACGGGCGGAGAAAACTTAAACGAGGACGACTTTATTGAGAAAAATCATCAAAATTACTGTGACGGATTTGTAATTCCGTTTGGAGATTCTCCCTCGCCGATTGACGATCATCATATCGTCGAAAAGGTCTATCTTGATATAATTTCGAGAGCGGATAAATATCTATATATTACCTCGCCGTACTTAATTGTAGATACGAATATTACCGACGCGTTAAAGTGTGCAGTCAAAAGAGGAGTAGACGTAAGAATTTTAATTCCGGAAATACCCGATAAAAAAACGGTGTATATTATGACTCGCGCGACTGCGTTAGACCTTTATAAAGGGGGAGTTAAAATTTACTCCTATAAAGGCGGGTTTATTCACTCAAAGACCTTTATAGCCGACGGAGAAGTGGGAGTTGTAGGAACGGCAAATCTCGATTTTAGGTCGTTAGTCCATCATTTTGAATGCGCTACGCTAATGGTAAAAAATTCGTCGATAAACGACCTATACGCCGACTTTTCTAATTTATTTACCTATGAATGCAGTAAACTTAACGAAAAAAATTTGACTTTAAACCTGTTTGAAAAAATCGTTAAATCAATAGTCAGTTTATTTGCTCCGCTAATTTAATCGGCTATCGGCAAGATAGAAATAATTGCCGGTACGGTTTAAGTTAAACACTATAAAGACGGAAAAGTTGACAAAAAAATTCAAAAGCCATTGACAATTTAATTTTTGATATTTATAATAAAGATATAAAAGTAAAAGGAGATATTTCTTATGGAACTTAAAGGTAGCAAAACCGAACGTAATTTATGGGAAGCATTTGCAGGCGAAAGCCAAGCAAGAAACAAATACACTTATTTTGCAAGCGTTGCTAAAAAAGCAGGCTACGAGCAAATTGCTGAAATTTTCCAAAAGACTGCCGACAACGAAAAAGAACACGCAAAACTTTGGTTTAAGGCTCTTGGAGAACTTGGCGATACCGCTCAAAATCTTCTTCACGCAGCAGAGGGCGAGAATTACGAATGGACGGATATGTATGCAAAATTTGCAGTAGAGGCTGAAGAAGAGGGATTTACCGAACTCGCATTTAAATTTAGAGAAGTTGCAAAAATTGAAAAATCTCACGAGGAAAGATATAGAGCCCTTTTAAATAACGTTGAAATGAACGCCGTGTTTGAAAAGGCAGGCGAAACTATGTGGGAATGTAGAAACTGCGGACATTTAGTAGTAGGAAAAAAAGCGCCTAACGTTTGTCCCGTTTGCGCTCATCCTCAGGCTTACTTTGAAGTTAGAAAGGAAAATTATTAATTTAAAAAAGGTCTCTCGCGAGAAACAATCTCATACGGGAGACCTTTTTAAATAAGGTGGATTATGTACAAAACGATAAATTTTGATAACGGTTACTATCAAGGCGAAGTAAACTATGAAGGCGAATTACACGGACACGGCACTTACGTGTGGAATTCGGGCGATAAGTACGTAGGCGAGTGGAAGGACGGAAAACTCCACGGAAAGGGAAAGTATTATTATCCAAACGGCGGATATTATGACGGCGAGTGGGCAAACGATAATAGGCACGGCAGGGGCATTGAGAAATTTAATAACGGCACTTACGATGGCGAGTGGAAGGACGGCAAGCGTACGGGCTACGGCGTTTATATTTGGAATAACGGCGGAAAATACGAGGGCTATTTTAACGACGGAAAACTCCACGGAAAGGGAAAGTATTATTATTCAAACGGCGGATATTACGACGGCGAGTGGGTAAACGATAATAAGCACGGTAGAGGCTTTGAACAGTTCGATAACGGTACTTACGAGGGTGCGTACGAGTACGGCAAGCGTACGGGCTACGGCGTTTATATTTGGAATAACGGCGGAAAATACGAGGGCTATTTTAACGACGGAAAACTTCACGGAAAGGGAAAGTATTATTATTCAAACGGCGGATATTATGACGGCGAGTGGGTAAACGATAATAAGCACGGTAGAGGCTTTGAACAGTTCGATAACGGCACTTACGAGGGCGCGTATGAGTACGGCAAGCGTACGGGCTACGGCGTTTATATTTGGAATAACGGCGATAGGTACGAGGGTGAGTTTTGCGAGGGCAAACTTCACGGAAAGGGAAAGTATTATTATTCGGACGCGGGCTATTACGACGGCGCGTGGATTAACGGAGTAAAGCACGGAAGAGGCTTTGAACAGTTCAATAACGGCACGTACGAGGGCGCGTATAATAACGGCAAGCGCACGGGCTACGGCACTTACGTTTGGAATAACGGCGACAGGTACGAGGGTGATTTTTTAAACGGAATGCTCCACGGCAGAGGTACGGCTTATTATGCAAATGGCGAAACCCGTATCGGCGAGTGGGAAAACGGCAAAATAAAAGAGTAGTCTAAAACAAAAAATAGACAGGCAAAAGCCAGTCTATAAGTCGATTATTATGCGGTTTAAACAAGGAGAAGTAATGAGGAGACCTCAGGTTACTGGCACGGCTAAGCCGTGGCGGAGGGGTTGAAAAAAGAGTTTTAACAAAAGCGGAGCGAAAAATTTTCGCTCCGCTTAAATTTTTAGTTTTTACCAAGCAACGGAATTTCCGTTTTCGTCGTAGTGCCAATAGTTTCCGCTTTCGGTAGGCTCAGTTTCGCTGTAATAGTAACGCGTAGCGTTTGTTAATGTAGTATTATTAGAAGAATTGATTGAAATTTTTGACCAATCGCTTGCCGCACCTTTATAATACACACTCTTCAAGTTATTGCAATTATAGAACGCACCATAACCGATAGAAGTTACGCTGTCAGGGATTGCTATACTTATCAAACTACTGCAACCATAGAACGCCTCATAATTAATACGTGTTACCCCGTTACCTATTTCTATGCTTGTTAAATTGCTACAATTATAGAACGCACCATTAGGAATATCTCCGCTCGTTACGGTTACTTTCTTTAGCGAAGTTGGGATATAATAAGTTGCATTTATCGTACTGCTTGTGCTTGAGTCGTAATAATACTGCGTTGTTTCCGTACTGTCCGTGTAACTGCTCGTGCCAAAAATATATCCTAACGGGTATTGATTGTTATTGAACGTAGTTTTGTTGCTATCGCCTATAAACGGCAAAGTGATTTCTGTTAAACTACTGCAACCAAAGAAAGCTCTTTCCCCAATACTCGTGACAGAGTTTGGAATTTCTATGCTTGTTAAACTACTGCAATTATAGAAAGCATAAGAGGAGATACTATTTGCTGAAGTTATAGTTACTTTCTTTAATGCCGTAAGACCGAAATTATCATAATAATTAAGTGCGCCGAAAATATATCTCAAATGGGTGTTAGTTGTACCGTCTTTAGTTTCGCCCACAAACGGCAGAGTGATTTCTGTTAAATTGCCACAACCATAGAATGTACCAAAACCAATACTTGTGATAGAGTTTGGAATTCCCACGTTTGTTAAACTGCTGCAACCATAGAACGTTTTTTCCTCAATGCTTGTGACAGAGTTTGGAATTTCTATGCTTGTTAAATTGCTACAACCGTAAAATGCAGATTTGCCGATAGTCCGTACACTATCGCCTATTTCTATGCTTGTTAAATTGCTACAACCGTAAAATGCAGATTTGCCGATAGTCCGTACGCTATCGCTTATTTTTACGCTTGTTAAATTTTTTAAACCGTAGAACGCATAGTTACCGATATGCATGTAAATATCAGGGAGTATAAGTTCGGTTACAAGCGTATTATTAAGATATAAATTTTTTGCGTAGTATAAAGGATTTCCATAAAAATCATCAAACGAAATATTGCACCAAGCCACTATATCTGTGATATATACGCCTGTTAAATTTTTGCAATTATCGAACGCAGAATAGCCAATACTCTTTATCCCGTTACCGATTGTTACGCTTGCCAAACTACTGCAATTTTCGAACGCAGAATAGCCAATCGAAGTTACGCTGTCGGGAATTTCTATGTTTGTCAAGCTACTGCAATTTTCGAACACAGAATAGCCAATCGAAGTTACGCTGTCGGGAATTTCTATGTTTGTCAAGCTACTGCAATTTTTGAACGCACAATCGCCAATACTCTTTATCCCGTTACCGATTGTTACGCTTGCCAAACCACTGCAATTATAGAACGCATCATAGCCGATAGCCGTCGCCTTGTCTATCACTATGCTTGTTAAATTGCTACAATTATAGAATGCATTATAACATATAACCGTTTCCGAGGTTATCGTTACTTTTTTTAATGAAGAAGGAATATAGTAGTGGTAATAGTCACCAGATGCATAATATTGATAGGTTGATTCGGACGTGAAAGAACTTGACGTATGTACGTTATAGCCAAAAATATATCCAAACACGGCTTGATAACCTGCTGAATGGTTGCCGTCGCCTACAAACGGTAAAGTTATTTCCTTTAAACTACACCGATACAACGCTCCTTCACCAATACTCGTCACGCTTTCAGGAATTTCTATGTTTGTCAAGTTACTGCAATAAGCGAACGTCCAATTGCCAATACTAGTGGTAGAGTTGGAAATTTGTATGCTTGTTAAGTTTTTACACTCATAAAATGCATAATTGCCGATATTTTTTGCTGAAGTTAGAGTTACTTTCCTTAACGACGTAGGCACGTAAGTGTTATTTTTAGAATAAGTGGACGCTCCAAAGATATATCCAAAATGGGTGTTTTCCGAACCGTCTTTAGTTGCACCTACAAACGGCAAAGTGATTTCCTCTAAATATTTGTAACCCAAGAACGCAGACTTGCCGATAGAAGTTACGTAATCGGGAACGGTAATTTTCCTTACTGCATACTTTAATCCCGTTATTTGGCATTCTGTTTCCGTAGAGGTAAAATAAAAATTTTCAAGTTCACTGTTAACTTTAAATTGTGCCGTTACGTTTTGGGTTGCCGTAAACGTATAAGTGCTATTATTAGAAAGTAAAATAGTTCCACTGTACCAACCTGAAAAATAATAGCCTAAATTCGGCGTTGCACTTGACGTGAACTGTTCCGTACCGTATTTATAAGTTCCGATATTTGTAACGCTACCTGCGGAAGAATCGCTGATGGATAAGGTGTAGGTATTTCTCTTATAATAAACGTTTAAAATAAGGCTACCGTCTCCGTTTATATTACCGCTAATCTTACCCATATTTTGATTGCAGGTAAAGTGCACGTAGCGTTCCGTTTCGCCGTAAGCCGTCGTGTCGGTAGTGCCGGTAAGATTTAAAGTTTCGTGTAAAGCATACTTGTCGTCTTCAAGATTTTGCAAATAGTAGTTGACAGTGTATTTAGTATCGGTATTAGCCGACCAAGTTGCCGTATACGTTACGTCCTTTTCCGCCTTAAACGTAAATTCTTCGGTTTCGCAAACAAGATTTTCACCCTCGTACCAACCAAGCCAAGTATATCCTACGTTGGTCGTTGCCGTTAACGTAATTTGCTTATTATACTTATAACTATCAGAACCTGAAACCGTGCCTGCTTTGGCGTTGTTATTCGCAATAATATCATAACTGTCGCGCGTGTAATAAACGCTTAGAATAAGACTTCCGTCGCCGTTGATATTTCCGCTTACCGTACTCTCGCTTTCGCTAAAAGTAAAATGCGTGAATTTCTTAATTTCGGCGTTTGCCGTCGTGTCGGTAGTGTCGGTAAGATTTAAAGTTTCGTGTAAAGCATACTTGTCGTCTTCAAGATTTTGCAAGTAATAGTTGATGGTATATTTGGTGTCGGTGTTTGCAGACCAAGTTGCCGTATACGTTACGTCCTTTTTCGCCTTAAACGTAAATTCTTCGGTTTCGCAAACAAGATTTTCGCCGTTGTACCAACCAAGCCAAGTATATCCTACGTTGGTCGTTGCAATTAAGGTGAATTCTTTTTCGTATTTATAATTGCCGTCTACTTGCGTGCTTGTGCCTGCTTTTTCGTTGTTGTTATTTGCAATAATATCATAACTGTCGCGCATGTAATAAACGCTTAGAATAAGACTTCCGTCACCGTTTATATTACCGCTTACCGTACTCTCGCTTTCGATATAAGTAAAATGCGTGAATTTCTTAATTTCGGCGTTTGCCGTCGTGTCGGTAGTATCGGTAAGATTTAAAGTTTCGTGTAAAGCATACTTGTCGTCTTCAAGATTTTGCAAATAGTAGTTGACAGTGTATTTCGTAGTGGTGTCAATCGACCAAGTAGCAGTATAGGTTACCGTCTTTTCTGCCTTAAATGTAAATTCTTCGGTTTCGCAAACAAGATTTTCGCCCTCGTACCAACCAAGGAAGGTATAACCTGCGTTAGTCGTTGCAATTAAGGTAAATTCTTTTTCGTATTTATAATTGCCGTCTACTTGCGTGCTTGTGCCTGCTTTTTCGTTGTTGTTATTTGCAATAATATCATAACTGTCGCGCGTGTAATAAACGCTTAGAATAAGACTACCGTCACCGTTTATATTACCGCTTACCGTACTCTCGCTTTCGATATAAGTAAAATGCGTATATTCTTTAATTTCGGCATTTGCCGTCGTGTCGGTAGTATCGGTAAGATTTAAAGTTTCGTGTAAAGCATACTTGTCGTTTTCAAGGTTTTGCAAATAGTAGTTGACAGTGTATTTAGTATCGGTATTAGCCGACCAAGTAGCAGTATAAGTTACCGTCTTTTCTGCCTTAAACGTAAATTCCTCATTTTCGCAAGCAAGATTTTCCCCCTCGTACCAACCAAGGAAAGTATATCCTACGTTGGTCGTTGCAATTAAGGTGAATTCTTTTTCGTATTTATAATTGCCGTCTACTTGCGTGCTTGTGCCTGCTTTTTCGTTGTTGTTATTCGCAATAATATCATAACTGTCGCGCGTGTAATAAACGCTTAGAATAAGACTACCGTCACCGTTTATATTACCGCTTACCGTGCTTTCGCTTTCGCTAAAAGTAAAATGCGTATATTCTTTAATTTCGGCATTTGCCGTCGTGTC